>NZ_JALLGN010000008.1:0-190220 GCF_023072605.1 Brevibacterium sp. R8603A2
GACCATCTGGCGGGCATCAGCGAAGGGCCGGCCCCTGCGGCCGGTCGGAGCAGGCAGCAAGTCAGCGATCAGCGACCATTGAGCATCCGTGAGCAGTTGGAATCTCGACATGCTCCCAGGCTCTCAGCCAGCGAACCACATCATTGTCAGACACGCCCTAGTGGTCGAGACAGGCCGTTCCCGCCTGCGCACCGAGTACACCGTGCTGGTCCCGGCAGATACCGCAGCGGAGCGATTCATCGTCGATGGGGGCAGTGCCGAGATCGGTGTGTCCGAGCCGTTCGTGGTGCTGAGCCGGATTCCCGAGCTGTTGCGGTCGGCGGATGTCGCTCGCAGCATCGCGGCAGCCGATGGCAGCGGTATCCGTATCGTCCGCGTCGACGAACTCAAGCCGCATCAATGGGCGGCGGCCCGACTCAACACCCAGTACGACCACTCGGTGATCTCCCGCTTCCGGGATCGACTCGCCGCGGATCCAGCGGCGTGGGAGACTCTCGTCGCCTACATCGAGGAGGGCGCGCATGTTCCACGGGCCGCGGCTCGGCTCATGGTGCACGAGAACACCGTGCGGTATCGCTTGAACAAGCTCGAGCCGATTCTCGGTACGCCGCTCACCGACCCGCTGACCATCGCCGACATCGTCCTGGCCCTCGGGGCGGGGACGTCACCGACCCGGTGACCATGCCCCGCACGACCCGCCCGGCCTCACCCGTCGAGCAGGTCGCGGACGTCGTCGGCGGTGAGCGCCTCGCTGAAGGCCGAACCGTTGTCCATGAGCGCGGTGAAGAGCTCGGCCTTCTTGCGCTGCAGGGCGAGCACCTTCTCCTCGATGGTGTTCTCCGAGACCATCCGGTACACCATGACGTTCTTCGTTTGTCCGATCCGGTGCGTGCGGTCGATTGCCTGGGCCTCCGCGGCCGGATTCCACCAGGGGTCGAGGAGGAACACGTAGTCGGCCTCGGTGAGGGTGAGCCCGAAGCCGCCGGCCTTGAGACTGATGAGGAACACCGGCGCTGATCCCTCCTTGAAGCCGGAGATCGCTCCGTCGCGGTCCCGGGTCGCGCCGTCGAGGTAGGCGTGGTCGATCCCGGCTTCGTCGAGGCGCGCCGCGACGCGGGCGAGGAACGAGGTGAACTGGCTGAACACGATGACCCGGTGGCCCTCCGCTACGACCTCGCCGAGGCTGTCGAGCAGGCCGTCGAGCTTGCTCGAGGGGATGTCGCCGTACTCCTCGGCATCGACGATCGCCGGGTCGAGCGCGAGCATGCGCAGCAGCGTGAGCGAGCGGAACACGATGAAGCGGTTGCGGTCCATGTCCTTGATGAGGCCGAGGAGCTTCTTGCGCTCGCGCTGGAGCACGGTGTCGTAGAGCTTCCGATGCTTGGGGGCGAGCTCGACGACGGTGGTGTGCTCCTGCTTCTCCGGCAGATCGGAGGCGACGAGCTCCTTGGTCCGGCGCAGCATGAACGGCCGGATCCGCTTGCGCAGCTGCACCATCCGCCCGGGCGCATTGCCGGAATCGATCGGTTTGATGTACTCCGCGTTGAAGCGCGCGAAGGACGGGAACAGACCGGGGGCGGCGATCGCGAGCAGCGACCACAGGTCCGCCAGCGAGTTCTCCATCGGGGTGCCGGTGATCGCGAGCCGGAACGGCGCCGGGACGTTCTTCGCCGCCTGGTGCACCCGCGAGGATCGGTTCTTGACGAACTGCGCCTCGTCGAGGATCAGGCCCGCCCACGGCAGCTCGGCGAACTCCTGTCCGTCGATCCGCAGGATCGCGTACGAAGTGATGACGAGGTCCGCGCCGCCGACCTCCTGCGCGATCGTCGTCTTCCGCTTCTTCGACGTCGCGCGGAGCACCCGGACATCGAGGTCGGGGACGAACCGTTCCGCCTCCGCCTTCCACGTCGACACCACCGAGGTGGGCGCGACGACGAGGAACGGTGCATCGCCGACGAGTTCCCCGCTCAGTGCGGTCTCGCTCAGCGCCGACCCGTCCAGCGCTGTCCCGCCCGACGCGCCTGCCTGCCGCCCGCCGGGGAGGACGATCTCCCCGGAGAGCGCGTCGTCGTCCGGCTCGTGGGATGCGTCAGCGGACCTGGCGAGGAGCTCTGCTCCGTCCGATCCCCCGGCCGAGCCCCCGTCCGATCCTCCGGCCGGCAGGGCGCTCAGGTGCGCGTCGCCGCCGAATCCGCGAGCGTGGGCGATGAAGGCGAGGGTCTGCAGGGTCTTGCCCAGGCCCATGTCGTCGGCGAGGATCCCGCCCAGGCGATGCCGGTGGAGGAACGCGAGCCAGCGGAATCCGGTCACCTGGTAGGCCCGGAGCTCGGCGTGGACGGCGGCGGGGACGGGCACCTCGGGCACGGTGTCCACGTCCATGAGGCCGGTGACGGCATCCCGCCACGCCATCGCCGCATCGACCTCGTCGGCGATGTCCTCGAACTCCGCGTACAGACCCGCCTGGTAGCGGGTGATGCGCGGCTGCTCCGGATCCCATTCCGGCAGGGCGTCGGCCTGGGCGAGCACCTCGCGCAGAGGGTCGAACTCCGGCCGGTCGAGGGAGAAGAAGGAGCCGTCGGGCAGCAGCAGCGTCTTCGCGCCGCTGGCGAGCGCCTCGAACAACCGACCGAAAGGGATCTGCTTGCCGTCGATGGTGACGAGGATGCCGAGGTCGAACCAGTCCGTGCGCGTGGATTCCGCAGTGGTGATCCGCACGTGCGGGGCGCCGGTGAGCTCGGTGTAGTCCGGCCGGTCGCCGGAGACCTCGACGCGGACGGTCTCGAGCTCCTCGATGCGGGGCAGGATCTGCTCGCTGAACTGCGCGGTGTCGATGCCGGTGAGCTCGGTCGAGCTCCAGCGCGCGGCATCCGGCCAGACCTCCCGCACCTGGCGCAGGGTCGCGGCCTCGAACTCCCGGTCGCGGCGACCGGTGCGCGCACCGCGGGAGCTGAACTCGTAGAAGTCGATGAGATCGAGGGTGCGGTCGGGGTCGTGGTACTCCCAGTCCCAGCTGAGGACCACCCGGTCGCCGGCCTCGAACTCGGCGTGGAGGTGGAGCTGGGGCGGCCGGTAGCGGGGCACCTCGATCGAGTCGTCGGCGGCGTCGATGGGGATCACCGAGCGGACGACGGGGACGGTCTGCTCATAGAACTCCGCGATGTCCTCCGGCGGCACGACGAGCGGATCCTGGCGTCCGAACAGCTCCCGGACGGGCGGGGCGAGGGGCTTGTCCGTCGGGGCGAGTGCGATGTCGACGCGCGGCAGGCGGCCCGAGGTGTCGAGGGAGGTGAGCGCGAAGCCGACGTTGCCGACCGGCAGCGGGGGGTGCGTGTCGGTGACCGGGACCGTGCGACCGTCGACGGCGACCGTGGGCACGACGTGGAGGTCGCCTGAGTGCTTAGCGAGGGTGAGCGTCACCGTCGCGCGCTCGCCGATGCGCACCTGGCCGACGATGCCCTGGCCGACGAACTCGATCCCGAGCTCCTGTGCCCGCGAGAACAGGTGCCACAGGAACGTGCTCGAGAAGCTCTTGAGCCGGATGTCCCGACCGCCGGTGTCGAAGCCGATGCTGCGGGCGGTGAATTGCGTGTGGAACTGCGCCATGAGGTCGGCCTGCTGGGCGTCGTAGTTCTTCTGCACCATCGGCTGGCCGAGCGTGCGCCATTGCAGGCTGCCCTTGATCCACGTGCCCCGCTTGCCCTTGGTGAGCGGGCGCATGACGAGCAGCAGGCGGGACCCGTCCTGGTAGTCGGCGAGCGTGGCCTGGCGCAGCTCCCGCGGGGCGTACCAGGACTGGGGCTCGTCGACGAGGAAGTCGAAACCGATCCCGAGCGGCAGGACGGGAGCCTGTTCGACGGCGGAGTAGTGGAACCGCTCGAGGACGGTCTTCCACTCCGGCACCTTCGGGCCGACCGGCACCGAGATCGCCGACGCCGCCATCTGCAGCGCGATCTGCGAGAGCGTGTACAGCAGCGCCGCACCGTGCTTGCAGGCGATGCCGACCGGGCAGGTGCAGCGCGAGGCGACCGGGCGGTAGTGGGTGATGCGGCGGTCGCGGTCGATCTCGCGCAGGTGGATGAGGACCTCGTACGGCAGGTCGGAGTTCCCGTGCACGGACCCGACGACCGTGTCCTCCTCCGGGCCCCAGTCCGCGTCCTCCACCCGATTCTGGAGCGAGTACTCCTTGCCCCGCGCGGCGGTGTCCGTGCCGAAGAGCGCGACGATGTCGGCCGGATGCACGTGGGGAGGGACGGGGGGCGAGTTCACGCTCTCATCGTTGCACGAGCCGCGGACACGGACAGCCGGATTGCATCATCCCTGGTCAGGCCTGTGGATAACCGAGCTGTGCGCATCGGATCCACCGGGCGGCTCAGGTGGGGCGGGGGCCGCCGACGTGCTGCGGGCAGCGAACGAGCCATGGGGATCGGAAGCACCAGATGCGCCGGGGGCACCGGGAGAGGAGGGACGCAGCGGCAGCCCGGTCTCGAATCGCGCGGTGAGCTGCTCCCGCAGGGCGCGGGCCCGGCGCTTCTCCTCCTCGGCTGCGGCCGCCTCGGGCCCGGGTCGCTGCGGCGAATCGGCATCGGTGATGCGCGCGGCGTGGAAGTCGCGGATCGCGGCGAGGGGGATCTCCGGACCCGAGGCGAACGCCGGCACCCCGGCGGCCGCCGCCTCGGCCCACGGGGACTCGGATTTCGCGAGCGCGACGAGCGCGCTGGCCGTCATGTCGCCGTAATGGGCGACGACGGCCTCGATCTCGCGCCGCCGGTCCTCGGCATCCGGCCCGGTGAGCCTGATCCTCCGCGGCAGGGTGGTGGAGAAGGCATGGTGCGCGGCGGGCACGGCGGGACCGTGCTCCCAGGCCTCGACCGGCTCGTCGAACAGGGGTTCCCCGCGCCAGGCCAGAGCCCATGCCTGGGCGTAGTGGACGAGGAGGACCGCTCTCGTCTTGTCGATGCCCGGGTGCACGGACTTGATGTGGGCGAGGACGGCCGGGGCAGTGGTGATGGACACGCCGCCGAGCGTACCGCAGCGCGGAACGGGCCTCAGCGGTCCTCCGGAATTCAGCGGACCCGGTCGCGCGAGACGCCGCGGGTCAGAGCGACACGAGCAGGAGCGCCGCCGTGAGGACCACGCCGGAGCCCAGCAGCGTCACCGTGGTGTAGCCGATGATGTCGCGCATCTTGAGGCCGGCGATCGCGAGGACCGGGAGCGCCCAGAACGGCTGGATCATGTTCGTCCACTGGTCGCCGTAGGACACCGCCATGATCGCGATCGCGGGATCGACCTGGAGCTGGGCCGCGGCGTCGAGCATGATCGGCCCCTGCACGGCGAACTGGCCGCCGCCGGAGGGGACGAAGAAGTTGACGAGGCCGGCGGCGAAGAAGGCGAGCATGCCGAAGGTCGTCGGGTTCGCGATCTGCACGAGCGCGGTGGAGAACACCTCGATGAGACCGGAGGCGGTCATGATGCCGAGGATCCCGGCGTAGAGCGGGAACTGGAGGAGGATCTCGCCGACGTTCGCCGCCGCCTGCTTGGTCAGGTGGATGATCTCGAACGGGTTGCGGACGAGCAGGAGGATGAGGGCGAGGAACGACCAGTTGACGATGTCGAGGGTGAGCGAGCCGCCCTGGGCGAAGTGGACTGCGAGGTAGGCGACGAGCGCCAGGCCCACCACCAGGGTGAGGATCCGGGAGTTGTCGATCCGGTCCGCCGGGGTGACGACCTCCTCCTCGGCGGGGTCGAACTCCTCGGAGCCCACGTGCTCCGGCAGACCGACGACCGGCGCGTCCTTCTTGGGCGCGATGAGTGCGAACAGGGCGCCGCACACCACGATGACGGCGAGAGCGGCGAGCATGTTCCAGGTGGAGAAGATCGTCTCCGAGACCGGGATCAGCTGCCCGCCGAGCGACTCGGCGAGGAAGGAGTCCTCGGTGGCCGCGGTGAGCGGGCCGGACCCCGAGTAGCCCATGTGCCAGACGACCATGCCGGAGTATCCGGCGGCGACGAGGAGCGGGAAGTGCACGCGCAGCCCGCGGGTCCGGGCCTGCACCGCGATCTCGCGGGCGAGCAGCGCGCCGACGACGAGCCCGAGACCCCAGGTGATGAGACTCGCGAGGGACGCGATGACGAACACGAAGACGTAGGCGAAGACCGCTGAGCGCGGCACGCGGGCCAGCGCGACGAGCAGCTTCCGCACCGGTCCGGTGTTCGCGAGCATGTGGCCGAAGAGCAGGATGAGCGACATCTGCGTCATGAACGCGAGCAGCCCGGCCAGCCCCTCGCCCCAGCCGGTGATGACGTCGACGGGTCCGGAATCGGTGAGGAGGAAGGCGAGGAGCGCGACGACGAGGGTGAGGATGATCGCGAAGACGAGCGCGGACGGGACCCAGCGTTCGAGGAAGTTGTTGAACGGGCGCATGAGGCCGCCGCTGCGGTTGCCGCCGCCGGTGTCATCCGGGCCTCGGCGGTTCGGGTCGGCGGTGCCCGCGGTGCCGGCGGGTCGGGCGGAGTCGGGGGAATGCTGCGAGTCGCTCATCGGTGCGTCCTTCGTCCTTGAAGAGTGCAGTCATGCCGGGGTTTCCGGTTTCGGCGTCCACCCTAATGGATGCAGGCATGCCCCGTGTCCGTTCCCCGGCATAGAGTGGGGGCAGATCGAGGACAGTTCGCCACAACGACGTGAGGAGGCATCCGTGAACGGAGCCGAAAGCCTGCTGCAGACGCTCGAGCACAACGGGGTGGAGGTGTGCTTCGCCAACCCTGGGACCTCGGAGATGCACTTCGTCGCAGCGCTCGACCGCAACCCCGGGGTCCGCGGGATCCTGGGCCTGTTCGAGGGCGCCGTCACCGGCGCGGCCGACGGCTACGGCCGGATGACCGACCGGCCCGCCGCCACCCTGCTCCACCTCGGCCCCGGCATGGCCAACGGCCTGTCGAGCATCCACAACGCCCGCCGCGCCCGCACTCCGATGGTCAACATCATCGGCGACCACGCCACCTACCACCGTGAGCTCAACGCGCCGCTGACCTCGGACATCGAGGGCACCGCCCGCCCGTTCAGCGACTGGGTCCGCACCTCGCCGTCGCCGAACACCATCGCCCAGGACGCCGCGGACGCGATCGGCGCGAGCCTGTCCGGCCGCATCGCCTCGCTCATCCTGCCGGCGGACACCGCCTGGAACGAGGCGGACCGCTACACCTCTCCTCCCACCGCCGTGCGCCTGCCGGAGGTCGAGCAGCAGCCCGGCGTCATCGACGCCGCCGCGCGGACGCTCAAGGAGAACGGGAAGCGCACCGCATTCCTGTTCGGCGGTCGCTCCGCCCGGGCAGACCGGTTCGCCGTGGCTGCGCGGATCGCCGAGGCGACCGGGGCCACGCTGCTCGTCGACACCTTCTCCCCGCGCACCGAGCGCGGGGCCGGGCGGCACGCAGCCATCCGCATCCCCTACCCCGTCGAGCCGGCGCAGGCGCTGCTCATGGACTTCGACGCGATCATCCTCATCGACACCCAGCCGCCGGTCGCGTTCTTCGCCTACCCGGACAAGGCGAGCGTCCTCACCGCCCCGGGCACCACCTTCCACCAGGTGGCCAAGCCGGAATCCGACTCCCTCGCCGCGCTCGAGGCGCTCCGCTCCGCGGTCATCGGCGACGCCCCGGCGCCGGCCCCGGCCGTCGAGCTAGATCTGCCCGGGCTGCCGTCGGGCTCCATCACCCTCGAGAAGCTCGCCGCCTGGCTGGGCCAGGCGATCCCGGAGAACGGCATCGTCCTCGACGAGTCGATCACCACCGGCCGGGACTTCTACCGGCAGACCACCGGTTCGCGTCCGCACGACTACTTCTCGCCCACCGGCGGTGCCATCGGCTGGTCCCTGCCGGTGTCGCTGGGCGCGGCCGTCGCCTGCCCGGACCGCAAGGTCATCGCGCTCGAGTCCGACGGCTCGGCGATGTACATGCCGCAGGCCCTGTGGACGATGGCGCGCGAAGGCCTCGACATCGTCACGGTCGTCTTCGCCAACCGGAAGTACCAGATCCTCCGCGACGAGATGCACAACGTCGGCGTCCACGACTTCGGCGTCAAGGCGAGCTCGCTGCTCGACCTCCACGACCCGGTCATCGACTTCGTCGCGCTCTCGCAGAGCATGGGTGTGCCGGCCACGCGCGTGGAGTCGATCGAGGACCTCGCCCGCACCTTCGACGGCGCACTCGCCGCCGACGGACCTCACCTCATCGAGGTCGTCCTCTGACCTGACAGCGGGGCATGACCGAGTCGAGCGGGAGTGCGAGCGGCCGCCCGGCGCGAACTCGGATCAGCTCCGCGCCGTCCACGGCAGTTCGAGGCAGTCGACCTGCCGGCCGGGCTCCACCGCCCGGGTCGGCAGGACGACGAGGCCGTCGGCCTGCGACAGCCCGCGGAGCATGTTCGACCCGGTCCGGTCGCACAGCTTCCACTGCTGCTCCGCACCGTCGGTGCGCGCCTCCGCTGCCCCCGCCCCTGCGGTGATCCGGCGGGCCGGGGTCAGGCGCTCGACCGTCGCCGCCGGTGCCCCTGCGGCCAGCTGCACCTGGGCCACGGGAGCCGGTGGCAGACCGAGGGCAGCACGGAGGAACGGCTCGACGACGACACGCATCGCCACCATCGCGGCGAGCGGATTGCCGGGCAGACCGACGTGCCAGATCGCAGCCCCGGGCAGCCGGGTGCACATCGTCGGGTGGCCCGGACGCATGTCGAGTTCCTCGAACACGACCTCCTGGGCCAGGTCCTCGACGACGCGTCGCACATGATCTGCCGCCGAGCGGCCGGTGCCGCCGGTGGTGAGCACGAGGTCCGCGGCCGGTGCGGCTTCCTCGGCATCTGCGTCGTCGTCGACTCCCGCGCCCGGTCCGCCGAGCGCCGATTCGAGGGCGCGCCGCGTCTCCGCCGGATCGTCGCCGATCCGCACCTGCGAAACGACATCCGCACCGAGCAGGTGGAGGTAGGCCGGCAGCTGGGGGCCGAAGGCATCGCGCACCTCGCCGACCGCCGGCAGCCCGGCGGCGCGCACCTCGTCCCCGGTCTGGATGAGCGCGACCCGCGGACGGCAGCGCACCGGCAGGACGTCGAGGCCGGCGACCGCCGCGTAGGCGATGTGGGCCGGCGAGAGCACGGTGCCGCCGGGCACGAGCACCTCCCCGGCGGCCGATTCCCGGCCCGCGCGGCGGATGTGCCGACCGGGCTCGAGCTCGGAGACCGGGCTGCCGGGCGCGAGGTCGAGGCGGGCACGCACTGTCCCGTCCTCCGCCGCATCGACGCCGTTCACCTGGGCGTACTCCCGGCGGATGATGACCGAGGCGCCCGGGGGCACCGGGGATCCGGTGAACACGCGCCGAGCCCGGCCCGGCAGGAGCGTCGCGCCGGCCGACCCGGCGAGCGCGGGGCACCCGTCCTCGAGGACCCACGGTGGGGGGCCGGCGACAGCGAAGCCGTCCATCGCCGAGGAGTCGAAGTGCGGGATCTGCATCGGGGCATGGACATCATGGGCGAGCACGGCGCCCGCGCAGTCGGCGAGCGGCCGGTCGGCGGCGGGCATGAGCGGAGCGATCCCGGCGGCCAGGCGCATCGCCTCGTCCCAGCGCGGAGCGGCGGTCATCGGCGTTCCTCCCCGGCCGGTTCCCCGACGGCGTCCTGGGGCTCTGCGGAGATTCGCTGCACTGCGGGAGCGCGGTGCCCTGCAGAGGCACAGCTCTCGGCCGACGAGTGGGGAACCGCATCCTCCCCGTGTGCCGGGGGAGCGTCCAGTCCGAACCGCCGGGCATCGTCCCAGGTGTCGACGTCGTCGGCGCTCCCGGCCGGCAGGTCGATACGGGCGATCTCGAGTCCGGAGAGGAGCCGGCGGACGGACATGCCGGCGGTGTCCTGAGCGGCCAGGGCCGCGCGGAGCGGTCCAACGCGATGGAGGGCGAGGAGGTGCTGCACCTGATCGTCGCCGCCGTCCGCGGCGCCACGACTCACCCCCACCCAGGCGTCGGGCGAGTGGGCGTCGTCCCGCGAAGAAAGGGCGCCGGTCGGGGAGGAACGGGTGCCGCCCGGCGAGGACGAGGCCCCGCCCCGCAGGCGGCTGCCCTCGCCGCTGTCAGCGTGCACAGAGCTGTCCTCGCCCGCGCTCGCCGCGTCCATGAGCGCACGGATGCCCGCCCCCACGCCCGGCATGTCGCAGGCGAGAGTGAGCACGAGACCGGCGGGCGCAGCATCCTCGGCCCGCGCCGCGTCCCCGGTGAGCGCCTCGACGCCGGCGGCGATCCCGGCGACCGGCCCTGCGAACGGCGGGTCCTCGCGGACGACGCGGATTCCAGAGTCCTCGCACCCGGAACCGGCGAGCACGTCCGCGGGGCCCACGACGACGATCCGCCGGGCTTCTACCCCGGCGTCGAGCAGAGCCGCGATCGTCACTCCGAGCAGCGTCGTCGATGTCGGCAGCGCCGTCGCCGGTCCGAAGGCGGCCGCAGCCGGACCCCCCACCCGCAGGTGGTATTTCGGTATCCCGCCCAGTCGGCGCGACCGGCCCCCGGCCAGCACCAGCGCGGCCATAGCGGCTCCTCCCACCGCGGCCTCACCCGCCGGAGAACGGCGGGAGCACATCCACGGTGTCGCCGGCGCCCACGGTGTGGCCCGGGCGCATCGCGACCCCGCCGACGAGCAGGCTGCTCTGGGCGAGGACATCGGCGAGCGCCGGCTCACCGTCCGGCGGGGTGGGATGGCGCTCGGCGAGCACGCGGACGAACGAGTCCCGGTCGAGCGGCACGGCAGCGGGCAGCTCCTCGAGAGCGAGCTCCTCCTGCGTGCAGGCGGCGGCCGCACGGGCCGCGGCGAAGTAGCGGACGGTGATCATCTCAGCAGTCATCTCAGCCCCCGATCTCGCTCATCGAGCGCTCGGGCTGGACGTAGTCCTCGCTGTCGAGGCCGGCGTGGTCCATGCCGTGGGCGCGGGGCTTGAGCCACATCGCCTGCCGCCAGGCGCGGCCGATCTCCGCATCCGTCCGGCCTGCGCGCAGCAGGGAGCGCAGATCGAACTCCTCGTGCGAGAACAGGCAGGAGCGGATGGTGCCCTCCGCGGTGATCCGGGTGCGGGTGCACGCCCCGCAGAACGGCTCCGTGACCGAGGCGATGATCCCCACCCGGCCCAGCCGCTCGCCGTCCGGTGCGCGCACGACGAACCGTTCGGCCGGAGCGCCGCCGCGCGGCTCCTCGTCGGGTTCGAGTCGGTACCGGGCGGCCAGGGCGGCGCGCACCTCGGCGGCGGTGACCATCGCCTCCCGCGTCCACCCGTGGTCGCCGTCGAGCGGCATCTGCTCGATGAAGCGGAGCTCGAGGTCGTGGGCGAGCGCGAAGTCGAGGAGGTCGCCGGCCTGGCCGTCGTTGACCCCGCGCATGAGGACGGCGTTGATCTTCACCGGGGTGAGGCCGGCGGCGACGGCCGCGGAGATCCCGTCGAGGACCTGCTGCAGGCGGTCGCGGCGGGCGAGCTGCCGGTAGGTCTCCGCGTCGATCGTGTCGAGCGAGACGTTGATGCGGCGCAGCCCGGCGGCGGCGAGGCCTGCCGCGCGTTCGGCCAGGCCGATCCCGTTCGTCGTGATCGACACCGGGAGCGCGGGGTGGCGGGCGTGGACGAGCCCGATGATGTCCTCGAGATCGCGGCGGATGAGCGGTTCCCCGCCGGTGAGGCGCAGCTCGCGGACGCCGAGGTCGCGGACGCCGATCGTCACGAGCCGGACGATCTCCTCGGGGGAGAGGAGGGCGGACTGCGGCATCCACTGCATGCCCTCGGCCGGCATGCAGTACGTGCAACGCAGATTGCACTTGTCGGTGAGCGAGATCCGCAGGTCCTCGCCCGAGCGCCCGAAGCTGTCGCGCAGCGGACCGGATTCCGGGGCGGCTCCGGCGCGCCGGGCGAGCTCCGCGCTGACCGTGCGCGCGGCCTGCTCGGGGAGGCTGGCCTGCTCGCGCAGGCGCGGGGTTCCCAGTCGTACCGACATGTCAGCGAGTCTACAGAGGGCGAGGCGGAAGCGCAGGGGGCCTCGGGCCTTGGCACCGAGGCGACCGCCGGCATCCGAGCTCCCGCCGGCATCCCCCGCCGCCAGCGTGCGGACCCGGTGTGTCGTCCGAGGACCTCGTCCCGTTCGCCATCACCACTAGTCTGGACGGCATGCAGCAGACGCCCCCGGAGAGTGCACACGATCCGAACGACGCCTGGGACTCCCCGCGCGGTCTCACCGCCCACTGCGAGGCAGTCCGCGCCGCGCTCGCCGCCCGCACCCCGCGCACGGAGACAGTGCCGCTCACGGCCGCCCTGCACCGCAGCCTGGCCCGGGACGCGGTCGCAAGCATCGCCCTGCCGCCCTTCGACAACTCCCAGATGGACGGGTTCGCCGCCGCCTCCGCCCACACCCCGGGCCGCCTCCCGGTCGCCGCGACCATCGCCGCAGGCCACGTCCCCGCGCCGCTGGCCGCCGGCACTGCCGTGCCGATCATGACCGGCGCCCCGGTGCCATCCGGGGCGGACACCGTCGTACCCGTCGAGGACACCGACGACGCCCGCTTCGACGTCACGGAGGTCGGACTGCCCGCCTCGGCTCCCGGCCGGTTCGTCCGCCCGGCCGGCAGCGACGTCGCCGCCGGGGACACCGTGCTCACCGCCGGCACCCGGCTGGGCGCTGCCGCGCTCGGCGTGCTCGCCGCTCTGGGCCGCACCGAGGTCGCTGTCCGCGCCCGGCCGCGGGTCCTCGTGTGCACCGGCGGTGACGAGGTCGTCCCGCCCGGGCAGCCGCTGCCCGCCGGTCGGATCTACGACGCGAACACCGCGCTGCTCCACGCCGTCCTCACCGGGTGCGGCGCGGAGGTCTGCGCCACCCGCCTCGTCGCGGACTCACCGGACGACTTCGCCGACTCCCTGCACGCCGACATCGCCGCCCACGACCCCGATCTCGTCGTCACCTCCGGCGGGATCAGCGCCGGCCGGTTCGAGGTGGTGCGCAGCGCGCTCGCCGCGGAGCCGGCCGTGCGGTTCGGGTCCGTCGCCATGCAGCCGGGCGGGCCGCAGGGCCTCGGCGTGCTGCGCGGCGGCATTCCGATCGTGTGCCTGCCCGGCAACCCGGTGAGCACCTGGGTGAGCGCCGTGCTGCTCCTCGGACCCGCCCTCGCCGAGGTGTGGGGCACCACCGGGTCGACCACCCGGCAGGCCCGGCTGGAGACCGCGGTGACCCCGCTCGCGGCCAAGACGCAGATCCGCCGCGGCATCCGCGTGCCCGCGGCGCCGGACCGCGTCGACGTGCTGCCCGGCACGAGCTCCCACCTGCTCGCCGAGGCCGCCCGCGCCGAGGTGCTCGTCCTCGTCCCGCCCGGTCCCGAGCCGCTGCCCGCCGGCACCGCGGTCGAGGTCGTCGACCTGTGATGGCGCCTACGATGGGGATCATGAGCACATCGAACAGGAGTACGGGTGCACACCTCGACTGATCCGCGCTTCGGGGCGGGACGCTCGGCGGCCGTCGTCGTCGCCTCGACGTCCGCCGCCGCGGGGCAGGCGGAGGACCGGACCGGCCCGCTCCTCGTCGACTGGCTGACCGGACGCGGCTACGACTGCCCGGCACCGCTCGTCGTCGCCGACGGGGAACCCGTGGCCCAAGCGCTCCGCGCCCTCCTCGAAGAGTGCCCGCCGACAGAGCGGCCGCGCATCGTCATCACCAGCGGCGGCACCGGACTCAACCCCGACGACCGGACACCGCAGCTCACCGAACCGTTCTTCGAATACCCCGTGCCGGGCATCATGCACGCCCTGTGGGGTGCGGGGCTCGCTCACACGCCCACAGCCGTCGTCAGTCGCGGAGTCGCAGGTGTACGGGATCGGACATTCATCGTCACCCTGCCCGGGTCCTCCGGCGGCGTGCGCGACGGGATCGCGGTGCTCGACCCGCTCCTGCCCCACATCCAGGCCCAGATCGAGGACATCCGCGATCACGGGAACCGGGCATGACCGAGCATCCGACCCAGCCATGTGCGCACCCTGCCGACCCGTCGGCGTCCGACCCGGCCCCGCCCGAGGCGACCGCGAGGCCCGGTGAGAACACCCCGGCCCCGTACGTCGCCGCCCGCATCACCACCGATCCCCTCGACCCGCGTGCGGCGCAAGCTGCGGTGACGACAGTGGAGACGGGTGCCGCCGTCGTGTTCTCCGGTGTCATCCGCAACCACGACGAGGGCCGCACCGACGTCGTCGCCCTCGACTACACAGCCCATCCGGACGCCGCAGCGATCATCGCCGAGGTCGTCGCCCGTGTCGCTACGGAGCATCCCGGGGTGCGCGTCGACGCCGCACACCGGATTGGTCCGCTGCACGTCGGCGAGGACGCGCTCGTCGTCGCCGTGGCCTCGGCGCACCGGGCGGAGGCCTTCGCGTGCTGCGCCGCCCTCGTCGACGCGATCAAGGCCGAGGTGCCGATCTGGAAGCGCCAGGACTACGCCGGCGGCGACCACTCGTGGGTCGGCCTCGCATGACCGGCCCCGGGTCAGCGGCCGGTCCGCACGAGCACCCGGGCCCCGGCCCAGCAGCCGGCCCCGGGCGCTACGACCGGCAGATCACCGTCCCCGGCGTCGGGCCCGAGGGCCAGGAGCGCCTGAGGGTCGCCCGCGTCCTGTGCATCGGGGCGGGCGGCCTCGGTGCCCCGGCGGCCCTCTACCTCGCCGGCGCGGGGATCGGCACGCTCGGCATCGTCGACGACGACACCGTCGACCTGAGCAACCTCCACCGGCAGATCATCCACCGCACCGCCGACATCGGCCGGCCCAAGGTCGACTCCGCCGCCCGTGCGCTCACCGCTCTCAACCCCGAGATCACCGTCGCCACCCACCGTGAGCGCCTGAGCCGGGACACCGTGCTCGACGTGCTGGACGGCTACGACATCGTGCTCGACGGCTCCGACAACTTCGAGACCCGCTACCTCGTATCCGACGCCTGCACCGTCCTCGGGATCCCGCATGTGTGGGGCGCGGTGCTCGGCGCGGGCGGGCAGCTCAGCGTGTTCGACGCCCGGCGCGGCCCCGTCTACCGGGACCTCTACCCCGACGTCCCCGCGCCGGGCAGCGTGCCGTCCTGCGCGGAGGGCGGCGTGCTCGGCGTGGTGCCCGGCGCTCTCGGCGTCGCGATGGCAGCCGAGGTGATCAAGCTCGTCCTCGGGTACGGCACACCGCTCATCGGCACCGTCCTCGTCCACGACATGCGCACCGGCACCTGGGAGCCCGTGCCGCTCGCCGCGAACCCCGACGTCCACCGGCCCGCCGCCGCGGCCGAGGTCGGCGCCGGGATCCGCTCCCTCGTCACCGTCGAGCAGCTCGCCGCAGCACTCGGGGAGCGGGATGCCGGGGCCCGCGACTTCGCGCTCCTCGACGTGCGCGAACCGGCGGAGCACGCGGCGGCCGCGATCCCCGGCGCGCGCCTCGTGCCGCTCGACCGGATCCTCGCCGGGGAGGACCTGCCGACGCCCAGCGGGGCCGAGGTGTTCGTCCACTGCCGCTCCGGTGCCCGGTCCGCGCGCGCGGCCGCCGCGCTCAGTGCCCGCGGGTACGTCGTTCACGACGTCGCCGGCGGCATCGAGGCCTGGGCGCGCCGAATCGAACCCGGACTGCGGATCGACCCCTGACTGCGGATCGACTCCTGAGTCCGAGGCCACCTCAGTGCGGTCAGCAGGATCCGGGGTCACCTCAGTGCGGTGGCGCGCTTTCCACGGTCGCTCCAGTGCGGATACCGAGAAGTAACCGCACTGGTTCGACGCCCGAACACCGCCCCGGACCTCGCGCGCACCGCACCCCACGGGCCCCGGCGGCTGGATCCGGCGCCGCCCACCGGGCATAGACTCGATCACGCAGCATCACACCCGACACCGCACCGCCCGGCGGTCAGCCGCCTCCGCGGTGCACGGAAGGATCGCATCATGGCCACCGTGTCCGAGAACATCGTCGAAACCCTGTCCGAGAGCGGCGTGGAACGCGTCTACGGCCTCCCCGGGGACTCCCTCAACGCCTTCACCGATGCCCTGCGCACCCACCCCCGCCTCGGCTGGGTCCACGTCAGGCACGAGGAGGCGGCCGCCTTCGCCGCCTCGGCCGAGGCGGCGATGACCGGCGGGCTCGCGGTATGCGCGGGCAGCTGCGGGCCGGGCAACCTCCACCTCATCAACGGCCTGTTCGACGCCCAGCGCTCGCGCGTGCCGGTCCTCGCGATCGCCGCGCACATCCCGAGCTCCGAGATCGGCACCGGGTACTTCCAGGAGACCCACCCGCAGGACCTGTTCCGCGAGTGCAGCGTCTACGTCGAGCACGTCACCCGGGCCGACCAGATGCCCCGGCTGCTGCGCATCGCCATGCGCGAGGCGCTCGAGAAGCGCGGTGTCGCCGTGCTCGTGGTCTCCGGGGACGTCCTGCAGGCGCAGCTCGACGCCGAACCCGAGGAGATCACCGCCCACCCCTCCCGCGTCATCCCTGCCGAGTCGCAGCTCGACTTCGCCGCCGAGGCGCTCAACACGTGCTCGCGCGTGACGATCCTCGCCGGAGCCGGCACCGCCGGGGCGCACGCAGAGCTGCTGGCGATCGCGGAGACCCTGCAGGCGCCGATCGTCCACGCCCTGCGCGGCAAGGAGCACGTCGAGTACGACAACCACTTCGACGTCGGGATGACCGGGCTGCTCGGCTTCGCCTCGGGCTACCGCGCGATGATGGAGGCGGAGACGCTGCTGGTCCTCGGCTCCGACCTGCCCTACCCGCAGTTCTATCCGGGCGACGCCACGGTCGTGCAGGTCGACATCCGCGGGGAGCAGATCGGGCGGCGCACCCCGGTCGACATCCCGCTCGTCGGCGGGGTCTCCGAGACCATCGAGGCCCTGCTGCCCCGGCTCACGGCCAAGACGAGCAGCAAGCACCTCGACACGATGACCAAGCACTACGCGAGGACCCGGAAGAAGCTCGACGAGCTCGCCGGGCCGACCAAGCGCACTATCCACCCGCAGTACCTCACCCGGCTCATCGACGAGGCGGCCGCAGACGATGCGGTGTTCCTCCCCGACGTCGGCTCCCCGGTGATGTGGGCGGCCCGCTACCTCACGATGAACGGGCGCCGCCGGCTCATCGGGTCGTTCACCCACGGGTCGATGGCGAACGCGGTGTCGCAGGCCATCGGCGTCCAGGCCACCGACCGGGACCGGCAGGTCATCGCGCTCGCCGGCGACGGGGGACTCGCGATGCTCCTCGGCGAGCTCATCACCCTGACCCAGAACGAGCTGCCGGTGAAGACCGTGGTGTACAACAACTCCTCGCTCAACTTCGTCGAGCTCGAGATGAAGGCCGCCGGCTACGTCAACTTCGGCACGGACCTGAAGAACCCGGACTTCGCCCGCGTCGCCGAGGCGGTCGGGATCCGAGGGATCCGCGTCGAATCGGCGCAGGACCTGCCGGCAGCCGTGGAGGAGTTCCTCGCCCACGACGGACCCGCCCTGCTCGACGTCGTCACCGAGCAGCAGGAGCTGTCGATGCCGCCGAGCGTGACGGCGGAGCAGGCCAAGGGCTTCGCGCTCTACGCGATCCGCACCGTGATGAGCGGCCGCGGCGACGAGCTCATCGACCTCGCCAAGGCGAACCTCCGCCAGCTGTTCTGAGGGCGCGTGCCCGGCTCTCTGCCGCTGGGGTACTGGAAGCCGGCGCTCCCGGTGCACCCCAGTGCGGTCTGCTGGTTCCCGGTGCACCCCAGTGCGGTCTGCCGGTTCCCGGTGCGATCCTGTGCGGTCTGTTGGTTCCCGGGGCACCCCAGTGCGGATACTCGTCCGTAACCGCACTGGGGTGACTGCGGAACGGGGCTGTCGCACGGAATCGGCCTCGGAAGCACCGGCACCCGAACCGGCCCCGGACCGGCCCCCGGAAGGACCGGCTGCGTTGCCGCGTGCGTCCTCAGCCGTGGATGCGGCGCCAGGCGCGACCGAGGCGGGCGGCGCCCTCCTCGAGCGTGGGGACGTCGAGCTCGGCGAAGGTCAGGCGCACGGCCCCACGAGTGCGCGAGGGGTCGCCGCCGAGGCCCTGGCCGGTCGCGCCCGCAGGACCCGCAGCATTCGCGGCGCCTACAGCGTCGCCCGCCGCGCCCGCCGCGCTGGCGGCACCCGCCGCACTCGCCGCACCTGAAGCGCCGCCCGCGCCACCCGTCGGGGTGACCCCGAACCATTCGCCGCGCTGGTAGACGAGCCCCTCGTCCTGGGCGGCGTCGAACAGGGCCGCGAAGTCGGCCTCCTGGTCGCGGAACCGCGCCCACAGGAAGAACCCGCCCTGCGGCTCGATGATGTCGAGCTCGCCCGGCAGCTCGCGGTGCAGCGCACCGTGGAGTGCCCGGGCCTTCTGCGCGTACACCGCACCCGCGGCGGCATTGGCCTGCGCGTACTCCGGTCGTCCCACGATCCGCTCGACGATGTCCTGGAGCACCCCGCTCGCCTGCCCGTCGAGCCGGTTGCGGAGCTTGACGTACTGCTCCGCGAGCGCCGACGGGACGACGGTGTAGCCCAGCCGCAGCGCCGGCCCCAGGGTCTTCGAGAAGGTGTTGACCCCGATCACGTGCTCGCTGTCTCGGACCCACGCAGCTGCGGGCACCTCGGCCCCGGGGAAGGCGAGCTCACGGTACGGGTCGTCGGCGAACACGGTGAACCCCCAGCGCTCGGCGAGCTCGGTGAGCCGCTGCGCCTTCTGGGCGGACAGCACCGCGCCGCCCGGATTGTGGAAGGTCGGCACCGTGAACACCGCCTGCGGACGCACCCCGGCGGCGAGGTGCGACTCGAGCTCGTCGACGTCGAGACCGTCGGCCTGCACCCCGACGGGCACGACCCGCACGCCCGGCACGAGGTCGAGGACGCGGAGGAACAGCGGGAAGATCGGATCGTCGACGACGATCGTGTCCCCTGGATCGAGGGTGCCGAGCACCGCGAGGGCGAGGCCGTTGATGCCGCCGCTGGTGACGATGATCCGCTCGGGTGAGACGCCTTCGCGCTCGGCGAGGAGCGCGCGGAACGACGGCGTGCCCGCCGCCGGCACGTAGCCCAGCCGCGCGCCGTAGCCGGGGGAGTCCATGAGCTCGTGGACGGCCTCGCGGTAGAGGTCGACCGGGAGGAGGGACCTGTCCGGATTGCCGCCGCCGAGGTCGATGCTGCCGGTGCCGACCCGGATCAGGCTGGCGTCCCCGAACCCCTGCCGACCGGGCAGGCCGGAGAGCAGGGAGCTCCCGCCGGGCAGCCGGGTGCGCGCGGGATCGGTACCGGTGGGTGAGGTGCCGGCGGGTGAGGTGCTGTCGAGGTGGGTCATGGGTCTCCTAGTCGATGAATCTCTTCGCGATCCAGTTCCCGAGGAACTGGACGCACTGCACGAGCACGATGAGCACGATGATGATGAGCGCCATCACCGCCCAGTCGAACCGCTGGTAGCCGTAGGTGAGCGCGAGGTTGCCCAGGCCGCCCCCGCCCACCGCGCCGGCGACCGCGGTGGCGTCGATGAGTGAGATCGAGATGAAGGTCAGCGACAGGAGCAGCGGGCCGAACGCCTCGCGCACGACGAACCCGAAGAGGATGTGGAGCGGTCGGGCGCCCATCGCCTCGGCGGCCTCGACCACGCCGGGGTCGACGGCGACGAGGTTGGACTCCGCGACCCGGGCGATGCCCATCGCGCCTGCGATCGCGAGCGGCGGGATCGCCGCGCTCGGGCCGATGCTCGTGCCGATGATCGCCCGCGTCACCG
This sequence comes from Brevibacterium sp. R8603A2, assembly GCF_023072605.1. Lineage (NCBI taxonomy): Bacteria > Bacillati > Actinomycetota > Actinomycetes > Micrococcales > Brevibacteriaceae > Brevibacterium > Brevibacterium sp. R8603A2. The sequence continues at coordinate 19,784 of NZ_JALLGN010000008.1, forward strand.
GGGTGAGCGCGACGAGCAGGATGATGAACGGGATCGGGCGGAAGATGTTGACGACGAAGTTGAGGACGAAGTGGACCGCCCGGTTCCCGAGGATCTGGCCCGGCCGGGTGGCGAACAGGAAGATGCCGAGCGAGAGCCCGACGACGGCGGCGATGAGGAACGCCGCGGTGACCATGTAGAGCGTCTCGAAGAGCGCGTCGGCGACCTTGGGGACGACGGTTCCGAAGTCGATCACCAGCGGATCACCTCCGCCTGCGCACCGAGCTCGGCGACGAACGCCTCGACCGCCCGGTCCTCGCCGTAGAGGGCGAGGCTGAGCTGGCCGTAGGGGTGGTTCTTCACGCGCGCCACCCCGCCCTGGATGATCGAGAAGTCCACCGCGTGCGCGCGGGCGAGCCGCGACAGCACCGGGGTGCCGACGAGGGTGTCGTCGACGGTCACGGAGACCCGGTGGTCGGTGAACTCGCCGCGCAGCTGGGTCTTCTCCGCCTCGGTGAGCGCGGTCCGCGTGTAGGACTCGACGAGCCCGGCGGTCACCGGGTGCGCCGGCCGGGACAGGATCTGCTGGATCTCCCCGGTCTCCACGACCCGCCCGGCCGACAGGATCGCCACCCGGTCCGCGAGCCGGCTGACGACGTCCATCTCATGGGTGACGACGACGATGGTGATGCCGAACTCCTCGTTGACCGAGCGCAGCAGGGCGACGATGTCGCCGGTGGTCTGCGGGTCGAGCGCGCTCGTCGCCTCGTCGGACAGGAGGATCGAGGGCCGGTTGGCGATCGCGCGGGCGATCCCGACCCGCTGCTTCTGCCCGCCGGACAGCTGCCGGGGCTTGACGAACGCCTTGTCGCCGAGGCCCACGAAGTCGAGCAGCTCGCTCACGCGGGCGGAGATCTGCGCCTCCTTCATCCCCGCGAGCTGCAGGGGTACGGCGATGTTGCCGTACACCGTGCGCGAGTTCATGAGGTTGAACTGCTGGAACACCATGCCGATGCCGTGGCGCAGCCGCCGCAGCCGGTCCCCGGTGACCCCGGCGAGGTCGACGCCGTCGACCTCGACCGTGCCCGAGGTGGGCCGCTCGAGCGCGTTGATCATCCGCAGCAGCGTCGACTTGCCCGCGCCCGAACGGCCGATGAGCCCGAAGATCTCCCCGGCCCCGACCGACAGGTTGACGTCGTCGAGCGCGGCGGTGGTGGCACCCTGCTTCGTGGTGAAGGTCTTCGACACCCCCGACAGGACGATCCGGTCGGTGCCCGGGGTGGCCGGGGTGCCCGGCGTCGTGGCGGAGGCGCCGGCCGGCCCGGTCTGCTCGTGAGCGGCCGAGGAGGCGGCCGCGGCCGAGGCGCTGCTCCGGTCGCTCATGATTCGCGGGCCTTGTCGAGCTCCTCGAGCGCATCGAGGAGCTCGCTGCGCGGGCGGTCGACGTAGGAGGCCTGGCCGTTCTTCTCCTCGTTGAAGGCGTCGACGACCCGCTGGTCGCGGTAGGTCTCCTCGAGCTGCTCCCACACCGGGTCCTCGGCGCGGTCGGGCATCGTGGCGACGATGATCGTGTACGGCACGGAGGAGGGCGCCTCGGGATCCTCGGCCTGGAGGGCGTCGTCGACGGTGATGCCGAGCGCCGGGTCGAAGTCGTCGGTGCCGACGACGACGCCGTCGACGGACGGGTCCTCGTAGGCCGTCTGCACGGATTCGTGGGCGAGCCGGGCGAACTCGATGTTCTTCGGGTTCGCGGTGATCTGCTCCTCGGTCGGGTAGAAGCCCTCCTCGTCGCTGATCTCGAGCAGGCCGGCGCTCTGCAGGATGAACAGGGCGCGGGAGAAGTTCGAGGGGTCGTCCGGCATCGCGATGCGGGCGCCGTCGGGCAGCTCGGCGAGGTCGGTGACGGTCGAGGAGTAGAGGCCCCACTGGGAGATGTTCGTCGAGAACAGCGGGGTGATGTCGGAGTCGTTCTCACCGTTGAACGCGCTGAGCCAGGCGATGTGCTGGAAGGAGTTCGCGTCGACCTCGCCCTCGAGCAGCGCGGTGTTCGGCAGGTACGGGTCGTCGAAGTTGACGAACTCGAGGTCGAGGCCGTTCTCCCGGCCCACCTCGATGATCGCGTCCTGGTAGTCGCTCTGCGCGGTGTCGGCGATGCGCAGCGCGGTGAGCTCGCCGGCGGCCCCTCCGGCACCGCCCTCACCGCCGGAGCGCTGGGTGAGCGCGACGATGCCGACGGCGACGAGTGCGAGCACGGCGAGGATCGCGGCGACGATCATCCCCCGCCGGCGGCCGGCCCGACGGCGGTCGAGGTGCTCCTGGACGGAGGCGTGCGTGGAGCCGGAGCCGGGTGCGGAATCAGCGGCGGAGGGATTCGTGGAGTCCGGGCGGTCGGCGGGTGGGCGGGGTGAGGTGGTCATGGCTGGTCCTTGGTGACGAGGGCCCGGTGGGCCGGAAGATGCGGTGGAGTGCCCGGGGGTGGAGATGACGCGGTGAAGTGCCCGGGGGCGGGGAGGCGCGGCTGTGTGCGCACACAGCAGGACGCGGGGCATCACGGTGCGGTCAGTCGGTTCCCGGGGCGAACCAGTGCGGATACTGACGGGTAACCGCACTGCAGCGGCAGTTGAAAGGTGCATTCGCACTGACATGCCTGGGGAACCTGCAGAGTGGTCCCCGGCGTTCGTCGGTGAATGCTGTTCAGCGAGGGTGCAGGGAGGACATCAACCGATGACGGTGGTGACGCGCATGAGGTCGATGTGGAGGCGCCGCCAGCACAGCGGGCTCAGAGGATGCGTGGTCACCCCAGAATTGAACGCCACCGGGAGTCGAACGGTCAAATACCGTCTCGCGATCCGGAGCCCCCGCGGCGACGGTCGTCGTCGTCCTCGTCGTGCGGGGCGCCGTCCCTGCCCGTGGTGCCCGCGTCCTCGTCATCGGCGAGCTCGCCGGTGATCCAGCCGGGCGGGGCGGGATCCTCGGAGCCACGCGCGGAACCGGTCGGCCCGGAGTGCGCCGGCCCGCCGGATCCACCGGGCCCACCGAAACCGGGCCCGCCGAACGCGGGCCCGCCGAACACCACCGGCCCGCCGGCACCGGTCCGCCCACCGAGCCCACCGAGGCCGCCGAGGCCGTTCTGCTCTGCCGCGGCACGTCCGAGCGCGCGCCCCAACCGGACGCCGAGGAGGATTGCGGCGACACCCTGGAGGACGAGGAAGGCGGCGACGAGCCACAGCACCGCACCGATGCCGGCCGCCGGGTCGAGCAGCAGCACGGCGCCGAGCACCAGCCCGAACCCGCCGAGCAGCAGCAGGCCCCACCACAGGGATCCGCCCAGCCGGCGCAGGGCGAGTGCGCCGAGCACCGCCAGCCCGCCGAGCAGGAACGCCCACAGTCCGGCGATGACGGCGATGACCGCCGCGGACTCGCCTGGCAGCAGGAGCACGAGGACACCGAGTCCGATCGCCAGGAGTCCGCGCGCCAGCGGCCAGCCGGAGCGGGAGCCGGAGCGCCGGGAGGCCAGACGCAGCAGCGCGAGGACGCCGTCGGCCAGGAGCCACGCCGCGCACAGGACGACGATGACGAGGAGCGCGAAGTCCGGGAACACCGCCATGAGAAGGCCGGCGAGCACGGACAGCACACCCTGCACGATCACGGTGGTGCGCATCCGAGCGAGGGCGCTGACGGGGTCGAAGGGCGTGAAGGCGGTCATCCGTGAGCCTCGATCCTGCGCAGCCGCAGCCCGGCCGGGTACGCGTCGAGCGTGTCGGGCAGGGCCGAGCGGCGCCCCGACATGTACGTGGCGAGCACCCGCCCGCCGGTGCCCGCACCGTGGCCGGCGGCGAGCGCCGGGTCGTCCGGGTCGAGGCCGAGGCGCCGCGCTGTCTGCCGGGCCACGGCGTGCGGGGAGTCGTGGAGATTGCGGGTGGCCGGTCGGCGGGCGCGGATCCGGTCCTCGACGAGGCCGTAGTGGGTGCAGCCGAGCACGATCGTCTCCACATGCTCGGGGGTGGCGGCGATGGCCGCGTCGATCGCGGTGTCGACGGCGGCGAGCTCGGCGCTGTCGATCGCCTCGGCGAGCCCGGCGCACGCCACCGGGTGCACCTCGGCCTCGGCGGCGAACTCCTCGATGAGTCCGCGCTGGTAGTCGCTGACGGTGGTGGCGCGGGTGGCCCACACGGCGAACGGCTCACCGGCGTCGGCGGCGGTCTTGATCGCCGGCACGGTGCCGATCACCGGGGTGCCCGGCTCGAGCTGCGCGCGCAGCGGGGCCAGCCCGTGGACCGAGCCGGTGTTGCACGCGATGACGACGGCATCGGGCTCCCACGGGGAGAACACCTGGGCGGAGGCGATGATGCGCTCGGCGACCACCCCGGCATCGAGCGCCCCGTAGGGCATCCAGTCGGGATCCATGGAGAGGAGGAGGTCGGCGTGCGGGACGCGGCGGTGGAACGCGTCAGCGAAGTCGACGAGGCCGAGGCCGGAGTCGATGAACCCGACCAGCGGCGTGCGGGGGCGAGACATGTCTCAGTCCTTTCCGTGGACCCGGCGGCCGAGGCCTTCGGGGGCGACGAGTGCGTTCTCGGATCGGTCGGCCGGCGCGGTGCCGGGAGCTGCGGGCGCCTCGGCGGCGGTGCGCCGTCTGCGGCTGAGCAGGCGGGTGGTCGCGGCGGTGGGCTGCGGCCTGGGGTGGGTGAAGGCGCTGATGCGGCGGAAGTGCTCGGCGGTGAGCCCGCGGCTGAACTCGGGGGCGATGAGGAGGAGCCGGCCGGGGTAGGTCTCGGAGAAGTAGGAGTAGGTGGCGGGGGCCGCGAGGTCGTCGTCGATCCAGATCGCGCGCTCGTCGGGGTGGTCGGCGAGCCAGGCCTCGACAGCATGGGCCTTCCACCAGCTCTGCGGATCGCCGGCGAAGCGGTTGTAGGAGTCGTCGGGCATGGGGATGACGGCGTAGGTGCCGCGGAAGCCGAGCGTGGGCTCGAGCTCGGTCGTGCACCGGTCGGACCAGGTCGAGAGCCACACGAGGTCGACCAGGCGCTGCTCGACGAGCCGCTCGAGGCGGCGCACGACCGCCGGGCGGAAGTGGAGCTCGTAGTTCCAGGCGTGGACGCGGCGGCGCCGTTCGCGGTAGAAGCGCATGCCGGTCACCGGGTAGGAGTTGAGCACGCCGTCGACGTCGAGGAACAGGGTCACCTGTCGCGCACGTCGGCGTGCGGAGTCCTCAGATGTCATCGTGTGCGTGTCGGCCGGTTCGTCGTCGCGCCCGCGCACCGCAGGGTCGCCCCCGGTGCGGCGCCGTGCCGCCTCCCTCGTGGTCCCAAGAATATCGGCTCCGCCTGAGCGCGCGACTCAGCGTCCGCGCAGGGCCGCTCACCGCGGGGTGCGCCGGATCGGTCCGTGTGTACGGAGTGCGAGACCGCCCGGGCGGGAGCCGGGGAAGAATGGCACACTGGCCCCATGAGTGAACTGCACCACATGAGCGTCCTCGACGTGATCGCCGCCTTCCGCTCCCGCGAGCTCTCCCCCGTGGAGTATCTGACCCATCTGACCAGCAGGATCGCCGCGCATGACGGGGAGATCAACGCGGTCATGGACGTCATGGACGAGCCGGCCCGGCAGGCCGCGCAGGCCGCCGCCGAGGTGTACGCCCGCGCAGATGCCGACACCCCGCTGCCCGCCCTGCTCGGGGTGCCGCTGCTCGTCAAGGAGCAGCACAACGTCGCCGGCTGCTCCGCGACTCGCGGGTCGCGGGTGCTCGCCGGGCAGACCGCGCCGGCGGACCATCCGGTCGTCGCGCGGCTGCGGGAGGCGGGTGCGGTCCCCTTCGCCCGCACCACCACACCGGAGTTCTCCTGCGCGACCTTCACGCAGACCGCGGCCTGGGGCACCACCCGCAACCCCTTCAACCCGGACTGCACCCCCGGCGGCTCCTCGGGCGGCTCCGGTGCCGCGGTCGCCGCCGGCTACGGGCCGCTCGCCACCGCCTCGGACATCGCCGGATCGACCCGGATCCCCGCCGCGTTCGGCGGACTGCCGGGCTTCAAGACGCCCTACGGTCGGACACCCGGCGTGGTGCCGCTCAACACCGACTGGTACCGCGGCGACCACGTCCTCGCCCGCACCGTCGCCGACACCGCCTACGCGACGAACATCATCGTCGGTCCGCACGCCGGCGACCACGCGACGATCGCCCCCGCACACGTCCTGCCCACCGCGTTCGCCGGTGCGGCCGGCGTGGCCGGGATGCGGATCGCCGTCTCCCGGGACCTCGGCTGCTACGACGTCGACCCCGAGGTGGCCGCCGGCCTCAACACCGTGGTGGCGGCGCTGCGAGGGGCCGGGGCGGAGCTCGTCGAGATCGACCTCGCGCTCTCGCTCGCCGACGTCACCGACGCCTCGAGCGCCCATTACGGTCACCTCATCGCGCAGAACATGACGCGCATGTGCGGCGGCGACCTCGACCTCCTCGAGCCGTACTCCAAGCGGTTCGTCGAGTACACCCGCGACTTCGCCGAGCGGATCAGCCTCCTCGAGGCCGCCGATCTCGAGACGAAGGTGCAGGCGCAGATCGCGGACGCGATGGCCGGATTCGATGCGCTCCTCACCCCGACCTCGGCGATCGGCGCGCTCGAGGCGGACAATGCCTACCTCGAGGCGCTCGAGCGGCCGGCCGGCCCGCTCGACTTCTACTGGCAGGCGCACATGACGATCCCGTTCAACATCGCCAACCGGTGCCCCGTCATGGCGGTGCCGAGCGGCATCGGGCCCACCGGCGTGCCGACGAGCGTGCAGATCGTCGGCCATCCGTTCGCCGACGACTCGGTGTTCACCATCGCCGCCGCGGTCGAGGAGCTCCTCCCCTTCCCCCGCAGCCCGCTCATGTGAGGCGGGCGCCGGGCCGCTCATGTGAGGCGGGCGGGCAGGTCGCGGCGGGTCAGCCGCGGCGGGCGAGCAGCACGATGTCGACGGTGTGCGTGCCCCGGCCCGTCCGGTCGAGGCGCTCCACGGTGATCCCGGGGACGCGCGCGGCTTCCGCTCGCACGGCGTCGACGTCCGGGCGCGGGACGTGCGGCGGCGGGCCGTGCGGCGACTCCGGCGCATGCGTCGTCCACAGCAGCCGGCCGCCGGGGCGCAGCAGACGGAGCGCTCCCTCGAGTGCGCCGTCGACTCCGTGGAGGTACGCGCCGACGACGAGGTCGTAGTGCTCGGCGGTCGACTCCATCCATTCCATGAGGTCGCCGGTGATGCCGAGCAGTCCGCGATCCCACCCCTCGGCGAGCGCCCGCTTCCACAGCGCGGCGATCGCCGTCGGTGAGAAGTCCACGGCGGTGGTGCGCAGACCGGCCTCGACGAGGGCACGGGTGTTGCGTCCGGTACCGGAGCCGAGGTCCACCGCCGTCCGCGCTGCGGCTCCCCGCACGGCGGGCCCGGCGTCGGAAGGGGCGTCCTGCCGGGTGATCTCCGTGAGGAGGGCGAGGAGCTCGCGATCCGGCTCCGCCCCCTCGACCGAGGTCTCCGGGCCTGCGCGTACCGGGCTTCCCAGTTCATCCGTTCATCGGTGTCCATAGGACGTGTATACCGCCCCGCGCGAGATCGCACACATCGTCACATGCACATGCACATTCCGGTCCTGTGGGTCGTCCGCGTGGGCGTGCCGGTCCCCGGGGGCGGGCGTGGGCGCGCCGGTGCCGGCCCCGGAGTGCGGAGCAGCGCTGCCCGGGGACCGGTGATCAGCCCTCGTCGTCCATGTAGGTGCGCAGGTAGGCCTTGTCCTTCTCGCTGATCGGGCGCGGCCGCTTGGTCTCCGGGTCGACGGTGACCATGACGTTGAGCGCCTCGAACACGACCTCGTCCTCCTGGATGCCGGTCGTGCGGATGGTGAACGAGCTGTTCCCCACACGCGCGATCCGCAGCTCGAGGACGAGCTCGGGGCCGTACATCACCGGCTTCCGGTAGTCGAGCTCGAGGCGCACCGCGAGCTTCGGGGCGCTGATCGAATCGCGCCCGCGCATCCCGACGAGCCAATTGATCCGCCCCTCCTCGATGAGGGTGACGATCCGGCCGTTGTTCACGTGCCCGAGGATGTCCTGGTCGGACCAGCGGATCTGCGGACGGTGGATGAAGACTTCGGACACGGAGGTTCCTCTCGGCGGATCGGGTATCGGATCGGGTTCGGGATCGGCAGTGCGATCGCAGGGGTGGACATGCGTTCCCGGACCATCATTGCGGACCGGGCACCGGCCCTCTAATCTTAAGCTAATCAATCATTCGGTAACTGTTTTGAACGCGGGTCGTGCATCGTGGCGCGCCCGGGTTCGCACAGGATGGGCGACCCTCGTCCGACCGCCGCCACCAGCCCCGGAGGACGCACCGTGACCAGCTCAGACCACACCTCGCCCGCCCCGCAGGGATCACCCACCGCCGCCGGCCCCGCCGGGACGTCCGGATCTCCGGCCGCGCTCAAGCCGCTCGAGGGCTTCCGCATCATCGACCTCGGCGGCATCGGTCCCGGTCCCTTCGCCGCGCTCGTGCTCGCTGACCTCGGCGCCGAGGTCATCCGCCTCCAGCGCCCGAGCGAGCAGGGCGTGCCGAACAGCCCGGTGCTCGATCGCGGCAAGAAGTCGATCGTCGTCGACCTCAAGCAGCCCGAGGGCGTCGCGGTGGTCCGCCGCCTCGTCGCCGGGGCCGACGCCTGCCTCGAGGGCTTCCGGCCGGGGGTCGCCGAGCGCCTCGGCCTCGGCCCGGCCGAGCTCATGGCGGAGAACCCGGCACTCGTCTACGGCCGCATCACCGGCTACGGGCAGACCGGGCCGCGCGCGCAGGTCGCCGGGCACGACATGAACTACATCGCCTCGGCCGGCGTCCTCCACCAGCTCGGCCGCGCCGGCGAGGGCCCGCAGTTCCCCGCCAACCTCATCGGCGACTTCGGCGGCGGCGGCATGGTGCTCGCCGTCGGCATGCTCGCCGCGCTCGTGCGCGCGCGGACCAGCGGTCAGGGTGCGGTCATCGACGCGGCGATGATCGACGGCGCCAACCTCCTGTGGGCGATGATGCACGGATTCGCCGCCCAGGGCCTGTGGAGAGAGGGGCGCGGTACGAACATCCTCGACTCCGGTGCGCCGTTCTACGACCGCTACGAGACGAATGACGGGCAGTGGGTGTCCGTCGGCTGCATCGAGCCGCAGTTCTTCAAGGTCGTCATCGACGGCCTCGACATCGAGGACCGGATGCCCGGGAAGTTCGGCACCTTCGACTATCGCAAGCAGGAGACCTGGCCGCAGATCCGTGCCGCCTTCACCGAGGCGATCGCCGCCCGCACCCGGGACGAGCTCGTCGAGATCTTCGACGGCACCGACGGCTGCGTGTTCCCGATCCTCTCCTTCGACGAGGCCGAGGCGGACGTCCACAACTCCGCGCGCGCCGTGTTCTACCGCGACGCCGACGGCGTCCGGCAGCCCGGGCTGGCGCCGCGGTTCGCCCCGGCCGGCGGAGCCACCTGGGCCGGCGGCGACTCCGACGGCGCGCCTTTCGAACACCCCGCACCTGCCCCGCGGACCGGTGCCCACACCGCCGAGGTGCTCCGCGCCGCAGGCTTCGACGCGGCGGAGATCGACCGGCTCACCGCGGCAGGGGTGGTCTCCGGCACGGAGTGATCGGGGCCTGCGGCGGCCGGACTGCGGTGGCCGGCGCGCGGCGGTAGGCTCGGTCCGCGACCCCGACCCGGAGCCGCTGCACCGCCGGATCCGAACGAATGGGCTGTGACCTGATGACCCCTGACGCCTCGCACCCCGCCGCAACCGCGACCGACTCGACCGCCACCGCATCCTCGGCGGCGACAGCCGCCGTGCCCGGTCGCGCCTCGCGCCGGCCCGCGATCCTGTGCTGGATCGTCGTCATGCTCGAGGGCTTCGAGCTCGTCGTGCTCGGCGCGGTCATCCCCACCCTGCTCTCCACCGGGCACCTCGGCTTCACCGCTGAGGCGGCGACCGCGGTGGCGACGCTCAGCCTCGTGGGGGTGGGCCTCGGAGCCGCCGGCGTCGGCTTCCTCGCCGATCGGGTGGGGCGCCGGGCGGCGATCCTGGCCTGCGTCGTCGTCTTCAGCATCTTCACCGTGCTCGTCCCCTTCGCGCCGAGCGTGCTGTGGTTCGCGGTGTTCCGGCTGATCGCCGGGATGGGGCTCGGCGCGGTCCTTCCGACCGCGCTCACCTACGTGGGCGAGTACTCCGGTGCCGGGAGCACGGCGCGGGCGACGACCCTGACGATGACCGGCTACCACACGGGTGCGGTGCTCGCGGCGCTGCTCGCCGTGCTCGCCGGAGCGGACTGGCAGCTCCTTTTCCTCGGCGGCGGGATCGCCGGCTTCCTCCTCCTGCCCGTCCTCTGGCTGCGGCTGCCGGAGTCCCCGGCCTTCCTCGCCGCACGCAGTGCCCGGACCGCGGGGCACGGTGCCGGTGGATCCGCGGCAGGGCCGTCGGCAGGAACGGCGGCGGCCGCGGCAGCAGGAGGCCCGGCGAGCGCCTCGGTGGGTGACCCGGCGGATCCGGCTTCTGCAACCGGGCGCGGGGGCCTGTTCTCCGGCGGGTTCGCGCGGGTGACGATCGGGGTGTGGGTGGCGAGCTTCATGGGCCTGCTCCTCGTCTATGGCCTCAACACCTGGCTGCCGTCGATCATGGAGGAGGCCGGGTACCGGCTGTCCGCCTCGCTCGTCATGCTCCTCGTCCTCAACCTCGGCGCGGTGGTGGGGCTCGTGGTCGCCGGCCGGACCGCGGACCGGTACGGCACCCGGCCGATGGTGCTCCTGTGGTTCGGTGCGGCCGCGGTGCTCCTCGCCCTGCTCAGCGTGCGGATGGAGAACCCGGTGGTGCTCCACCTCGCGGTCTTCGCCACGGGCGCGTTCGTGTTCTCCGCGCAGGTCCTCGTCTATGCGTACGTGTCGTCGGTGTACCCGGCCGCGGTGCGCGGCACGGCGCTCGGGCTCGCCGCCGGGGTGGGGCGGCTCGGGGCGATCGTCGGGCCGTTCCTCACGGGAGCGCTCGTCGCCGCGGGGATCGCCTACCCCTGGGGCTTCTACCTGTTCGCCGTCGTCGCCGTACTCGGCGTGATCGCGATGGCACTCGTCCCGCGGACGGTCCGCGGGTAGTGCGCCGCGAGCGGCCTGCAGTTCGCGCGCTGCCCGGCCCTCGAAGATCCCGCGATTCCTGCAAGCGCCCCCACAACCTGTTCAGGTCGGGTGGGCGCTTGCAGTTTTCGCGGGACAGTCGTGCAGCGGCAGGCCCATGCGCGTGCGGATTTCAGTCGTTGAGGGTCTCGACGCGGTGGACGACCTCGGACAGGGGAGCCCGTTCGGTGCGGTAGGTGTTGCCGGGAGCGGCGTGATCTGGGTGCCCGAGCGCCATCCCGGCGATGACGTCGACGTCATCGGCGAGTCCCAGGTAGCGGTGGATGAGATCGGCGTGCATGCCGATCGAGCCGAGCGCGCACGCGCCCAGGCCCGCCTCCCACGCCGCGTACTGGAGCGTGCCGATGTAGGCGCCGGTGTCCACCCAGCCGTAGGGGCCGACCTCCCGGGTCGAGGTGATGACGAGACCGACCGGCGCTCCGAAGAACTCGAAGTTCGCCAGCGAGGCCTCGAACCGGCCCACCATGTCCTTCCGGTCGATCCCGAGCGACTCGTAGCGCCCGTAGCCGGTCACCCGCTTGCGGTGCATCTGCTCCTCGGTGAACCGGCCGGGCAGCGCGAGGTCGGACACGACCGTCTTCTGCTGGGTCCGGGCCGTCACCTCGGCGCGCAGGCGCCGGCCGATCTCGCGGAGCACCTCGTCGGTGAGCACGTGCACCTGCCAGGCCTGGGTGTTCGACCACGACGGGGTGCGCTGCGCGGTCTCGAGGACGGCGGTGAGCTGCTCCTCGGTGACCGGCTCCCCGGTGAAGTGGCGGACGCTGTAGCGCTCCGCGAGAAGGGTGCGGAAGGACCCGCCCCGGCCGTCCGCGCCCGGGCGAGCGGGCGCCTCGGGCACGGCGGAGGAGGCGTCGGCCGGGGCGGCTGCCGAAGCGCCGCCGCCGGTCGAGCAGTCGGTGCTCGTCACTTCCGGCGCTTCCTCTCGTTGATCTGCGTGAGGAGCTCGTGCTCGGCGTCGGGGCCGGGCTTGATGCCCCCGGGCAGGCGGAACATCAGCAGGACGCCGGCGAGCATCCACAGCCCGAACATCAGGTACGACTGCCATGCGAGGGTGACCGAGATCGGGGTGAGCTCCGGGATGTACATGATGAACAGGATGGCGCAGAGCACCGCGGCGATGATGCCGATGGCGATGCCGGCGCCGCCCTTGCCGCCCACGCGCAGCGGGCGATCCATGCCCGGCTCCTTCTTGCGCAGGATGACGAACGCGACCGCGACGAGGCCGTAGGCGAAGACGATCATCGGCGAGCCGGAGTCGACGACCCAGCCGAGCATCGCGGTGCCGGCGAACGGGGCGAAGGCCGACAGGATGCCGATGAACAGGAGGGCGTTGACCGGGGTGCGGTACTTGGGGTGGAGCTTGCCGAACCAGGCCGGGATCATCCCGGAGTTCGCCATCGCCCACATGAGGCGCGAGGCGCCCATGAGGAAGGCGATCCACGATGTGATGATGCCGGCGAGACCGCCGGCGATGACGACGTCGCCCCAGACCGGGTGGCCCATGAGGTCGGCGAGCGCATCCGCGGTGACGAGGTCGAAGGAGGCGAGCTGGGACGCGGGCAGCGCGAGCGAGGTCGAGAAGATGATGACGAGGTAGAACACCACCGCCATGACCACCGACATGACGACGAGGCGGCCGATCTGCTTCGGCGGGACCTTGATCTCCTCCGCCGACTGCGGGATGACGTCGAAGCCGACGAAGAGGAACGGCACCGCGCCGAGCACCGCGACGAAGCCGATCGCCCCGCCGTTGAACAGCGGCTGGGTGTTCGACAGCTCGCCGCCGACGACTCCGCCTGCGAGCAGGAGGAACGCCATGATGACGAGGAAGCTCACGACGAAGGTCTGGACGAGACCGGCGACCTTGACCCCCCGGATGTTGATCCACATGACGATGAGCGAACCGATCGTCCCGGCGAGCGCCCAGGTCAGGTGCACGTCGAAGTCGGCGATCGTCCACAGGTGGATCTGCTGGAAGTTCGGGAAGAGGTATTCGATCGTCCGCGGGAACGCCACCGCCTCGAACATCACCACGCTGATGTACCCGCCGGTGATCGCCCACGAGCCGAGCAGCGACAGACGCGGGCCCATGCCGCGGATGAGGTAGTTGTGCTCACCGCCGGCGTGGGGCATCGCGGCGACGAGCTCGGAGTAGACGACGCCGACGAAGCCCATGATGATGCCGCCGACGACGAAGGCGAGGAGCGCGCCGAGGGTGCCGGCGCTCTCGAGCCAGCCGCCGGTGAGAGTGATCCAGCCGAAGCCGATCATCGCGCCGAAGCCGATGAAGAGCGCATCGACGTTGCCGAGGACCCGGACGAAGCCGTGACCGCGATCGACGTGGCCGAGCTCGTCCACGGACGCGCTGGAGGTGGATCGGGCCCCGCTGGAATCGGGCGTCGGCGGATGAGTGCTCATAGCAGCCCCTTCAGCAGATCGGTGAGGATGGTCACACTATAGGAGATCGCGGGACCCGTGATGCGCACGACATCGACCGCAGTCGAATCGTGATCCGAACGGTTCCGGAGCCGGGTCCGTGCGGTGCTACGGTGTAGCCGTGCCCCGCGTACGCATTCTGCGCCCGGTGGCCGTGATCCTGGCCGGGTTCTCGGCCGCGCTCGCCACCGGCACCGGACTCCTCATGCTCCCCTTCGCCACCGTCGGCGACGGGTCGATCGGGGTGCTCCCCGCACTCTTCACCGCGACGTCGGCGCTCAGCGTGACCGGGCTCGTCGTCCTCGACACGGGCGGGGACTTCACACTGTTCGGGCAGCTCGTCATCCTCGGCCTCATCCAGGTGGGCGGCCTCGGCATCATGGTCTTCACGATGCTGCTCGGCATGCTCGTCGCGCGGCGCGCCGGTCTGCGGTTCCGGAGAGCGGTGGCCCACGAGACGCGCTCGTCCGGATTCGGTGGGATCCGCCCGGTGATCGTGCGGATCATCGGGTTAACCCTCGTGGTCGAGGCGGTGACCGCCGCGATCCTGGTGCCGCGCTTCCGGTTCGGCTACGACATGGACTGGGCGCAGGCCATCCTGTTCGGGGTCTTCCACGCGATCTCCGCGTTCAACAACGCCGGTTTCGGCCTCCACGCGGACAGCGTCGTGCGGTACGCGACCGACCCCCTCGTCATCCTGCCGCTCGCGCTCGCGGTGATCATCGGCGGGATGGGGTTCCCCGTCCTCGTCGAGCTCGTCCGCCGCTACCGCTTCCCGCTCTCCTGGTCGCTCACCACGCGGATCGTCGTCGTCCTCACCCCTCTGCTCCTGCTGGCGGGGACGGTGTTCATCGCGGTGCAGGAATGGCGCAATCCCGGCACCCTGGGTGCCCACGGGACCGGCGGCCGGATCCTCGCCGCCTTCTTCCAGTCGACCATCGCCCGCACCGCGGGGTTCAATTCCATCGACATCGCCCAGATGCACCCGGTGAGCTGGTTCGGGCTCGACATCCTCATGTTCATCGGCGGCGGACCGGCCGGGACCGCAGGCGGCGTCAAGGTCACCACCGTCGCCGTGCTCGCAGCGATGACCGTGTCCGAGGTGACCGGCGGTCGCGCGGTGAATCTCCTCGGGCGCCGGATCGACACCGCGGTCCATCGGCAGGCGTCGACGGTGATCGTCCTCGCGCTCGCTCTCGTCCTCGGCGCCACGATGCTCATCATGCTCGACGAGCCGCAGTGGGGCCTCGATCGGATCCTGTTCGAGGCGATCTCCGCATTCGCGACCGTGGGCCTGTCGACCGGCATCACCGCGGAGCTGCCCGCCTTCTCGCAGGTCGTCCTCATCGTCCTCATGGCGGTCGGACGGATCGGGCCGGTGACCCTCGCCTCGGCCCTCGCGCTGCGACGCAGGCACGCGAGCTACGCACTGCCCGAGGAGCGGCCGCTCATCGGCTGAGACCGGGTCTTCCGCGCGGCGCGGACGCGATCGATCCCGGCACCACCCCGCGCCGCAGGCACATCGGACCAGCGCAGAAGCACAGGAGGAGACGCAGTGAACACATCGAGATGGCTGGCGAAGCCGGCCGCATTCCTCACCGGCGACCCGGGCCGGCTCGCCGGCGCCGGGGCGATCGCAGTGATCGGCCTCGGCAGATTCGGTGCAGCGGTGGCCACCGAGCTCACCGCACTCGGCGCGGAGGTCATCGGCATCGACATCCGCCGCGACGTCGTCGACGACCTCCGTGACCGCCTCGCCTTCGTCGCGACCGCTGATTCCACCGATGAGCAGGCGCTGCGGCAGCTCGGGATCGCCGAGGTGCCAGCGGTCGTCGTGGGGATCGGCTCGGACATCGAGGCGAGCATCCTCACCACCTCCCGCCTCCTCAAGCTCGGGGTCCCTGCGATCTGGGCGAAGGCGATCGGCGAGCCGCACGCCGAGATCCTCGGGCAGCTCGGGGTCGAGCACGTCATCCGGCCCGAGAACGACATGGGCCGTCGCCTCGCGCACCTCATCAGCTCCCGGCTCCACGATTTCGCGGCCATCGACGAGGACTTCGCCGTGGTGCGGATCTCCCCGCCGGGGTCGATCGTCGACCGTCCGCTGGGGCCTCAGCACCTCGAGCGGCACCACGGCGTGGCGGTGGTGGGCGTCAAGCGCGGCGGCGGGTGGCACTTCGTCGAACCCGAGACCGTGGTCTACCCGGAGGACGAGATCCTCGTCGCAGGGCATCCGCGGGCACTCGAATCCTTCAGCACTCTGACCTCGGACTGAGCCCGGGGCTGCTCGCGACCGCCGATCGTCGACGGCCGCCCGGGCGCGCGACCACGACGGATCCGCCCGGGGCGGATCGAGGAGCGATCGGTGCGCGCGGCTAGACTCCGGAGCATGGCAGACATCAAGGACGCACTCGACGTGCAGACCGCCCCGATCGTCGCGCTCGGCCTCCTCGGAGGCTATGTCACCGCGCGGGAATCCGGCATCCGGCCCCTCGGCGGAGCCGTGCTCGCCGCCGCCGGGATCTACGCCGGCCGGACCTGGCTGGCCAAGCGCGGCCCGGCCACGGCCGCGGCCCTCGGCGCCGCCTACGTGCTCGGCTTCGGGCTCTCGCACCCGCTGGCCAAGAAGATCGGCGGCTGGCCCTCGGTGCTCACCGTCACCGCCGCCGTCGCCGGGGCATCGGCCGTCGCGGTCGACCTCCAGGACTGACACCGCCCGTGCCGCCGAAGCTCCCCGGCCTCACCCGGTACGCCCCGGCGATCGCCTCGTGCGCAGCGCTCGTCCTCTACGCGACGCTGGCGATCATCATGTGGCGGATCTTCTACTCGCCGTCCTGGGACCTCGGGATCTTCACCCAGCTCCTCACCCGGTACGCCGCCCTCGAGGCGCCGGTCGTCGACATCAAGGGACCGGGATTCAACCTCTGGGGCGACCACTTCCACCCGATCCTCATCCTGCTCACCCCGCTGTTCTGGCTCTTCCCCTCCGGGCTCACGCTCATGCTCGCGCAGGCCGTGCTGTTCGCGGCCTCGGTGTGGCCGGTCGTGTCGCTCGCCGTCGAGCGCCTCACGCCCCGCGGCGCCTGGCTCCTCGCGGCCTCCTACGTCGGCTCATGGGGTCTGCTCAACGCCGTCACCGCGCAGTTCCACGAGATCGCCTTCGCCGTCCCGCTGCTGGCATTCGGACTCGTCGGGTGGATGCGCGGGCAGAAGCTCGGCGCGGCGGTGGCGATCGCGCTGCTCGTGTTCGTCAAGGAGGACCTCGGGCTCACGGTCGCGGTGTTCGGCCTCGCCGTGTGGCTGCGCAGCCGCGCCGACCTCAAGTACGGGCTGTTCCTCGCCGGCTGGGGCATCGCCTGGACGATCTACGCGGTGCTGATCTTCATCCCCGCCTTCAACGTCAGCGGCGGCTACGACTACTCCGACAATGTCACGCTGGCCGAGACGCTCACCGCGGGGCTCACGACGAAGATCGGCACTGTCGGGTTCCTCGCGCTCGCCGCCGGGGTGATCGGCCTGCGCTCGCCGTTCATCCTCCTCATGCTCCCCACGCTCGGCTGGCGGTTCCTCGGCAACGTCGAGGGCTACTGGGACACGAGCTTCCACTACTCCGCCGTCCTCATCCCGATCGCCGCCATCAGCCTGCTCGACGGGGCCGGCCGGCCGCACCGGACGCTCGCCCCGGCGGTGGCGGCCGTCGCCTCCTTCGCGCTGCTGAGCCAGACGAGCATCCACCTGCTGTGGGAGGCGGACCGGTACCGCGTCGACGGCAGCGGCGCTCTCGAGGCCGCCGTCGAGTACGACTCCGTGGTCACCGACGTCCGGCTGCTCGCCTACCTCGCCCCGCACACCGACGTCTACTGGTACGGCAGCTCCGAGGAGTTCGTGCCCGAGGCGATCGCACTGCGGCCCGACGACCACGAGGGCTCGATCGAGGCCTGGGCCGAGGAGCGCTACGGCGGCGACTGGACCCTCGTCCACGAGAGCGGCGGCTACCAGGTGGTGACGAACGCCGGGTAGTTGCGGCGGAGGCGATCGGCGGCGGCGGGCGGAGGTGCAGTCGGGTCGGTCCGACCGCGCGGTATCCGGAACCGAGCGCGCAATTTTGCGGCTGGAATCGGATACCGCGCAGTAGGACGGCGCGGCAGCGCCTCAGTCGGGCGGATCGGGCAGGCGGATGTCGAGGAAATCGACGTCGAGGCCCGGGGACTGCTCGAGCAGTGCCGCCCCCGCCCGGCGCAGACGCTCGCGCATGAGGGCGCTGATCGTCGTGAGCGGCTCGGCGGGCTCCCTGACCGGGCCCGCGGCGTCCCCTGCCCCAGCGGCGGGCTCCCTGCCCGGGCCCGTGCCTGCCGCGGCACCGACGACGGACCGTGCCCCGGAGGCCCCCGCCTCGGCCCCGGTGCGGGCCCCGGCCACGGGCCGCAGCGCCTCGGGCTGCTGCACGAGGACGAATCGACGCGAACCGCCGTCGGCGGCGTTGAGCTCGAGCACCGCCTGTCCGGTGGTGCCGGAGCCGGCGAAGAAGTCGAGGACGATCGCCTCGCGGTCGAACATCGTCTGCGAGCGCACGAGCGTGCGGATGAGCTCGAGCGGCTTCGGATAGCCGAACAGCCCGCCGAGCCCGAGCGCCTCGAGATCGGCCCGCCCGCCCTCGTTGAGCGCCTTGATGATCGAGTACATCTTCGAGCTCGCGCGGTCAGCCGGGGTCAGCCGGAGCACCGCGTGCTTGCGCACACCCCGCTCGTCCGGCTCGCCCCATGCGCGCAGCCGCAGGGTCCCGGCGGCCAGCCCGGCGTCGACCTCGGCCTTCTTCGCCTCCCCACGGACGGCGGCGATGTCCTCGTACATGAGCCGGCGCTCCGCACCGCGGGTGTACTTGCCGAAGCTCACCCGTAACCAGTCGTCGTCCACGAGGTACCGGGTGCCGTCGATCGTCTCGTAGCGGGCCGGCGGGCGCTTCTCGGTGAGGAACGGGCCCACTGCCCGGGCGTCCTTCGCCCAGACGAGGACGAAATCGTGGCCGCGCACGAACGACCGCGCGTTCCCGCCGCCCTTGGCCCGCTGCTGGATGAAGGAGCCCAGGTAGTTCTCCTCGCCGAACACCTCGTGCCCGAGGAGCTGGAGGTGCGCGTTCTCCCGGTCGTCGATGGAGACGAACACGACGCCGTCCGCGCGCAGGAGCGCGCGGGTGAGCAGCAGGCGGGGGAGCATCATCGACAGCCAGCCGCGGTGCCCGGCCGCCCCGAAGGTGTCGCGGTAAGGCAGGGCGTTGCCGGTGTTGTACGGCGGGTCGATGCAGACGACCTTGACCTGTGCGGCGTGGGAGCGGCGGAGCAGTCGGAGGGCGGCGAGGTTCTCGCCCTCGATCGCGAGGTGCCGGTCGAGCGGGAGGAGCGGTCCGTCGGGGAGGAGCGGTCCGGTGCCGCCGGGGCCGGAGGGATCCTCGGCGGCGAGGGCGGCAGCGGCGGCCTTGCCGGGCCAGTCCAGGGTCAGCGGCGACTCCATGCGGGCCCCTCTCCTGTCGACGGCGCCCACCGGGCCGGGCGGGCGTCTCGGGTCCCGGCCCGCGCCTCGGACGCGGCCGAGCCCTGTCGGCGGGTGGGCGGTTCTGCCAAGATAGCACCATGACAATCTCACGCATCGCCGTCGTCGGCGGAGGCATCATCGGCACCGCCGTCGCCCGCGAGCTCGCCCTCCGCGAACCCGAGGCCACCGTCACCGTCTTCGAGAAGGAATCGCATCTGGCCGCCCACCAGACCGGCCACAACTCCGGCGTCGTGCACGCCGGCCTCTACTACGAGCCGGGCAGCCTCAAGGCGCAGCTGTGCCGGCGGGGTGTGGAGATGCTCGTCCAGTACGCCGCCGTCAACGGCATCCCCTACGACGAGTGCGGCAAGCTCGTCGTCGCCCACACCACGCTCGAGGTCGACCGGCTCGAGAAGATCCACGAGCGGGCGCGCGCCAACGGCGTGCCGCACGTCGCACTCCTCGACCGGCACGAGATGCGCGAGATCGAGCCCAACGTCCGCGGCGTCCTCGCCCTCCACTCCCCGCACACCGCGATCATCGACTTCGTCGCCCTGACCGAGGCGTTCGGCAACGACGTGCTCGCCGCCGGCGGACGCATCGAGTACAACTCCGAGGTCGCCCGGCTCGACACCATGGGCAACGAAGTGCGGGTCGCGCTCGCGATGCCCGGGGTCGAGTCGAAGATGACCCAGGACGCCGGCTCCTTCGACCTCGTCGTCACCTGCGCCGGCCTGCAGGCGGACCGCCTGGCACGCGCCTCGGGCCTCGAGGCGGAGCCGCGGATCGTGCCGTTCTCCGGCGACTACTTCCTCATCGAGCAGCCCGCCGCGGACGTGGTCAAGGGCCTGATCTACCCGGTCCCGGATCCGGCGTACCCGTTCCTCGGCGTCCACCTCACCCGCCGGATCGACGGCGCGCTCATGCTCGGCCCCAACGCCTTCCTGTCGATGGGGCGGGAGAAGTACACGCGCGGGTACTCGAAGGGCGGGTTCGACCTCGGCGACATCGGCTCCACCCTGGGGTACAAGGGGTTCTGGAAGTTCGCCAAGGACAACGTCAAGGCCGCCGCCCGCGAGGCCCGCACCGCGGTGTCGCCCAAGGCGTTCATCGCCGAGGCGCAGCGCTTCGTCCCCGACCTCGACCCGCTGACCGTCAAGCCCGGTCCGCGCGGCGTGCGGGCGCAGGCGATGAACGCCGACGGCTCGCTCGTCGACGACTTCGTCATCACCACCCGCGGCCGACTCACCCAGGTGCGCAACGCGCCGTCCCCGGGGGCGACGAGCTCGATGGCGATCGCCGAGCACATCGTCGACAAGGCGCTCGGCTCGCTGCGGTGAGGTGAGCCCGGATGCGCTTAATTGCGTATCTGTGATAAAGGCGTGATGATGGGCCTCGACCCTGCAGCCCAGTGACGGGAACCGCCGTGGAACGAACCCCGCTCGTCGAGATGACCGGCATCGAGATCGTCGACGACGCCCAGCGCACCGCGAAGCCCTCCGACCTGTTCTGGCCGTGGTTCGCCGCGAACGTCTCCGTGTTCGGCATGAGCTACGGCTCGTGGGTGCTCGGCTTCGGGATCTCATTCCTCCAGGCGACCGTCGTCACGGTGATCGGCGTCGTCGTCTCGTTCTTCCTGTGCGGGCTCATCGCGATCGCCGGCAAGCGCGGCAGCGCCCCGACGATGGTGCTCTCCCGCGCGGCCTTCGGCGTGCACGGGCAGAAGGTGCCGGGCATCGTGTCCTGGCTGACCTCGATCGGCTGGGAGACCTTCCTCGCGATCACCGCCGTCCTCGCCACCGCCACGGTGTTCGAGGCGCTCGGCTGGGCGAGCGGCACCGGGGTGCGGGTGATCGCCGCGCTCGTCGTCGCCGGCGTCATCGTCACCGCCTCGGTGCTCGGCTACCACATGATCATGCGGCTCCAGTCGATCCTCACCTGGCTCACCGGGGCGATCACCGTCCTCTACGTCGTCCTCGTCATCCCGCACATCGACTTCGCCGCCGTGATGGCGCTCCCGCACGGCAGCCCGCAGCAGATGATCGGGGCGCTCGTCATGGTGATGACCGGGTTCGGCCTCGGCTGGATCAACATCGCCGCCGACTGGTCGCGCTACCAGAGGCGCTCCGCCTCGGACTCCTCGATCGTCGTGTGGAACACGATCGGCGGCTCGGCCGCGCCGGTCATCCTCGTCACCGTCGGCCTGCTGCTCGCCGGCTCCGACCCCGCCCTCATGGACGCCGTCGCCGTCGACCCGGTGGGCGCGCTCGCCACCCTGCTGCCGGTGTGGGCGCTCATCCCGTTCTGGATCACCGCGCTGCTCGCGCTCGTGTCCGGCGCGGTGCTCGGCATCTACTCCTCCGGCCTCACCCTGCTCAGCCTGGGGATCCGGATCCCGCGCCCGGTCGCGACCGGCATCGACGGGCTCATCCTCACGATCGGCACGATCTGGGTGGTGTTCTTCGCACAGGACTTCCTGGGGCCGTTCCAGAGCTTCCTCATCACGCTCGGCGTGCCGCTCGCTGCATGGGCCGGCATCCTCATCGCCGACATCCTCACCCGCCGCGCCGACTACCACGAGCCCTCGCTGTTCGACGCCCGTGGCGTCTACGGGGCGTTCGACTGGACGAGCCTGGTGACGATGGCCGTGGCCTCCGTGCTCGGCTGGGGCCTCGTCATCAACCAGTTCGCCGCCGAGGCGGCCTGGAACAACTGGCAGGGGTACCTGCTCGGCCCGCTCGGCGGGAAGGAGGGCACCTGGGCGTACGCGAACCTCGGGGTGCTCCTCGCCCTCGTGCTGTCGTTCCTCGTCACCCTGCTGCTGCGCCGCCGGACGATCCGCCGGCAGGAGGCAGCGGCAGCCGAGCTCGCCGTGGCGGGGCTCGAGCACGCGCCCGGCCCGCTCGACGGGGGCCGGGGATGACGGCGGAACCGGTGGGTGCCTCGGGAGCGGTGGGTGCCGCGGAGCCGGCGGGCTCCTCGGATCCGGCGGCTGCCGGGGTCGAGGGGCGGGCCGAGGGGCAGCCTGCGTTCCGGGCCGGCCGCACCCGGGTGCTCCACCTCGTCGTCATCGACCCGCAGGCGATCTTCGCCGACCCGGGCTCGGACTGGTCATCGCCGGATTTCGCTAAGGCGTTCGCGCGGATCCGGGAGATCGCGCCGCTGTTCGAGGGCCGGGTGAGCGTGACCCGCTGGCTGCCGACCGCGGACCGGTCGACGGCCTGGGGCGACTACTTCCGGCAGTGGCCGTTCGCCGATGTCAGTGCCGCGGACCCGCTGTACGCCCTCGTCGACGGGGCCGCGGAGCTGTCCGCGCGGCCGCCGGTCGACGCGCCGACCTTCGGCAAATGGGGCGCGGAGCTCGCGGCACGGGCGGGAGCGGATGCGCACCTCGTGCTCACCGGGGTGTCGACGGACTGCTGCGTGATCTCCACCGCGCTCGCCGCCGCCGACGCCGGTATGCAGGTGAGCATCGTCACCGATGCGTGCGCGGCTTCGAGCGCGGAGAACGGCCGGGCGGCGCTCCATGTCATGGGCCTCTACGCCCCGCAGATCGAGCTCGTGAGCGCGGCCGACGTGCGGGAGATGATCGCCGGCTGAGCCGGCGTGCGCCGAGCCGCAGGGTGCCTCGGACCGGGTGGGTTCCCGGGTGCGCGGCACCTCGGGCACGGCCTGCCCGCGCTGCCTGCGCACGCGACGGTGGGGCGAACGGGGGAGTGCGGGGCCGTTGATGGCCCTGCTCCCACTCGTTCGCCCCACAGTTCACGGTGCTCCGGAGTTGCGGTGCCGCGGAGCTGCGGCTCGGTTCAGAAGTGGCTCGGATCAGAAGTGGACGCCGGGGAACTCGAGCTTGTACTCGACGTTCCCGCCGGAGATCGAGGTGACCTTGACGAGCGGGAAGTACTTGTCCCCGTTCGGCATCTCCATGTCGCAGGTGGTCGAGGCGCCGACGGCGTAGGCGTTGAGGTCGCGGCAGGTGACGTCGATGCCGGTGACGCCGGACTCCTCCTCCGCGGCCTCCTTGACCGATACCGCGAGCTCGCTGCCCGGGATCGTGACGTCGGAGCCGTCGCCGGAACCGGAGGTGTACTCGTCCTCGGACGACCTGCCGCTGCCCGAACCGGAGTCGCTGCCGGAACCGGTGCCGGTGTCCTCGGTGGGGTCCTGGTCGGGGATGTCGCGCTCCTCGGTGCCCGAGTCGTCGCGAGAGCCGCCGCCGTTCGTGTCCTCGGCGCCGGTCCCCTCGTCGCCGTTGCGGTCGCGCTCGGTGGTCTCCTCCGTCTGCTCCTCGTCGTTGCCTTCGCTGCCGGGGCCGACGGAGAACTCGAAGCTGCAGGCGGACAGGGTGAGGGCAGTGGCGAGCCCGGCGACGACCGTCGCGGACTTGGTGATGAGTGCTCGTCGCATGGTGTCTCTCCTGGGGATCGCGGTTCCCGCTCCTGCGGCGAACCTCTTGATCCCAACCTATGAACGGTGCGTGTGGCACCTGTTGCGACGGCAGTGGCCTTCCGGCCATTCGTGTTCCGGCCTCGACACATCGTGCGCGGGTGGGGGCTGGGCGGCGGCTCGGGACCGCGGGTCCGCAGCCCGCCGGTCACAGCCACCGAGGTGCGCTGATCTCGCCGTAGGCTGACAGGTGTTCGCGCACGCCGCCGGAGCACTGCTGCACGTGCAGCGTGAGGAGCTCGGCGAGCGAGACCGCATAATGCCGAGCGCAGTAGGTGGAGGCGTGCGGCCCGGAGGCATCCTCGTCATGGTCCGGGACGACGATCGTGTGGGTCGGGGTGTCGGTGCAGACCGACTCGTTCCAGTCGCAGCCGCGCGGCCGCTGCCCCTCGGCCGGGAGGTCGATGTCGATGTCGCCGTGGTCGAGCGTGATCTTCGTGCTCATCATGCGTCGCTGTCCTCACTGTCGTCGGTCGTCTCCTCGGCAAGGAGTTCGAGCACCATCTCCTCGGCGCGAGCGATGCCACGCCGGATCTGATCGGGGCCGAGTGCTGCGTCCGGGTCGAGCCACGGGCCCCACCGGCGGGCGAAGCGATCCCGCTGCTTGTCGCGTTCGGCTTTCGCTCGGCGGGGTTCGACATGGATGTGCACCGTGGCGCCGTCATCGTCGGTCTCGACGGTGACGAGATGGTGCTCCCGGGAGACGAGCAGACCGGTTCTCGTGTTGGGATCCTCGATGACCCACCACGGGGAATCCTCGTCCTCCGCTGCTCGAGTGAAGTGTTCGAGCTGCTCGGTGTCGAGAGCATGATCGACCCGGGCACTGCTGACGGTCCCTCCTTCTGAACGCAGGACGAGGGTGGGTTGCAGAGGGGCGAGACCGTCGTCGCCGTCGACCCATGACCGGATGCTGTCAGTCGACTCGTCGTGCGCCGACCACGGCTTGACGGGGTATTCGACGGATCGATCCGTCGAATCGATCCTCACTCGCCGCAGGATGAAGGCCTTTTCTTGTGGAAGATCGACCGGGAGAAGAGCGGACTTCACCACCGGTGCTGCGACGTGGATCCCCTGCAGAGCTGAGGTTGATGTCGAGGACCTCCTGCCACACCCGCTCGAACTCCTCGTCCTCCTGGGCGACGGAGTTCCGCCGCGACACCCCGGCGTTGTTGACGAGCAGGTCGATCCCGCCGAACTGCTCGACCGCGGTGTCGACGAGCGTGCTGAGGTCCTCCGGGCGACTCACATCGCAGGGGACGGCGAGCGCCGGGCCGGCCGCGTCGAGATGGATCCCTACCCCGAGTGCCGTTCGAGGAACTGGTACACCTCGGTCGTGTCGACGCCGGGGAACACGCCGGGCGGCACCGCGGCGAGCAGCGAGGCGTGGGTGCGGGCGGCCGGCCAGGAGGTCTCGGCCCACTTGTCCTCGAGCTGCTCCGGCGCCCGCCGGCAGCACGTGGGGTCCGGGCAGCGCGACTCGGAGCGCTTGGCCGTCTCCCGGCCATCGAACCACTTGACGTGCGCGAACGGCACGCCGACGCTCACCGAGAAGTCGCCGGCGCCGGGCAGCACGCGGGCCGTGCACCAGAACGTGCCGGAGGGGGTGTCGGTGTACTGGAAGTAGGGGCTGAACCGGTCGGACACCCGGTAGACCGTGCGCGAGGTGAAGCGCTTGCACGCGTACTGGCCCTCGATCGCGCCGAGCGGATCGGTGGGGAACGGCAGGCCGTCGTTCGAGTACGCTTTGTGCACCGTGCCGGAGATGTGGACCTTCATGAAGTGCACGGGCAGCCCGAAATGCTCGGTCGCGAGATTGGTGAACCGGTGGGCGGCGGTCTCGTAGCTCACTCCGAAGAAATCGCGCAGCTCCTCGATGGAGATCCGGCGGTCCTTCTTCGCCTCCGCCAGGAACGGCACCGCGGCCTTCTCCGGCAGGAGCAGCGCGGCGGCCAGATAGTTCGCCTCGACGCGCTGGGACAGGAACTCGCCGTAGTCCGAGGGCGGCGTGTGCCCGAGCAGGTGCGCCGCCAGCGCGGTGAGCAAGTGCGAGCGGGGGTCGTGGCCGGAGGCGTCCTCGTTCGACAGGTAGAGGCGCCGGTTGCGGGTGTCGGAGACCGAGCGGGTGGACTTCGGCAGATCGGATACGTAGTGGAGCGAGAACCCCAGCCGCTCGGCGATCCGCGCGGCCTGCCGCTGGCTCAGCGGGCCGTCCTCGTAACCGATCGCTTCGAGCACCTCGGCGGCCTGCGCCTCGAGCTCGGCGAAGTGGTTGTTGCGCGCACGCATGGTCTCGCGCAGGCGCTTGTTGGCCCGCCTGGCCTCCTCCGGGGTCGCGGCGCGGTTGCGCACGACCTGCCTCAGCTGCCGCTGGAGGCCGACGATCGCCTCGAGCGCGTCCTGCGGCAGCGACTTCACCCGCACCTGCGGGAGATCGAGCGAGGAATAGAGCGGGGAATTCTGTGCGCGCTCCGCCTCGAGCTCGAGCGCCTGCCGGGCGTCGAGCGGGTGCGGGTCGAGCAGCTCCTCGGTCGAGGTGCCGAGCGCCTCGGCGAGGGCGGAGAGTATGGTGAGCGAGGGCTCGCGCTTGCCGTTCTCGATCGAGGAGATCTGGGAGGCCGCCCGGCCCACCGCCTCGCCGAGCTGCCCCAGGGTGAGATCGCACCGCGTGCGGAAGTGGCGCACCTTGCGACCGATGCTCAGCGCATCGGTGACGGGTGCCTCGTCCGCGGTGCGGCGCTCGGTGAGCCGCTCCGAGGTGCGCTGAGCCGGGTGCTCCGAGGCGTGGACGGGGGTGCTCGCGGCGGTGCGAGCAGGGGTGCGGGATCCGGTGGCCATGCCTCCAGTGTCCCATCCTGTGCGATTTCCCGCCACAGAACCCGCTGAATTCTATACAGCGGAAATATCGCCAGATTTCTAACGAGAAACCTCTGTGCACGCCTCGCAGATCCGCCCAGACTGGTGAACACCACCAAAGAACCGGAACGATTCGATCGGATCGGGACGGAGGCGGCTTGACCAGCACCACCGCACGACCCGCACAGCAACGCCAAACCCTTGACTCAGGAGTGATCTTCATGACGCAGAACGATCTGCACAACGCCGCAGCCATCCAGCAGGACTGGGACACCAACCCCCGCTGGGCCGGCATCACCCGCGACTACAGCGCCGAGGACGTCGTCAAGCTGCGCGGCTCGCTCATCGAGGAGCACACGCTCGCCCGCCACGGCGCGGAGACCCTGTGGAACCTCATCCACACCGAGGACTTCGTCAACGCGCTCGGCGCGCTCACCGGCAACCAGGCCGTGCAGCAGGTCAAGGCCGGCCTCAAGGCGATCTACCTCTCCGGCTGGCAGGTCGCCGCCGACGCCAACCTCGCCTCGCAGACCTACCCGGACCAGTCGATCTACCCCGCGAACTCCGTGCCGGCCGTCGTCCGCCGCATCAACAACGCCCTCATGCGCGCCGACCAGATCGAGATGTCCGAGGGCCAGAAGCAGATCGAGAACTGGCTGGCCCCGATCGTGGCCGACGCCGAGGCCGGCTTCGGCGGCGTCCTCAACGTCTACGAGCTCATGCGCGGCATGATCAACGCCGGCGCGGCGGGCGTCCACTTCGAGGACCAGCTCGGCTCCGAGAAGAAGTGCGGCCACCTCGGCGGCAAGGTCCTCGTGCCCACCGCCCAGCACATCCGCACCCTGAGCGCGGCCCGTCTGGCCGCCGACGTCGAGAACGTCCCGACCCTCGTCATCGCCCGTACCGACGCCGAGGCTGCGACCCTCATGACCTCCGACATCGACGAGCGCGATCAGAAGTACGTCACCGGTGAGCGCACCGCCGAGGGCTACTACAAGATCACCAACGGCATCGAGCCCTGCATCGACCGCGGTCTGGCCTTCGCCCCGTACTCCGATCTGCTGTGGATGGAGACCTCCACCCCGGACCTCGAGGTCGCCAAGCGCTTCGCCGAAGCCATCAAGTCGGAGTACCCGGACCAGCTGCTGAGCTACAACTGCTCGCCGTCGTTCAACTGGAAGAAGCACCTCGACGACTCGACGATCGCGAAGTTCCAGCGCGAGCTCGGGGCGATGGGCTACAAGTTCCAGTTCATCACCCTGGCCGGATTCCACGCGCTCAACTACTCGATGTTCGACCTCGCCCACGGCTACGCCCGCGAGCAGATGAAGGCCTACGTCGAGCTGCAGGAGCGCGAGTTCGGTGCCGAGGACCGCGGCTACACCGCGACCAAGCACCAGCGCGAGGCCGGCACCGGGTACTTCGATCTCGTGTCGACCGCGATCAACCCGGAGTCGTCGACCACCGCGCTCGCCGACTCGACCGAGGCCGCCCAGTTCTGAGCGACCGGGGCCTCACCCATAGCGTGCCATCCGGGGCCGAGGGCTTTTCAGGGGTTTAGCCCCCGGCCCCGGTTGGCCACGACACGCGGTGCCCGGTACCTGAGCCGGTACCGGGCACCGCACCCCTTCTTCACCAGGAGATGACACCGATGTCCCGCATGATCATCACCGGCCCCATGACGACCGGTTACGAGCAGATCCTCACCGCCGAGGCCCTCGACTTCGTTGCCGCGCTGCACGAGGAGTTCGTCGGCCGCCGCCGCGAGATCCTCTCCGCGCGCGAGGTGCGCCGGGCGAACATCGACCACGGCCGGTTCCCCACCTTCAAGGCCGAGACCCGCAGCATCCGTGAGGACGCTGACTGGCAGGTCGCCGGCCACCGCGGCGCCCCCGGTCTCGAGGACCGCCGAGTCGAGATCACCGGGCCGGTGTCGGCCCGCATGGCGGTCAACGCCCTCAACTCCGCCGCCCGCGTCTGGCTCGCCGACCTCGAAGACGCCACGTCCCCCACCTGGGACAACATCGTGACCGGGATCGGGAACCTCACCCGCGCGGTGCGCGGGGAGCTCGAGTTCACTGCGGCGGACACCGGGAAGCAGTACCGTGTGACCAACCCGACGCCGCCCACCATCGTCGTCCGCCCGCGCGGCTGGCACCTGCCGGAGAAGCACCTGCGTTTCGTCGACGACAACGGCTCGGAGTTCGCCGCCTCGGCCTCCCTCGTCGACTTCGGCCTCTACCTCTTCCACAACGCCGCCGAGCTCATCGCCCGCGGCCGCGGACCGTACTTCTACATCGCGAAGCTCGAGGCCGCCCGCGAGGCGAAGCTGTGGAACGACGTGTTCGTGTTCGCGCAGGATCGGCTCGGCATCCCGCAGGGCACCATCCGTGCGACCGTGCTCATCGAGACGATCACCGCGGCCTTCCAGATGGAGGAGATCCTGTGGGAGATGCGCGAGCACATCGCCGGGCTCAACGCCGGCCGCTGGGACTACATCTTCTCCCTCATCAAGAACTTCCGGAACCACCGCGACTTCCTGCTGCCGGACCGCTCCGAGGTCACCATGACGGTGCCCTTCATGCGGGCCTACACCGAGCTGCTCGTGCAGACCTGCCACAAGCGTGGGGCGCACGCGATCGGCGGGATGAGCGCCTTCATCCCCAACCGCCGCGAGCCGGAGACCACCGCGCACGCCTTCGAGCAGGTGCGGGCCGACAAGCAGCGTGAGGCCGGCGACGGCTTCGACGGCTCGTGGGTCGCCCACCCGGACCTCATCCCGGTGGCGCAGGAGGCCTTCGACGCGGTGCTCGGCGACCGCCCGCACCAGCTGGACCGGCTGCGCGAGGACGTGGCGGTGTCCGCCGAGGACCTCATCGACATGTCCGGGATGGACGGCACCCCGACCGAGGCGGGTGTACGCGCGAACATCCGCGTGGGCCTCGGCTACCTCAACGCCTGGCTCGGCGGCACCGGGGCGGTGGCGCTGAACAACCTCATGGAGGACGCCGCGACCGCGGAGATCTCCCGCGGCCAGATCTGGCAGTGGGTGCAGCACGGCGCGCAGCTCGTGGACGGGCGCACCGTCACCCGCTCGCTCGTCGACCGGTTCCTCGCCGAGGAGCTCGCGACGATCCCGCGGCACCCGGCCGACCACTACTGCGATGCGGTGGAGATCTTCCGCCAGACCGCACTGCGCGAGGAGTTCCCCGACTTCCTCACGACCCCGGCGTACACGCAATACCTCGTCGACCGCCGGGCCCGCGAGCTCTCCTTCGTCGCCTGATCCCACCCACCCCTGAGGGTGCAATTTCTGAAGGTTCCTGAGAACGGAATCGCCGGATTTTGCACCCTCAGTCGTGTCCCGGGCCGGTGGAAGGATGGTGGCTGACCTGCGGTGATGCTGCGGTGCGGGTGAGGTGCCGGAGCGACTGCGCCTCGGTTGCGGGCTTTCTGTGGTCGGCGCCGGGCCGGCGGGCGCCTCGGCGGGGGACCCCCCCGTGGTCGGCGCCTGGCCGGTGGGTGCCTCCGCGGCGGACTGGCGCGGATCGCGTCGGGTGCCATACTGATGCCATGACGGTTCTCATCGGTTACCTCCCGGCGCCCGAGGGTGAGGCGGCGCTCGAACTCGGATTCACCGAGGCGAAGCTGCGCGGCGCTCGAGCCGTCGTGGTGAACTCGCCTCGCAAGGGCGCGGTCGACAGCGTGACCACGATCCAGCAGCAGGACGCTGCGCGCATCGTCGAGCTCGGCACGGAGGCCGGGGTCGAGGTCGAGGTCATCCAGCCGACCCACGAGGACGACCTCGTCGGCACGCTCAACGATCTCGCCGAGGAGCACAACGCGCAGATCATCGTCATCGGCTTGCGCAAGCGCAGCGCGATCGGGAAGTTCATCCTCGGATCGCAGGCCCAGCGCATCCTCCTCGACGCAGCCGTCCCGGTCCTCACTGCCAAGGCCTGATCGGCCGGGCCTGGTGGAACCAGGCGCGATGCGCGCGACCCGGGGCACTGACTCCGTGAGCCCTGCGGCACCGAACTGCGCGGTATCCGGAAAGAGCTGCGCAATTGCGCGCCGGGAACGGGATACTCCGCAGTTCGCGGACCGGTGCCCCTGTCCGACGGCGCCCGTCCGTGTCCATCCGCGTCCGTCCGCGGCTACTCGGTCAGCTGCCGACCGCAGACCGCGCAGGCGCAGACGTGGTCCGCAGACGCATCGGCATCTGCACCCCGACCTGCATCCGGACCCGCGCTCATATCCCTGCCCGCTCCGGCACGCGCCTCGACACCGGCACGCGCCTCGGCGGCTGCGTCCGCCTCGGCCTCGGCCCGGCGGGTGCGGTCCTGCTCGACCGCGGCCACGAGCCACGCCGCCATGCTCGCCGTCACGGCACCGAGGAGCGCGATCCCGAGGATCATGAGCCCGACGGCCACCGCCCGCCCGGCCGCGGTGACGGGGTACAGGTCGCCGTAACCCACCGTCGTCGAGGTGACCACCGCCCACCAGAGCGCGTCGCCGAAGCTCGTGATCTGCGAATCCGGGGCCTCCTGCTCGACGTCGAGCACCGCGAGGCTGCCGAAGAAGATGCAGAAGAACGAGGCGAGGACGACGTAGGCACCCGTGCGGCCGATGAGCCGCTGCTGGAACACGCGGTTGAGGATGCGCAGGGTGCCGAGGATCCTGAGCAGCCGGAGCGCGCGGAACATCGGCAGGGCGACGAGGAACACGTCGTACCAGTGCTGGAGGATGTAGCGCAGGCGGTGCTCGGCGAGCGCGATCCTGATCGCGAAGTCGACCGCGAACGCGAACCATGTGGTCCAGGAGACCGCGACGAGGAAGCTCTCGAGCGTCGGCGACAGAGTCGGATCGATGACCGTCCACGCGTAGGCCGCGACGAACGCGAACGACAGGAGGAGCATCGGGACCTCGGCCCGGCGCTCCCATCGCTCCACGCGTGTCGGCTCGGCGGTCGATTCGGTGTGCGGAGCGCGGGTCGTCGGCTCGGCCATGCGGCACCTCGATTCCTGGGGTCGATCACTGGGGTCTGCACGTGAGGTGCAGCGCGCGAACGGCAGTAGGAGAAGCGTACCGGGGGCTGTGATCGACCTTGCGATGGATCGCGGATCCGCTCTCAGGAACCTTCGGAAATCGAGTTCTCAGGGGAGGGGGCTGGGAGGCGCCAGGCGAGGAGCTCGGCGAGGTGGACGCCCTTCCGGTCGCTGAGGTCGGCGAGCTGCGTGCGGCACGAGTAGCCGTCGGCGAGCACGATCGCCTCCGCCGGTGCCTCCCGGACAGCCGGCAGCAGCGCGAGCTCCCCGACCGCCTCCGAGGTCTCGTAGTGGCCCTCGACCACCCCGAAGTTCCCCGCCAGGCCGCAGCAGCCGCCGAGCACCCGGGTGGTGATCCCGGTCCGGGCGAGCAGCTCCCGGTCCGCGGCGAACCCCATGACCGCCGAGTGGTGGCAGTGCGGCTGCACGACCGCGGTGAGGTCGGACAGGTCGGGCGCCGGGTACCCGATGTCGAGCAGGTATTCCGCGAGCGTGCGGGTGCGGGCGGCCACGCGCGCTGCCGCCGAGGTGCCGAGCAGCTTCCCCGTCTCGTCCCGCAGGGTCGCCGTGCACGACGGCTCGACGCCGATGATCGGCAC
The DNA here is from genome assembly GCF_023072605.1 of Brevibacterium sp. R8603A2. Classification (NCBI taxonomy): domain Bacteria; kingdom Bacillati; phylum Actinomycetota; class Actinomycetes; order Micrococcales; family Brevibacteriaceae; genus Brevibacterium; species Brevibacterium sp. R8603A2. The sequence continues at coordinate 51,844 of NZ_JALLGN010000008.1, forward strand.
GTCGCCGGTGGCGTCGAGCGCCTCGACCGCGGACCCCATGACCTGCTTGGCCAGGTCGAGCTGGCCGGTCGAGATCCACGTCAGGCCGCAGCACTCGGTGCTCGGGATGACGCGGACGTCGACGCCGGCATCGAGGAGCACCCGGACCGCGGCGGCGAGCACCCGCGGGGCGAAGAAGTTCGACCAGGTGTCGGCGAACAGGACGACCTCGCGGGTCCGCTGCGTGACCCCGGTCGCCCCGCTGCCGTCCGTCGCCCTGGTGGCGGCTCCGGTGCCGGCGGCGGCCGCCCCGGCGCCCTCCTCTTGCCGGCCACCGGCGACCAGCCGCCCCGCACCGTCCGAGCGCCTGCCGAACCAGCGGGTGAAGGTCGTGCGCGTGAAGGCCGGGATGCGGCGGCGGGCATCGATCCCCGCGACCTTCTTCGCCAGCCGGCCGAGCACCGGCAGCCGCTCGGTCAGGTTGGCGAGCGGCGCGAGCGGCGCACCCACCCGTGAGAGCCACGGCAGCCAGCCGAGCACGTAGTGGTCCATCGGCCGCAGCCGGCCCTTGTACGCCTGGTGGAGCACCTCGGCCTTGTACGCGGCCATGTCGGTACCGGTCGGGCACTCGGAGTCGCACGCTTTGCAGCTCAGGCACAGGTCGAGCGCCTCGTGCACCTCGGGCGCCCGCCAGTCGGTGTCGACGAGGTCCCCGGACACCATCTCCTGGAGCACCCGGGCGCGGCCGCGCGTCGAATGGAGCTCGTCACGAGTGGCCTGGTAGGACGGGCACATCACCCCGCCCGTCGCCGCGGAGTCCGCCCGGCACTTGCCCACCCCGGTGCAGCGGTGGACCGCGGTGGTGAAGTCGCCCTGGTCGTGGGCGAAGCCGTAGCCGAGCCCGGCCGGGCGCACCGGCAGCAGATCGCCGGGGCGGGCGAGCGCCACCCGGATCCCGGCATCGAGCGGGTCCGGGTCGACCATGATCCCGGGGTTGAGGAGGTTCCGCGGGTCGAACAGGTGCTTGACCGCGGCGAACAGGGCGATCGCGGCGGGGGAGTACATGCGCGGCAGGAGCTCGCCGCGGGCCCGGCCGTCCCCGTGCTCGCCGGACACCGAGCCGCCGTAGCGGGCGACGAGGTCCGCCGCGGCGAACATGAAGTCGCGCATGGCCTGTCGGCCGCCGTCCTCGTCGAGCGGGAAGTCGACCCGCATGTGGAGACAGCCGTCGCCGAAGTGCCCGTAGGGCAGCGCCCACAGCCCGTGCTCCTCGAGGAGCGCCATGAGCTCGCGCAGGTAGTCGCCGAGGCGCTCCGGCGGGACCGCGGAGTCCTCCCACCCGGCATGGGCGTCCCGGCCATCGGGGGTGCGGGAGACGAGGCCGGCACCATCGGCCCGGATCTTCCAGATCGGTTCCGCGTCCCCGAGTCCGAGGATCATCGAGTCACCGGCCGCGGCGGCCGCGACGAGCTCCTCGGCCTGCGCTGCGAGCGCGGCGGCGTCGTCGGAGGCGAGCTCGACGATCATCCAGCCGTCCCCCGCGGGCATGGGCGGCACCGCATCGGGACCCTTCGTGTCGATGAGCCGGTCGACCATCCGCCGGTCCATGCCCTCGCAGGCGGTGACGGGGAAGCGGCGGAGCACCGGCACGTCGTCGGCCGCGCTCGGCATGTCCGGGTAGCCCAGCACCACCGTGGTGACGTGGGCGGGGTCGGCGACGAGGCGCATCTTCGCGGCGAGGATCACGCCCCAGGTGCCCTCGGAGCCGACGAACGCCTTCCGCAGGTCGAAGCCGTGCTCGGGCAGGAGGTTCTCCAGCGCGTACCCCGACACCTGCCGGGAGAAATGGCCGAGCTCGGTCCGGATGGTGCCCAGGTTCTCGCCAACGAGCGCGTGGAGGCGGGGGAAGAGATCCGCATCGGCGGCCCCATCGAGGTCGACGATCGTGCCGTCGAGGAGCATGACCCGCAGTGCGAGCACGTTGTCGACGGTCCGGCCGTAGCCCATGGCCCGCGGTCCGCACGCGTTGTTGCCGATCATCCCACCGATCGTGCAGCGGGTGTGCGTCGAGGGGTCCGGGCCGAACCGCAGGCCGTGGGCGCGGGCCCGGGCCTGCAGCTCGGCGTGGACGACGCCGGGCTCCACCCACGCGGCACGCTCCTCCGGGAGGATCTCGCGGACGGCTGTCATGTGCCGGGAGAAGTCGAGGACGATGCCCGGCCCGATGGCGTTGCCGGCGAGCGTGGTGCCGGCCCCGCGCGAGGTGATCGGCACCTCGAGTACGCGGGCCACGGACAGGGCGGCGGCGACCTCGGCCTCGTCGGCGGGGAACACGACGGCGGTGGGGACGATTCGGAAGAGCGAGCCGTCGGAGGAGTAGGCGGCGCGCTGGGCGGCGTCGGTCGTGAAGTCCCGGAGCCCGGCCGCTGCGAGGGCCCCAGCGACCTGCGCCACACGGTCCGGTGCGGGAGCCGGATAGTCGGGCGCGGGATGAGCGGTGGGGCGAGCGACGGTATCCGAAGTCATGGACCCATTGTGTCCCGCGGGCCGAGCGACCGCCACGGCTGTTCGCGGAGCGGTCGAGATGTGGCGGCGCAGCGGTATCGGTGCGGCCGGCCTACACGGACGGGAGGAATGGGCGGGAGGAACGGGCGGGGGCGTCGGCACGAGTGGGACAGCGCGCCGTGCCGTGCGGGGCCGCGCGACCGCCGACAGCCCGGACCGTGCGCCCAGCCTGCAAGCTCCCTTGGCGGCTCCGTGCGGCGGATGATACTATAGGGTGACAAGACAACTTGACAAAATGAAAACCGGATCAAGTCACGATAGAATAACATCTATCCTGGCGGTGCGGGTTGTTGCCGCCTGGTCTTTGAGTTTGGTTAGAGAATCCTGCTGTAATGCACTCGGTGGCATGCAGTCGGTCTTGACCGTGGCACCTGTGCACGTCTTTCAGTTGTGTGACTCGATGACCACACACCGAATCGAGTGGGTCTGAGGTAGAAGTACATGTCACGTCGCGCACGACAGCTGACTGCAGAGCAGAAGGTGCTCGTCAACGCTGTCCGACGCATCGCCCGGCAGCGGAGCCGGGTGAATGCGAACTATGTCGCCGCCATCCTTCGTGCGCGTGAGGAAGAGGTCACGTATTCCGCGATCGCCGACGCCGCGGGGACCTCCTCGCAGGCAGTGCAGGAGATCGTCCGCCGCCACCGCGAGTCCAACGAGAACCGCTCCGGCAGCTTCGGGGTGGCCGGGGACATCGCCGCCATCAGCTCCCAGTCCGCGCCCTCGGCCTCCGCCCCCGAACAGGGCCCCTCCGGCGCCGTCACCTGACCCCGGCCGCTAGGCTCGAAGGGTGAATACGGAGACGTTCCTCGCCGACCCGCTCCTCGTTGCCGCGCGCGATGCCGCGCTCATCGCGACGAGCCGCATGACGCACTGGCGGCAGCGGCTCGACACCGCCCTCGTCGAGGCGAAGGGTGATCCCAACGACCTCGTCACCGTCACCGACGCGGAGATCGAATCCCTCGTCGCAGGTCATCTGCGCGCCGCCCGCCCGCAGGACACCATGGTGGGCGAGGAGGGCGCTGCCGCCCGCACCCTCGCCGAGGTGCCCGGCGGCGACCGCATCGCCGCCCGCCTCCTCGCCGGGCCGGGTGCGCTCGAGTGCCCATCCGTGGAATCCGGGAACCGTGCCGAATCCGCAGTCGGTTCCGAGCCCGCGTCCGGCGTCCGTGACGCGTCTCCCGGCGAAGCCGCGCCTGCCGTCGTAGCCGACCGGCCGATCGAATGGCACGTCGACCCGATCGACGGCACGGTGAACTACGTCCGCGGGATCGAGCAGCACTGCTTCTCGATCGGCGGACGCGATCCCGAGTCGGGCCGCTGGGTCATCGGCCTCGTCGCCGCTCCCGCCCTGCGCACGGTGTGGTTCGCCCGCGCCGGCGGCGGGGCTTGGAAGGTCCCGGGCCTGCCGGGGCCGGTGGAGGCGCGCGCGACGTCGGCGAATCCGCTCCTCGTGCCCGGCGAGCTCGCGTACACGCGCCTGTCGGGCACCCCGGACGGGCGCCGGGGCCGTGTGCTCGCGACCGGTTTCAGCTACTCGCCGGAGAGGCGGACCCTCCAGCTCGCCGCACTCGGGCGGATCATGGAGGAGTTCGACGACATCCGCCGCGCCGGTTCCGCCGCCGTCGACCTCTGCTACGCCGCGGAGGGTCGGGTCAACGCCTACTGCGAGTACGGCATCAACGTCTACGACTGGGCCGGAGGCGCGGTCGTCGCCGAGGAGGCGGGCCTCACCGTGCAGCGGCCCGACGGCGAGGAGAGGCTCTGCATCGCCGCGGACACCCCGGAGCGCTTCGCCTTCCTCCGCGAACGCTTCTACGCCTGAAGCCCTCCATCCTGACTGGTGAGAGCGCATGCCTGAGCACTCGATCAATTAGGCCACACTTCGCTTGGCATATTGCCGGGGGTAAGGGTAGGCTTACCTCGGTAAGCACAGAGGAATCTTGCGTAATTCCCGATCGCCGCACTCGGCGCGGCGCCCCGGGAACCGTCGAGACGCGGATCGTCGGTGCTGACCATTCGGGCCCGAGGCCGCGATCCCGCCCGGGACGCCCTGCGTGCCCGTCAGCATTCTTCCGTGTACCGACCGATTCAAAGGACATCATGCTCTCCACTCGATACGGCGTGCTCGGCGCCCTCGCCGCCGCTTCCCTCGTCATGGCCGGCTGCGGCTCCCCGCAGACGGCCTCCGCCGGCGGGTCCGAAGGAGGCTCCGCGGGAGCCGAGATCACCGTCACCCACCCGGCGGGCGAGACCACCGTGACCCAGGACCCGCAGAAGGTCGTCGTCCTCGACATGGCCGCGCTCGACGCGATCGACGCCCTCGACGAGGGCGACGCCGTCGCCGGTGTCGCCAAGGGCAAGGTGCCCGAGGACCTCGCCGACTACCAGGACGGCGACATCCCGCAGGTCGGCTCCCTCAAGGAGCCCGACTTCGACGCGATCAGCGAGATCGGCCCCGACCTCATCGTCGCCGGCGGCCGCACCGCCGAGGTTATCCCCGAGCTCGAGAAGATCGCCCCGACCATCCAGGTCATGGCAGACCCGACCGAGGACCCCGTCGAGGAGCTCGACCGCAACCTCAGCATGCTCGGTGAGATCTTCCAGGCCGAGGACGCCGCGACCGAGGAGGTCGAGGAGGTCAAGGCCGACATCGAGGACGCGAAGAGCGCAGCCGGTGATGCCGGCTCCACCCTCGTCCTGTCCTCCGGCGGCGGCAAGATCAGCGCCTTCGGGCCGGGCTCGCGGTTCGGCATCATCCACACGACCTTCGGGTTCACCCCGGCGGACGAGAACATCGAGGAGTCCACCCACGGCCAGACCGTGAGCTTCGAGTTCGTGTCCGAGGCCGACCCGGAGACGATCTTCGTCGTCGACACCGATGCCGCCAAGGGCACCGAGGGTGCGCAGCCGGCCGAGCAGGTCCTCGACAACGACCTGGTGAAGCAGACGAAGGCCGCGCAGAACGACCGGATCATCTACCTCGATCCCATGACCTGGTACATCATCGGTGTCACCGGACCGCAGGCGCTGTCCGACATGGCCGAAGAAGTGCAGTCAGCCTGATCAGTGCGTAGCGCCGAGCCTCTTTTCTGCGAGACGCAGAAGCGAGGGCGGGCACTCTCCACCATCACGCTCATCGGAGCGGTGCTGGGAGTGCTCGCCCTCGCGGCCGTGTCCCTCTTCATCGGTGTCGCGGAGTTCTCCCTCTCCGATCTGCTGAGCGGGCAGGACAAGGCCGCCGAGGTGTTCGCCATCTCGCGCATCCCGCGCACCGTCTCCCTCATCCTCGCCGGCACCGCGCTCGCCGTCGCCGGCCTCATCATGCAGATGATGGCACGCAACAAGTTCGTCGAGCCCTCGACCGCGGGCACCGTCGAGTCCGCCAGCCTCGGACTCCTCCTCATCACCCTCGCGGTCCCGAACGCCTCGATCTTCCTCAAGATGAGCGCCGGGTCCGTGATGGCGCTGCTCGGCACCGGGCTGTTCCTCCTCATCCTCACCCGGCTGCCGCTGCGCAACACCCTCTTCGTCCCCCTCATCGGGCTCATGCTCGGCGGCGTCATCGCCTCGATCTCGACCTTCATCGCCTACGGCTCGAACCTCCTGCAGACCCTCAACGCCTGGACCACCGGCGACTTCTCCGCCGTCCTCAAGGGCCGCTACGAGCTGCTGTGGATCGTCGGCATCCTCACGCTCATCGCCTACATCGCCGCCGACCGCTTCACCGTCGTCGGCCTCGGCCAGGACTTCACCACGAGCCTCGGCATGAGCTACGGGAAGATCATGGCGATCGGGCTGACGATCGTCGCCCTCGTCACCGCGGTCGTCGTCGTCACCGTCGGTGCGATCCCCTTCCTCGGGCTCATCGTGCCGAACCTCGTCACGCTGCTGTTCGGCGACAACGTCCGGCGCGGCGTGCCCTGGGTCGCGGTGCTCGGCGCCGGCCTCGTGCTCCTGTGCGACGTCGTCGGGCGCATCATCATCTTCCCCGCCGAGATCCCGATCGGCCTGACCATGGGCGTCCTCGGCTCGGGCCTGTTCCTGTTCCTGCTCCTCTGGGGGTCGAAGCGTGAGTACTGAACCCGCAGCCCTGGGCGTCATCGAGACCCCCGAGCCCGAGCGGCGCACCCGGCAGTCGATGCCCGCCGGCATGCGCCTGGCCGTCGTCCTCATCGTCGCCGCCGTGCTGTGCTTCGCGTTCGTGTTCTGGGACATCCGCGGCGCCTTCGAGTACATCGTCGAACGGCGCACCACGGCGGTCATCGGCATGGTCATCGTGGGGGCCGCCGTCGGCACCGCCTCGGTCGCCTTCCAGACGGTCACCGGCAACCGGATCCTCACCCCGTCGATCATGGGCTTCGACGCGCTGTTCATGCTCATCCAGACCGCGCTGACCTTTGCCGTCGGCTCGACCGCACTGGCTCTGTGGAACGTCACCGGACGCTTCTTCGCGGAGATGATCGCGATGGTCATCGTCTGCATGCTGCTCTACACCTGGCTGCTCGTCGGCGCCCGGCGGTCCCTGCAGGTCGTGCTCCTCGTCGGAATCGTGCTCTCGACCCTGTTCCGGTCGATCTCCCTCTTCCTCCAGCGCATCATGGACCCCAACGAGTACCAGGTGCTCCAGGACACCTTCTTCGCGAGCTTCAACTCCATCCAGGCCGAGATCGTGCCGGTGGCCGGGATCATCGTCGCCGTGGCGTGCGCCGGTCTGTGGCTGCTGCGCAACCCGCTCGACGTCATGGGCCTGGGTCGCGACACCGCGATCAACCTCGGCGTGCGCCACCAGCGGGTCACCGTCTGGGTGCTGTTCCTCGTTTCCGTGCTCATCGCCGCCTCGACCGCGCTCGTCGGGCCCTCGACGTTCCTCGGTCTCATCGTCGCGCACCTCGCGTACCAGCTCGCCGGGTCGTACCGGCACGCGGTGCTGCTGCCGTTCGTCATCGGCGTCACCGTCATCACGCTCGTCGGCGGCCAGTTCGTCATGGAGCACCTGCTCGGATTCTCCACCGCGCTCAGCGTCATCATCGAGTTCGTCGGCGGCCTGCTGTTCATCGGCCTGCTGCTGCGCAGAAAGGGCACCACATGATCGAACTGTCCGGCGTCACCAAGATCTACGACCACCAGGTGGTCGTCGACGACGTCACGCTGTCGATCCCCGCCGGGGGCGTCACCTCGATCATCGGCGCCAACGGGGCGGGCAAGTCGACCATGCTGTCGATGATCGCGCGCCTGCTGCCCTCGGACGCCGGCTCGATCACCGTGGCCGGGATGGACGTGTCGACCGTCGCCTCCGACCGGCTGGCCCGGCACCTGGCGATCCTCCGCCAGGAGAACCACATGACCATGCGCCTCACGGTGCAGGACCTCGTGGCGTTCGGCCGCTACCCGTACTCGAAGGGCCGGCTCACCCCGGAGGACACCTTCGAGATCGAGCGCCACATCCAGTACTTCGACCTCGGCGGGCTCCGCAACCGGTTCATCGACCAGCTCTCCGGCGGACAGCGGCAGCGTGCCTACGTCGCGATGGTCATGGCGCAGGACACCGAGTTCGTGCTCCTCGACGAGCCGCTCAACAACCTCGACATGAAGCACTCGGTGCACATGATGCGCCTGCTCCGGCGGGCCGCGGACGACCTCGGGAAGACGATCGTCATCGTCATCCACGACATCAACTTCGCCTCGACCTACTCGGACTCGATCATCGCGATGAAGCGCGGCAAGATCGTGGCCGCCGGGAACTCCTGCGACATCATGACGACGGAGTGCCTGGCGAACATCTACGACATGGACATCCGCATCATCGAGGTCGACGGCCGCCGGATCGGCGTGTACTTCTGAGCCTCCTGGGTGCGGGGGACGGTTCGGGGGTCACCGCAGTGCGGATCCGGTGCCGAAACCGCACTGGTTCGGCCGTGGAATGGGAGAACCGCACTGGGGTGGCCGTGGAGCGGAAGGACCGCACTGGAAGTGGCCGTGGAACGGGAGAACCGCACTGGAGTGGCCGTGGAGCGGAAGGACCACACTGGAAGTGGCCGTGGAGGTCGGGGTCCGGCGCGCCTCAGGCCGACTTCTTCCTCCCGCCGGACTTCTTCGACGATGACGACTTCTTCGACGCTGTCGAGGCCTTCGACGTCTTCGCCGATGACGACGTCTTCGTCCCGGACGCGCTCTTCGAGGACTTCGCGCCGGATGACTTCTTCTTCGAGGCCGGTTTCCTCCCCGACTTCGAGCCCTTCTGCGGGGATTTCTTCGCGCTCGTCTTCGCGGAGTCCGAATTCTTCTTCTTCGACTTCGAGCCCTTCTTCGCGGTGCCCGACTTCGAGCCCTTCGCACTCGCACCCGACCCCGCGGTGCCCGCCTGGGAACCGCCCGCCTGTGAGCCGCCCGCCTGTGAGCCGCCCGTCTGCGAGCCGCGGTGCTTCTCGACGCTGCGCTTGAGCGCCTCCATGAGGTCGATGACGTCTCCGCCGCCCTCGCCGTCTCCGCCGTCCTCGTCGTCGGTGCGGCCGAAGGTCGCGTCCGTGTCGAGCGCGTCCCCCTGGTCGAGCTTCTCGTCGATGAGCGTCCGCAGCTCCTCCTGGTACTCGTCGACGAACCTCTCCGGCTCGTAGTCCTCGGAGAACTGCTCGACGAGCGCACGCGACATCTCCATCTCCCGCTTGCTGATCCTCACCTCGGCCGAGGCGGCGTCGAAGTCCGCATCACGCACCTCGTCGGCCCACAGCATGGTCTGCAGGACGATGACGTCGTCGCGCACGCGCAGCGCCGCCAGCCGGGTCCGCGAGCGCAGCGCGAACGTCACCACCGCGGTCCGTGCGGTCTCCTCGAGCGTCCGGCGGAGCAGGATGTAGGCCTTCGCCGACTTCGCGGCGGGCTCGAGGTAGTAGCTCTTCTCGAAGGTCATCGGGTCGATCTGCTCGTCCGGGACGAACTGGACGACCTCGATCTCCTTGTCCGCCTCCGCCGGCAGCGACTCGAGCTCCTCGTCGGAGAGCACCACGGTGTCCTCGCCGTCGTCGTAGGCCTTGTCGATGTGCGCGTAGTCGACCGTCTTCCCGCACACCTCGCAGCGCCGCTGGTACCGGATCCGACCGCCGTCGGCGTCATGGACCTGATGGAGATCGACATCGTGGCTCTCGGTCGCCGAATACAGCTTGACCGGCACGCTGACGAGGCCGAAGGACACCGTTCCGGACCAGATCGCTCTCATGTTCCACCCCTGTCAGGACGCGTGCACGAGCACTAGGATGCTGTTCCATCAGCCTAGCGAGTACCCGAGCGACCACAAGGCCCCTTGAATCCGCCGCCCCCGGGACCCGACGCGCGGCCCGACGGAGGAGGACGGATGGCGAAGCGGCAGAAGGTCACGGTCGACGGCCGGCAGCTGACGCTGAGCAACCTCGACAAGGTGCTCTACCCGTCCGCGGGGACCACGAAGGCCGACGTCCTGACCTACCTCAGCACCATCGCGCCGGTGCTCGTCCCGCAGGCGGCCGGGCGCCCCGTCACGCGCAAGCACTGGCCGGACGGGGTCGGCACCGAGGCCGAGCCCCGGTCACCGTTCTTCCGCAAGGACCTCGAGGAATCCGCGCCCGGCTGGGTGCCACGGGAGGAACTCGAGCACTCCGACCACACGAACACCTACCCGCTCATCGACGGGCCCTCAGTGCTCGCCTGGCTGGGGCAGGTCGCGGCCCTCGAGATCCACGTCCCGCAATGGCGGTTCGACGCGGACGGCGTCCCGCAGAATCCCGACCGGCTGGTGCTCGACCTCGACCCGGGCCCGGGGCTCGGACTCGCCGAGTGCGCCGAGGTCGCCCGCCTGTGCCGGGACATCCTCACCGACCTCGGTCTCGAGTCGGTGCCGGTGACCTCCGGGTCGAAGGGCATCCACCTCTACGCCGGGCTCGACGGCGCCTCGACCTCGGAGCAGGTGTCCGAGGTGGCCCACGAGCTCGCTCGGTCCCTCGAGGCCGATCACCCCGACCTCGTGGTGAGCCGGATGAAGAAGTCGCTGCGCCGCGGCAGGGTGCTCGTCGACTGGAGCCAGAACAATGCGAGCAAGACCACCGTCTGCCCCTACTCGCTGCGCGGCCGGGCCCGTCCGTTCGTCGCCGCGCCGCGCACCTGGGACGAGCTCGACGACCCGGGCCTGGCGCAGCTCGACCACCGCCAGGTGATGGACCGGGTGGCCGACGGCCTCGACCCGATGGCCGATCTCGGGCAGGGCCAGCGAGCGGACGGCTCGGCCGATGCGCTGGACGCCTACCGGGCCAGACGGGACGCCGCCCGGACGCCGGAGCCGGTGCCGGAGGCCGCACCGCACGGGTCCGCGCGGGGCGGCTCCAGGGGGACGGGCGAGGAGGAAGCCGGGCGGACGGCGGGCTCCGCGGGCACCGAGCCGATCTTCGTCATCCAGGAGCACCACGCCAGCCGCCTCCACTTCGACACCCGCTACGAGCGCGACGGGGTGCTCGTGTCCTGGGCGGTGCCCAAGGGCCCGCCCCTGGAGCCGGGCGTCAACCGGCTGGCGGTGCAGACGGAGGACCACCCGCTCGAGTACGCGCGCTTCGAGGGGAGGATCCCGAAGGGGGAATACGGCGCCGGTGAGGTGACGATCTGGGACTCGGGCACGATCGCCATCGAGAAGTGGCGGGCGGGCGAGGAGATCATCGCCGTGCTCGACGGGCGCCCGGACGGCGGGCTCGGGGGAGTGCCCCGACGCTACGTCCTCGTCCATACCGACGGCGACAGCTGGCTCATGCAGCTGATGAAGGACCAGCCGGCGGCCGCGGCACCCTTCACCGACGACCTCCCGGCCCCGATGCTCGCGACGGCGGGATCGCCGGCGGATCTCGACGCCGACGACGAATGGGCGTTCGAGGGGAAGTGGGACGGCTATCGGGCGATCGCCGGGGTCCGGGAGGACGGGGTCGAGCTCCGCAGCCGCAACGGCGTCGACCTGCTCCCCACCTTCCCCGAACTCGCCGCGCTCGCCGAGCTCGTGCCCGCCGGCACGGTGGTCGACGGTGAGATCGTCGCCCTCGACAGCAGCAGCCGGCCGAGCTTCGGGCTGCTCCAGACCCGCGGGAAGCTCACCCGTCCCCGCGATGTCGAGCGGGCGATGGAGGACACCCCGGCCCACCTCTTCGTCTTCGACCTCCTCCGCTCACCGGAGCACGGCAGTCTGCTCACCCGCCCGTACTCCGAACGCCGCGCACTCCTCGAGGAGCTGCTGGGCGGGGACGGGCGGTCGGGCAGCGACCGCATCCAGGTGCCCGCCGCCCTCGGCGTGCCGGTCGACGCCGCGATCGACATCAGTCGTGAGCTCGGCCTCGAGGGGATCGTCGCCAAGCGGACGGACGACCGCTACCTGCCCGGCCGGCGGTCCCGCGGCTGGATCAAGATCAAGCACGACGCCCACCAGGAGGCGGTCGTCATCGGATACCGGGCGGGGAAGGGGAGCCGCTCCTCGACCCTCGGCTCCCTGCTCCTCGCAGTGCCCGAGGACGGGGAGCTCGCCTACGCGGGGCGCGTCGGCAGCGGATTCGCCGAAGCCGAGCTCGCCGACCTGCGCGCACAGCTCGACCGGATCACGCGCAGGACCCCGGCTGTCGGCGATGTCCCCGCGGCGGACTCCCGCGATGCGACGTGGGTGAGCGCGAAGCTCGTCGGCGAGGTCGCGCACTCCGGCCGCACATCCGAGGGGCGGCTGCGACAGCCGATCTGGCGCGGGCTGCGCCCGGACAAGACCCCGGACGAGGTGCGCTGGGAGTCGCCGGTGGAATGACGGCCCGCCCCGGCAGCCGCTCTGCCGGACCGCGCCTCAGACCGGCTCAGGAGTGCGATCGGCCGGCGCGCCGGCCTTCAGGCCTGCGCGGTGCCGTGCGGGCGGACCGAGGCGCGGACGGCGACGACGAGGAGAACGACGAGCCCGACGATGAGGAGGCCGTCGGCGGCGATGTAGAGGTAGTGCCAGGACGAGCCGCCGTCGTCGACGCCGGCGAGCACCATGTCCGTGCGCCGGTTGAGCAGCGGCCGGATGCCGGCGACCTTGATGAGCAGCACGGCGGTGAGCGCCCAGGTCAGTCCGCGCTGCACCGTGCCGACCCCGGCCCGCAGGGTCGCGAACAGGAGCACGAGGGCGAGGACGACCTCGACGGCGTTCATCGCGGTGAACACGAGCCTCCCGATCCCCAGGCCGAGCGGGATCGTGATGCCCGGCGCCTGGAACTTCAGCGGCGCCTCGAGCAGGGAGATGCCGATGAGCAGGCCGAGCCAGATCGCCGGCAGGACGATCCGCAGCCCGGCGCCGAGGCGCGTGTCCGGACGGGCCGCCCACCCGCCTCGGGCCGGGGCTGCGGGGGAGTCGTGGAGGCGGGGGTCGGAGGTCATGCCCCGCAGTGTACGCCCGCCCGACTGGGCGCCCCGCCGGCCGGCGCCTGCTCTCGCCCCGCAGCTCGCCCCACCCGGCCCGCCCTCTGCCGCTGGGGGCGACCTCGACCGTAGACTGGCCCCATGCGTCTCTTCACCCACGCCGATGTGGCGACGTTCGACCCCGCGAACCCCACCGCACGCGCGATCCTCGAATCGCAGGGGAAGATCCTCGCGGTCGGCAGCGTCCGCGAGCTGCGCGATCTCGCGAGCGACACGGTGCGCGTCGAGGAGATCGACTGCCGCGGCGCCACGATCATCCCCGGTCTCGTCGACGCGCACCTCCACGCCGGGATGTACGCCGACACCCTCGCCGACATCGACCTCCGCCGGGTCCGCTCCGAGCACGAGGCGATCGAGGCGGTCCGCGCCCACGCCCGCACCCTGCCCGAGGGCGTCTGGGTGACCGGCGGCCGCTGGGACTTCAACACCTGGGACCGGCCGGAGCAGCCCGACCGCACCCTCCTCGACGAGGCGTTCCCCGACCGGCCCGTGGCGCTCTGGACGATCGACTACCACACCCTGTGGTGCAACGGCGCGGCCCTGCGCGCCGCCGGGATCCACGACGACACCCCGAGCCCGCGCGGTGGGGAGATCGTCCGCGACGAGCACGGCCGCCCCACCGGCATCCTCCGCGAGGACGCCGCGACGCTCGTCGAGCGCATCATCCCCGTCCTCCCGCTCGAGGTCCGAGTCGACCGGCTGCGGAAGGCGCAGGACTCGTGGCTCGCCGAAGGCCTCACCGGCCTCCACGACATCGACGGCCAGGCCTCCCGGGAAACCTGGGAGGCGCTCCGCGCCACCGGCGAGCAGCGGCTGCGCGTCGTCAAGTACCTCCGGCTCGAGGAGTTCGACTGGGCCAAGCGCACCGGCTGGCGCACCGGCCGCGGCGACGACTGGTACGTCCAGGGCGGCCTCAAGCTGTTCTCCGACGGAGCGCTCGGCTCCCACACGAGCTACATGTCCTCGCCGTTCCCGCACGCCGCAGGCGAGGAGCCCAACCACGGCATCCAGATCGCCACCGAGGACGTGCTCCGCGGCCAGATCGCCGAGGCGCTCGACCGCGGGATCTCGCTGGCGATCCACGCGATCGGCGACCAGGCCAACCACCACGTGCTGTCCGCCCTGGCCGCGAACACCGAGCGCACCGTGCGGGCCGAGCGGAGCTTCGGGCGGGTGTTCCGCCACCGCATCGAGCACGCCCAGTTCATCCAGCCCGCCGATGTCGCCCGCTTCGCCGAGCTCGGCGTCGTCGCCTCGATGCAGCCGCGCCACTGCATCTCCGACCTCCACCTCCTCGACCGGCTGCGGCCCGACGAGTCCCTGGCCGCCTACGCCTGGGGCGATCTCGCCGCGGCCGGCGCGACGGTGGCGTTCGGCTCCGACGGGCCCGTCGAGCCGGCGAATCCCTTCGCCGCGATCTACGCCGCGATGACCCGCGCCGACATCTCCGGCGACCCGGCCACGACCTTTCAGCCCGAGCGCCGGATCAGCGCCTACGCCGCGATCGAGGCGCACTCGGCGGGCGCGGCCTACGCCGCCGGCCTGGAGACGCGCACCGGTCGGATCAGCGCCGGGATGGCCGCGGACTTCCTCGTCCTCGACCACGATCCGCTGCGCGGGGACGGCTACGACGGGATGACCGGCGAGGCCGCCTCGGAGCAGGCACTGTTCGAACACGCCGCGCGGGTGCGCGACACCCGGCCGCTCATGACGGTCGTCGGCGGGCAGGTCGCCCACAGCCGCTGAACCGCGCCCGCGGTTCCCCCCGGCCGCAGCTCCTTCCGGCCGCCGGCTGCGGAGTGTGGGGGATATGCACGAGTGTGGGGGCGTCGATGCACCTACTCTCCGCCGATACCACCACAGTCCGCTCCCGGCCGGCTGAGCGGGTGCTCCCCAGCGGCGGCCGGTGCTCCGCAGCTCCTTCCGGCCGCCCGGCCGGGCCGCTATGATGGACCCCACAGTTGAATAAGCCGTGATGACACGTGTCGGGAGAGCCGTGCGGTCGATGATCCGGAATCCCCGCCCTGCGCAGCAGGCGCGCGGCCCCGGTCCGAGGCCCACCGCGGCGCCGTAGGTGCAATTCCCTCCCCGGGAAACTCTCAGGCCCAGTACCGATGCGTGCAGGCGACTCTGGAAGAGCCGCGCCGTGGTCCCCGCAGACCGCTGGCGCGAGGTGCTGACAGAACGGGGAGGACCACCGTGCCCGACCCTGTGTCCGTCTCCCCGACGTGCACACCACCGTGAGGACTTCCATGACTGCTGGTTCCCTGGACCGCACCTCGACCCTGGCCCACACCTCGGCCCCCGCCGGCGACACCGTGCGCCCCTTCTCCGACCGCCACATCGGCCCGCGCGCCCCGCAGGTCGAGGAGATGCTCGCGGCCATCGGATACGACTCCCTCGAGGCGCTCGCCGCCGAGGCCGTGCCGGCCACGATCACCGAGGACGGCCCGCTCGCGCTCGCCCCGGCCTTCACCGAGGCCGAGGTGCTCACCCGCCTCAAAGAGATCGCGGCGAAGAACGTGCGCCGCGTGCAGATGATCGGGCAGGGCTACTCCGACACCATCACCCCGGCCGTGATCCGCCGCAACGTCGTGGAGAACCCCGCCTGGTACACCGCCTACACCCCGTACCAGCCGGAGATCAGCCAGGGCCGGCTCGAGGCGCTGCTGAACTTCCAGAACGTCGTCCAGGACCTCACCGGCCTCGACATCGCCAACGCCTCCCTCCTCGACGAGGCGACCGCCGTCGCCGAGGCGGTCCTCCTCATGCGCCGGGCGAACAAGAAGGGCTCGGTCGTCGTCCTCGACTCCGAGGTCCACCCGCAGACCATCGCCGTCGTCCGCGCCCGCGCCCGGGCGATGGACTTCGAGGTGCGGATCGCCGACCTGTCCCAGGGCCTCGCCGGCGAGGACGTGTTCGGCATCGTGTGCGCCCAGCCCGGCACCTCGGGCGCGGTGCGCTCCTTCGAC
Source organism: Brevibacterium sp. R8603A2 (assembly GCF_023072605.1). Taxonomy (NCBI): domain Bacteria; kingdom Bacillati; phylum Actinomycetota; class Actinomycetes; order Micrococcales; family Brevibacteriaceae; genus Brevibacterium; species Brevibacterium sp. R8603A2. Next base: position 67,803 of record NZ_JALLGN010000008.1, read on the forward strand.
GCCGCCGTCACCGGGGCGAAGGAGCGCGGCGCGCTGGTGACCTTCGCCGCCGACCTCCTCGCCCTCACCCTGCTGCAGGAGCCCGCCGCCCAGGGAGCGGACATCGCCGTCGGCTCCGCGCAGCGCTTCGGCGTGCCGCTGTTCTTCGGCGGGCCGCACGCCGGCTTCATGGCGGTGACCGAGAAGCTCAAGCGGATGCTGCCCGGCCGGCTCGTCGGCGTGTCCAAGGACGCCGACGGCAAGCCCGCCTATCGGCTCGCCCTGCAGACCCGCGAGCAGCACATCCGCCGCGAGAAGGCGACCTCGAACATCTGCACCGCGCAGGCGCTGCTCGCCGTGTGCGCGGCGATGTACGCCGTCTACCACGGCCCCACCGGGCTGACCCGGATCGCCTCGCGCATCCACCGACTCGCCCACGCCTTCGCCCAGCAGGTCGCCGCGGCGCCGGACACGGCGGTCGTCACCGAGGCCTTCTTCGACACCGTCACGCTGTCCGTCCCGGACCCGGTGGCAGCCGTCGCCGCCGCGGAGGCGTCCGGCATCAACATCCGTCGCTTCGACGCCGACCACGTGAGCGTGTCCTTCGGCGAGCCCCACACCGTCGTCGACGCCAACGCCCTGCTCGCCGCGCTCGGCGCCCCGGGTCGGATCGACGAGGCGGAGTTCGACACCGCCGGTCAGGGCACCTTCGGCCCCGGCCACGTCGCCGCCCCGCAGCTGCCCGAACCGCTCGTGCGGACCTCGGAGTTCCTCACCCACCCGGTGTTCAACTCGCACGGCTCGGAGACGATGATGATGCGCTACCTGCGCACGCTCGCCGACCGCGACCTCGCGCTCGACCGGACGATGATCCCGCTCGGCTCGTGCACGATGAAGCTCAACGCCGCGGTGGAGATGGAGGCCATCACCTGGCCCGAGTTCGCCACCATCCACCCCTTCGCCCCGGAGTCCCAGACCGCCGGCTGGCGCGAGCTCATCGCCGAGCTCGAGGACATGCTCGTCGAGGTCACCGGCTACGACCGGGTGTCCCTGCAGCCGAACGCCGGCTCGCAGGGCGAGCTCGCCGGCCTGCTCGCGATCCGCGGCTACCACCTCGCCAACGGCGAGCCCGCGCGCCGCATGTGCCTGGTGCCGGCCTCCGCCCACGGCACGAACGCCGCCTCCGCGGTGCTCGCCGGTCTCGACGTCGCCGTCGTCAAGACCGCCGAGGACGGCTCGATCGACCTCGACGACCTCGACGCGAAGATCGAGAAGCACCGCGACACCCTCGCCGGCATCATGATCACCTACCCGTCCACGCACGGCGTGTTCGAGGCCGACGTGCGCACGGTGTGCGAGAAGATCCACGACGCCGGCGGCCAGGTGTACCTCGACGGCGCGAACCTCAACGCGCTGCTCGGCCTCGCGAAGCCGGGCAAGTTCGGCGGCGACGTCTCCCACCTCAACCTCCATAAGACCTTCTGCATCCCGCACGGCGGCGGCGGCCCCGGGGTGGGCCCGGTGGCGGTGCGCGAGCACCTCGCCCCGTTCCTGCCCGGCGACCCCACCGACCCCGCGCTCGTCGCCGGGGACCCGGACACCGCGCACCTGCCGGTGAGCGCCTCGGTCCACGGCTCGGCCGGCGTGCTGCCGATCAGCTGGGCGTACCTGAAGCTCATGGGTCCCGACGGGCTGACCGAGGCGACGAAGACCGCGCTGCTCGGCGCGAACTACCTCGCCCGCGAGCTCGACGACTCCTTCCCGGTGCTCTACACCGGGGCGACCGGGCTCGTCGCTCACGAGTGCATCCTCGACCTGCGCGACATCACGGCGCGCACCGGGGTCACCGCCGAGGACGTCGCCAAGCGGCTCATCGACTACGGCTTCCACGCCCCCACGCTCGCCTTCCCGGTGGCCGGCACCCTCATGGTCGAGCCCACCGAGAGCGAGGACAAGGGCGAGCTCGACCGCTTCATCACCGCGATGCGCGCCATCCGCGCGGAGATCGACGCGATCGGCACCGACTACTCCTACGAGCAGTCACCGCTGAAGAACGCCCCCCACACCGCCACCTGCGTCATGGACGACTGGGACGCCGAGTACTCGCGGAGGACCGCGGTGTTCCCGGTGCGCGGCCTCGAGCTGACGAAGTACTTCCCGCCGGTGCGCCGCATCGACGGGGCCTACGGCGACCGCAACCTCGTGTGCTCCTGCCCGCCGCCGGAGGCGTTCGAGACCGCCGAGGAGCCCGCCGGGTCCGCCGGTGCCGCGGACTCGGGTTCCGCGACCGAGGCGCCCGCGACGGAGGGCTCCGCGGGTGAGCCCGCCACCAGCCCGGCCGATGTCGACGCCTCGGGCGACCGCACCGACGTCGCCGGCGGGGCCGGCGGCTCCGCCTCCACCGATCAGCAGACCGAGGGAGACCAGCGATGAGTGCCGACACCACGCAGCAGGCCGGGGAGCCGACCGGCCCGCGGCAGACCCCGCTCCATTCCGTCCACTCGGCCCTGGGGGCGAGCTTCACCGACTTCGGCGGCTGGGACATGCCGCTCAAGTACGGCTCCGAGCTCGCCGAGCACCGGGCGGTGCGCGACGCGGCCGGGATCTTCGACCTCTCCCACATGGGCGAGGTGCGGGTGACCGGCGCGGAGGCCGCGGCGTTCCTCGACTTCGCGCTGCTCGCGACGTACTCGACGATGAAGGTCGGCAAGGCGAAGTACGGCGTCATCGTCGACGAGTCCGCCGGCATCATCGACGACCTCATCACCTACCGGATGGCCGATGAGGAGTACCTCGTCGTGCCCAACGCCTCGAACACCCCGGCCGTCGCGGCCGCGCTCGCCGAGCGCGCCGAGCAGTTCCGGAGCGCAGGCACCGCGGACGCGGGATCGGTCGACCTCGAGGTCCGCGACGAGTCGGGCGACACCGCGCTCATCGCGGTGCAGGGGCCGGCCGCCGAGGCGATCCTGCTCGCCACCCAGGACGACGCCGGTGCCCGAGCCGGCATCGAGGACCTGAAGTACTACGCGTGGGCGCCGCTCACCGTGTCCGGCATCGACGTCATGCTCGCCCGCACCGGCTACACCGGGGAGGACGGCTTCGAGCTCTACCTGCCGAACGCCCAGGCCGTCAGCCTGTGGGAGGCGCTTACCGCCGCTGGGGAGGGCCACGGCCTCGTGCCCGCCGGGCTCGCCGCCCGCGATTCGCTGCGCCTCGAGGCCGGGATGCCGCTGTACGGCAACGAGCTCAGCCGGCAGACCACGCCCATCGACGCCGGCCTGGGCCGGATGGTCACCGCCGCGCTGAAGAACAAGAGCGAGTTCTGGGCCCGGGCCGCGCTCGAACAGCTCGCCGGCACGGAACCCGCCCGCGTGCTCGCCGGACTCACCTCCGAGGGGCGCCGCGCCGCCCGCGCCGGAGCCGTCGTCTCCGTCGACGGGAGCGAGGTGGGGACCGTGACCTCGGGCCAGCCCTCGCCGACGCTCGGCCACCCGATCGCGCTGGCCTACCTCGACTCCGCTGCCGCGGAGCCGGGCACCGCGGTGAGCGTCGACATCCGCGGCAAGGCGAACGACTTCACCGTCACCGCCCTGCCGTTCTACTCCCGCAAACAGGACTGACGCACCGGCCGGCCCGTCCGCGGGCCGGCCGGGTCGCCGGATGTCACCGGCTCGCCGGCGGCATCCGACGGTCGGCACCCGCACCCATCGCAATCGCACCGCCGAGGCCGCCTCGGCATCCACGAAAGGACACACCATGGCAGATCTGCCCGAGCTCCCGCAGGACTTCTCCTACTCCGCCGAGCACGAGTGGGTGAACGCGAGCGCCGGCGCCGTCACCGGCTCCACCGTCAAGGTCGGCATCACCGCCGTCGCCGCCGACGAGCTCGGCGAGATCGTGTTCGTCGACCTGCCCGCCGTGGGCGACACGATCACCGCCGGTGAGACCTGCGGCGAGGTCGAGTCGACGAAGTCGGTCTCCGACCTCTACTCGCCGGTGACCGGTGAGGTCGTCGCGGTCAACGAGGCCGCCTCCGACGACCCCGGCATCATCAACTCCGACCCCTATGGCGAGGGCTGGCTGTTCGAGGTGGCCGTGTCCGCGGCCGGCGAGCTCATGGACGCCGCCGCCTACGCCGAAGCCACCACCTGATCCGGGGCCGTCCCATGGCGATCAGCGTCTTCGACCTCTTCACCGTCGGCATCGGCCCGTCGAGCTCCCACACCGTGGGGCCGATGCGGGCGGCCGCGAGCTTCGCCGAGCTCATCGGCGAGCGGGTCGATGAGGTGGCCTCCCTCGAGGTCGACGTCTTCGGCTCGCTCGCCGCGACCGGCCGCGGCCACGGCACCTTCGACGCGATCCTGCTCGGCCTCGAAGGGGTGCAGTCGGATCTCGTCGAGCCCGATGAGATCGTCGAGCGCACCGAGAGGATGCGCAGCACCGGGTGCATCCGGCTGGCCGATGCGAAGGAGATCGCCTTCGGGATCGACGACCTGCGGCAGCGCCCGCTGACGATCCTCGAGCGCCATCCCAATGCGCTCGAGCTCCGCGCGCTCGACGCCGGCGGCGAGGAGATCGCCCACGAGACCTACTACTCCGTGGGCGGCGGCTTCGTCGTGTCCGCCACCGAGGACGCCGCGCTCGCGGCGGGTGGCGAGGCCGGGGCCGGAGCCGATGCTCGGGGCGGGGACAGCGCTTCCGATCCGTCCGCCATGGCCCAGCCGGCCGATGGCACGAGCCCGGCGGGTACCTCGGCCGCGGGATCCGGTGAGGCGGGATCCGGTGAGGCGGGATCCGGTGAGGCGGGATCCGGTGAGGCAGGAGGCGTGCCGTTCCCGTTCGAGACCGCCGCGGAGCTCCTCGAGATCTGCCGCCGCGAGGACCTGCGGATCTGGGAGGTCATGCTCGCCAACGAGAAGGTGAGCCGGGACGAGGACGAGATCCGGCGCGGGCTGCTCCACATCTACTCGGTGATGGACCAGTGCACGATGAACTCGCTCGACCGCTCCGGCTACCTGCCCGGCGGGCTCAAGGTGCGCCGCCGTGCCCACGACTGGTTCCTCCGGCTCAAGGCCGAGGACCCGGGCAAGGACCCCAAGTACTACCAGGAGTGGGTCAACCTCATCGCGCTCGCGGTCAACGAGGAGAACGCCTCGGGCGGGCGCGTGGTCACCGCGCCGACGAACGGGGCGGCCGGGATCATCCCCGCCGTCCTCTACTACGCGCTCAACTACGTCACCGAGGTTGTCGAGGGCGGACAGGCGGCGCGCGCCGACGCGATCGTCCGCTTCCTCCTCACCGCCGGTGCGATCGGCGTGCTCTACAAGGAGCGCGCCTCGATCTCCGGGGCCGAGGTCGGCTGCCAGGGTGAGGTCGGATCCGCCTCGTCGATGGCCGCCGGCGGTCTCGCCGAGGTGCTCGGCTGCTCGGTGCAGCAGGTGGAGAACGCCGCGGAGATCGCGATGGAGCACAACCTCGGCCTGACCTGCGACCCGATCGCCGGGCTCGTCCAGGTGCCGTGCATCGAGCGCAATGCGATCGCCTCGGGCAAGGCGATCAACGCCGCGAAGATGGCGCTGTGGGGCGATGGCGAGCACCGGGTGTCGCTCGACGAGGTCATCGCGACGATGCGAGCGACCGGGGCGGACATGAGCGACAAGTACAAGGAGACCGCGCTCGGCGGGCTCGCCGTCAACGTCGTCGAGTGCTGAGCGGGGGGCGCCTGGCCGCTCCCGGTGCACTGCAGTGCGGATACCGGTGAGTATCCGCACTGCAGTGCACCCGGAACCGACGAACCGCACTGAGGTGGCGCCGGAACGGCTGGGATAGCCGGGGTCGAGGTGCGGGCCGGCATCACTCGGTGGGCCGGCCGGCCTGCCAGTAGCCCTTGGAGAACACCGAGCGGCGGGTGAGCGCCGTGCGCGTGAGCAGCAGCCTGCGGATCCGCGCGACCCCGCCGCCCTCACCGCACAGCCACGCGCTCGTGAAGTCCGGGGCGCCCGCCGTGCTGCCCTCACCTGATCTTGCACCCGGCTCCGTGCCGTGGTCCGCTCCCGTCGCGAGCGCTTCGGAGATGGCCCCCGCGAGCAGATCGCCGGGTCGTGCGGACCCGCGCACCACCCAGGTGATGTCGATCGACTCCGGCCGGTCGGCGACGGAGTCCATGCTGTCGACCTCGACGAAGGCGCGGACCCGCGCGGCGTCGGGTGTGCCGGCCAGCTCCTCGGCGATGTGGGCCAGCGCCGGCAGCGCGGTCTCGTCCGCGGCGAGCAGCTGGGGACCCTCGGCGGGACGGCGGTACCCCGCCGAGCCCTCCTTGAGACCGACCTCGTCCCCGGGACGCGCCCGCAGTGCCCAGGCCGACCCCGGGCCTGCGTCCCCGTGCGTGACGACGTCGACGTCGATCTCCCCGCGCCCCGGCCGGTGCCGCCGCACGGTGTAGCAGCGGACGTCGGGTCGGATGTCTTCCGGGAGGTCGCGGACTGCGCGGGCGACCTGGAGGACCTCGGGAGCCGGCAGCGCGAGCGCGACCCCGGGGCGCGGCAGGATGAGTGCGAAGTACTCGTCGGGTCCGACGGGGACGAAGGTGCGCAGCGACTCCGCGGCCAGGGTGATCCGTCGGACGCGCGGGGCGACCTCGACGTTCGCCGTGACGGTGAGCCGGTGGAGGACGTACTCCTCGCGCGGCGGGGCGATCGCCATGAAGCGGCCGTAGACCGCGGTCGCTGCAGACAGGAGCGTCGAGCTCACGGTCCTCGGCGGGGGTGTCATCGCGGCGGGCTCCTCTGTGTTCGGCGGCACCCGGGATCGGGTTTCCGGAAATTAGGTTACACGAACATGCTCAAATGAGGTTAGCCTTATCGCATGACCATGCATGCCCCGTCCGCCGCGCCGACCGCGGCCGGCGGCCTCCCCATCCCGCCGCTGCGCACGAGCGTCCCGCTCCTCGGTAGCCTCTACACCGCCCAGTACGTCGGTGTCGGATTCATCTACTTCGGCCTCGTCGCGATCCTGCGGCGGCAGGGGATCGAGCTCGCGCAGCTCGCCGCGTTCCAGCTCATCGGCGCGGTGTGGGCGCTCAAGTTCCTCTGGGCGCCGCTCGTCGACGCTGTCGGACGCACCCGCACGGGGCACTACCGGAACTGGATCCTCGTCGTCCAGCCGCTGCTCGCGCTCAGCGTCCTCGCACTGCTCCTCATCCGCGAGCCCGCCACGCAGCTCGGGGCGCTCGGACTCATCATCGGCGCCTACGCATTCCTCAGCGCCACCCAGGACATCGCCGCAGACGCCCTCGCCGTGCGGATCGTCGACGCCCGCCACCGCGGGGTCGCCAACGGACTCGCCGGGGCGGGGTCGTGGCTCGGCAACATCCTCGGCGGCGGGCTCGTCGTCGTCATGTACGACGCGATCGGCTGGACGGCCGCGGTCGTCACGCTCACCGTGCTCACCCTCCTCCCGCTCGTCCTCGTGCTCCGGTTCGCGGAGCCTCTGCCGCGGGGGGCCGGGGTCCTGCCCCGTTCGGCGAGCTCCCACCCGCACTCCGCCGGGGCACCGGCCGGGTTCGCCGGCGCCGCCCACGGTCTGCGCGCCTCCGTGCGGGCGATGCGCTCGCTCTTCGCCCAGTCGGGCTGCCGCTTCTGGGCGCTCGCGGCGATGCCCGCCTTCCTCTGTGGGGTGACCGCGGCCTACGGCCTGCTCACCGTCGCGCTCGTCGACGCCGGCTGGTCACTCACCGCGATCGGCGTGCTCATGGGGATCGTGCTCGGCTTCCCCGCGATCGCCGCCTCGCTCGGCAGCGGGTGGCTCCTCGCCCGGTTCGGCCGCCGCACCATGATCCTCGCCACCGGAATCGCCGCCGCCGCTGCGACCCTCGGCCTGCTGCCGCTCATGGGCGGGGACGGTTCCCGGCTGGCCGTGGTCGCCGGGGTGTGCCTGTACGTCGCGGCGATGGCGGCGGCATCGACCGTCGTGTACACGGTGAACATGGACTACTCGCGGGTCGAATCCGCCGGCGTCGACTTCACCCTGCTCGCCTCGACCGCGATCCTCTTCAGCTATGTGTCCGGGGCGCTCATGACCTGGCTCGCCGGCAGCCTCGGGTACGTCCTCGTCACCGTCATCGCCAGCGGGCTCGCGCTCCTCGGCACCGGGCTCGCCGCCCTCCACGCCCAGCGGCACGGCGTGCGGGCCTTCGCTGCTGAGGAACGGGCACACTGAGCGCAGCGCGGCCGATCGAGCCCGGAATCGGGGTCTTCCCGGGTCACTGCAGTGCGGATACCGGTGAGTATCCGCACTGGAGTGCCCCCGAAGCCGACGGACCGCACTGGGGTGGCGCCGGAACGCCCCGGATAGCCGGGGCCGAGGTGCGGGCCGCGGCACTATCCCTCCGGCTCGTCCCCGGCACCGCCCTCAGCGGAGGACGAAGCCCGGGACCAGGGGGTCGGTGCGGTCGACGGTGAAGGTGTGCTCCCCGGTCCGGTGGGCGCTGCCGGTGACCTCGGGCACGATCGCCTCGAGCCCGTGCGCGCTGGTCTCCTCGAGGATGCGGCCGATGAACCGCGTGCCGACGACCGATTCGTGGACGAGCCGATTACCCAGGTGGAGCACGCCCTCGGCGGCGAGGGTCGCCATCCGTGCCGCGGTCCCCGAGCCGCACGGCGAGCGGTCCACCTGGCCGTCGGCGAACACCGTGACGTTGCGCTGCACCGGGCTGCCGTCGTCTTCGAGCCCCAGGTGCTCGACGAAGATCACCCCGTAGATGCCGCTGAGCCGCGCGTCCTCCGGGTGCCGAGCGAACTCCGTTCCTTCGAGCGCGGCCTTGATCTCCCGGCCGAGTGCGATGAACTCGGGCAGGTTCTCGGGGACCACGAGGAGCCCGAGCGCGGTCGCGTCGACGCTCGCGTAGAGCGCGCCGCCGCTGCTGATCGACACCGGCACCGTGCCGGCACCCGTGTGCACCTCGACGCCGGAGTGGAGGTGGACGCTCGGCACGTTGACGAACGCCGCCGAGGCGACCCGCCCATCCGCATCGGTGCTCACCCGGGCGGTGACCCGCCCGGACGGGACGTCGATGACGACGTCGGTGGTGCCGCCCGCTCCCACGGGCACCCGGCCGGTCTCCACCGCCCAGGTCCCGAGCGCGATCGTCCCGTGCCCGCACGCGATCGAGAACCCGTCCGCGTGCCAGAACAGCACGCCGAAGTGCGCGCCCGGGTCATCGGGTGCGGTGATGAAGCCGCCGTACATGTCGGCGTGGCCGCGCGGCTCCGAGCACAGCAGCCGGCGCAGCCCGTCGACCGCGGGGTCCGCCATCGCCTCGAGCCGCTTGTCCGCGACGGTGGGGGCGGAGAGGGGCGGGGTCTCCGCGACGATCCGGAACGGCTCCCCGGCGGTGTGGTAGTCGGTGGTGCGGATCGGTTCGGACAGGGTGGGGTTCGGCACGTCGGTGTGCTCCTCTGCGGCGGTGGGTGGCGAGCGGATGCGTTCTCCGGCTCCACCCCGATTGTTGCAGGCGCGGGGCGCGCACCGTGACCGACGGAACTGTGGAGCCCCCTGTTCACGATACCCCTAGGGGGTATAAGATCGAAGGGCGAAGTCACCCGACACGATCGAGGAGTTCACATGAGTTCTTCGGACGCCCGTCACCAGGACGCCCACGCCGCGCACGAGGAGCATTCCGACCGCCACGGCCATCCCAGTCGCGGCCATTCCGGTCACGGAGATCACTCCGGTCACAGCGGCCACTCCGACCACGGCGGCCACTCGGGCCACGGCGGTGGACACGGGGATCACGCCGCCATGTTCAGGACCCGGTTCTGGCTGAGCCTGGTGCTGGCACTCCCCGTCATGGCCTTCAGCCCGATGTTCGTCGGGTTCTTCAGTCTGTCCGTGCCCGAGTTCCCCGGTGCCCACTGGGTCGCCCCGGTGCTCGGCACGGTGATCTACCTCTACGGCGGGATGCCCTTCCTGACCGGCGGGATCTCCGAGCTCCGGTCCCGCAGGCCCGGGATGATGCTCCTCATCGCGATGGCGATCACCGTCGCCTTCGTCGCCTCGTGGATCACCAGCCTCGGGGTCGGCGGCTTCCAGCTCGACTTCTGGTGGGAGCTCGCCCTGCTCGTCGTCATCATGCTGCTCGGCCACTGGATGGAGATGCGGGCGCTCGGGGCGGCGTCGGGCGCACTCGATGCGCTCGCCGAGCTCCTGCCCGACGACGCCGAGAAGGTCGTCGACGGCGGGACCGTCACCGTGGCCGTCGCCGAGCTCGCCGCCGGTGACACCGTCCTCGTGCGCTCCGGTGGGCGCGTCCCGGCCGACGGTCGGATCGTCGACGGCCATGCCGAGTTCGATGAATCGATGATCACCGGAGAATCCAGGACCGTGCCGCGCGCCGCGGGGGACACCGTCGTCGCCGGCACCGTCGCGGTCGACGATTCCGTGCGCATCGAGGTCGAGGCGACCGGGGACGACACCGCGCTCGCCGGGATCCAGCGGCTCGTCTCCGAGGCGCAGGACTCCTCCTCCCGCGCCCAGGCGCTCGCCGACCGGGCGGCCGCGCTGCTGTTCTGGTTCGCGCTCGGCGCCGGGATCATCACCTTCCTCGTCTGGCTGCTCATCGGCTTCCCGGACGAGGCGGTCGTCCGCACGGTCACCGTGCTCGTCATCGCCTGCCCGCATGCCCTCGGCCTCGCCATCCCGCTCGTCATCGCGATCTCGACCGAGCGCGCCGCGAGCGCCGGGGTGCTCATCAAGGACCGGATCGCCCTCGAGCGGATGCGGTCGATCGACACCGTGCTGTTCGACAAGACCGGCACCCTGACCCGGGGTGCGCACACCGTGGCGGCGGTCGCCTCCGTCGACGACCTCGACGACGGGCGGGTCCTCGCCCTGGCCGCCGCGGCCGAGGCGCGCAGCGAGCACCCGGTCGCCCGCGCCATCACCGCCGCAGCCGCCGAATACGACGATGCCGCCGGGCACCCGCTGACCGGCAACGACTTCTCGTCGGCTGCAGGGCGCGGGGTCCGCGCCCAGGTCGACGGGACCGAGGTCGCGGTTGGGGGACCGAACCTGCTCGAGGAGATGTCGCTCGAGTCGCCGTCGGAGCTCGCCGACCGGATCGAGGAGTGGACCGGGCGCGGAGCGAGCATCGTCCACGTCATCGCCGACGACCGCGTCATCGGCGCCGTCGCCCTCGAGGACGCCGTCCGGCCCGAATCGCAGGCCGCGGTGAAGGCGCTCCGGGACCGTGGGGTCCAGGTCGCTCTCATCACCGGCGACGCCCGACAGGTCGCCGAGGCCGTCGGCCGGGAACTCGGCATCGACGAGGTGTTCGCCGACGTCCTCCCGCACGACAAGGATTCCGCAGTGGCGGATCTCCAGGGCCGGGGGCGGTCCGTCGCCATGGTCGGCGACGGGGTCAATGATGCGCCGGCGCTCGCCCGCGCCGACGTCGGGATCGCGATCGGTGCCGGAACCGACGTCGCGATGGAGTCCGCGGGCGTGGTGCTCGCGGGCAACGACCCGCGGGCCGTGCTCTCGATGATCGACCTGTCCCGCGCGAGCTACCGGAAGATGATGCAGAACCTCGTGTGGGCCGCCGGCTACAACGTGCTCGCCGTCCCGCTCGCCGCCGGTGTCCTCGCGCCCCTCGGCTTCGTGCTCTCCCCGGCCGTCGGCGCGATCCTCATGTCGCTCTCGACGATCATCGTCGCCCTCAACGCGCAGCTGCTGCGCCGGACCGAGCTCGATCCGCAGAACCTCGCGCCGATCGCCGAGCAGGACGATGCCTCACGCCGGGAGACCGCGGGGGCTGCGGAGCGCGGATGAGCAGCCGAGCGTGCTCCGGCGCCTCGGCGTGCGCGGTCGCGCTCCGTCGCTCCTCTCGTCAGCGGCTCAGAAGGTCTTGGCGTCGATGACGAACCGGTAGCGCACGGCGGAGTCGACCACCCGGTCGTAGGCGTCGTTGATGGCGTCCGCCTCGATGAGCTCGATCTCCGCGGTGATCCCGTGCTCGGCGCAGAAGTCGATCATCTCCTGCGTCTCGCGGATGCCGCCGATGTTCGAGCCGGCGACCGTGTGCCGACCGCCGATGAGCAGTCCCGGCTGCACCGACAGGGGTGCCGGCGGCAGGCCGAGGAGGACGAAGGCGCCCTCGGGGCGGAGCATCTTGAGGTAGGTGTCGGTGTCGAGCGGGACGGAGACGGTGTTGAGGATGAGGTCGAACTCGCCCCGGTGGGCGCGGTGGAAGCCGTCCTCGGCGGTGGAGACGTAGTCCGCTGCACCGAACCTGCGGCCGTCGGCCTCCTTCGCCAGCGAGTGCGAGAACACCGTCACCCGGGCGCCCATCGCGGCGGCGAGCTTGACCGCGACGTGCCCGAGCCCGCCGAGGCCGACGACGGCGACGTGCGAGCCGGGCCCGGCCTGCCACTTGCGCAGCGGGGAGTAGGTGGTGATGCCCGCGCACAGCAGCGGGGTGGCTGCGGCCGGGTCGAGTGACTCGGGGATGCGGATGAGGAAGCGGCGGCTGACAGGGATGTGGGTGGCATAGCCGCCCTGCGTCACCGAGCCGTCGACCCGGTCGGTGCTGTTGTACGTGCCCACGGAGCCGGTCTCGCAGTAGTGCTCGTTGCCCGCCGCGCACTGCGCGCACTCGCCGCAGGAGTCGACGAGGCAGCCCACGCCCACCCGGTCGCCGAGCGCGAAGTCGGTGACCGCGGAGCCGAGCGCGGAGATCCGGCCGACGATCTCGTGGCCGGGCGTCATCGGGTAGCGGCAGCCGCCCCACTCGTCGCGCACCGTGTGGATGTCGGAGTGGCAGATCCCGGCGAACTCGATCTCGATCATCACGTCGTCGGCCCGCAGCTCGCGGCGGTCGAGGGTGCCCTTGGTCAGGGGCTGGTCGGGGGCGGTGGCCTGGTAGCACGCAACAGCAGTCATGCGCAGAAGTCTATGCTTCACCCCGGGGCTTGTGCTCCGGGTCACTCAAAGGTATGTTGGGCAAGCCTTTGAAGATCGAGACCCGAGCAGGACGATCGTCCTGGTGAGACAGGTCGAGCTGGCGCGGGCACCGGCGCCGCGGGGCGCCTCGGGTGCGGTGCGCGGGCCGACCGCAGAGCGAGGAGAACGCACGTGGCCGAGTTGAAGAAATCCCTGGGAGTGTTCCAGCTCCTCGCCTTCGGGGTCGCCGGAGTGGTGGGGTCGAGCTGGATCTACACGAACTCGACGCTGTTCGACTCCTACGGCTCCGGCGGCGTGGTGTTCGGCCTGGCGATCGGCGTGCTGCTCGCGACCTGCGTGGCGCTCGCCTACTCGGAGCTCACGACCGCGTTCCCGCGCGCCGGCGGCGAGGTCGTCTACTCCTACACCTCGATGGGCCGCGGGCCGGCGTTCTTCACCGGCTGGATGCTGCTCGGCGCCTACGTGTCCTCGCTCGCGTTCTACGTCACCGCGTTCGGGTACCTGCTTGGCAACTTCTTCCCCGTGTTCAACACGATCCCGCTCTATACGATCAACGGGGAGACGGTGTACCTCCCCGTCCTCCTCGTCGGCGTCGTGCTCACCGTGCTGTTCTTCGCGCTCAACTGGTTCGGCATCGAGGTCGGGGCGCAGGTGCAGCTCGCGCTGTTCGTCGCGATCATCGTCATCGGCGCCGCGCTCGTCGTCGTCGGCTTCACCACCGGCTCGCCGGACAACTTCTTCCCCGCCTACCACCCGGAGAACTCGGCGATCGCCGACACGCTGCGCTTCGTGGTCCCGAGCATGACCTTCCTCGCCGGCTTCGGCCTCGTCGCGGTGCTCGCCGAGGACGCCCGGATCTCCGCCCGAAAGATCGGCCGCACGGTCGTCATCACCGTGCTCGGCGCCGGCGGCTTCTACTGCCTCGTGCTCGCCGCCACCGCCTGGGTGCACCCATGGGAGGAGATCGCCGCTATGGACCTCGGCACGGTCTCCGCCTTCGACGCCGCCGGCTTCCCGCTGCTCGGGATCGGCGCGTACCTCATCGCCTTCCTCGGCCTGCTCACGAGCTTCCTCGGCCTGTTCGTCGCGAGCTCGCGGATCCTCGTCGCGATGGGCCGGGCGAACCTCCTGCCCGCGCAGCTCGCCGCGATCCACCCGAAGCGCCGCATCCCGCACATCAGCCTGATCTTCACCGCCGCCGTCACCCTGGGCCTCGGCTGGCTGGGCCCGGGCGCGGTCGTGTGGTTCCTCGACACCGGCGGCGTGTACCTGGGCATCGTGTGGTGCATGGTCGTGATCGCGAAGTACCTCCTGCCGCGCCGCTATCCCGAGCTCGAGCGCCCCTACGTGTCGCGCCTGTGGTTCCTGCCCGCGGTCGGCGCGATCGGCGCGCTGCTCGTCATCGTCTGGGCGATCGTGCCCGGCACCGGCGCCTCGCTCGTGTGGCCGGCGGAGTACATCATCCTCGGCGTGTGGATGGTGCTCGGCATCGTCCTCTACGCCGTGTCCCGCGCCAAGCCGCGCACCGAGGCGCTCCGCGCGCTGCTCGGCGACTCCTACGAGCACCTCCACCGCCACGAGGTCGAGGCGCAGCGACGGGAGTCGGAGTGAGCGCGGGGGAGAGCCTGACCGCAGCCGAGGCGGCCGGCGCCGTGCCCGGTGCCGGTCCGGGAGCCGGTACCGAGGCGCGGGCATGCGCCGCCGTGCGCGCCCACCTCGCCGAGGCGTTCGCCGCGCATCCGGCGCCCGAGGTTGCCTGGGGGCTCGTGCTCGACGGCCGGCTGGTCGACGGGGAGAACCTCGACCGGGCGTTCCGCATCGCCTCGATGACGAAGTCCTTCACCGCGGCCGCGGTGCTGGGGATCCGGTACGGGGCGATCCCCGCCCACCGGCGCCTCGACCTCGACGATCCGATTGCCGAGTTCGTGCCGGAGGCGAGTGCCCCGATCCGTGCGATCACCGTCCGCGACGCGCTGACCATGGCCGGCGGCCTGCCCACCGACGACCCCTGGGCGGACCGGCTCGAGGCGATGACCGCAGCAGAATTCAGCGAGCTCGTCACCCGGTCGCCGCTGCGGCGGTTCGCCGCCGGCACCGGGTACGAGTACTCGAACCTCGGGTACGCGCTGCTCGGGCGGGTCATCGAGGAGGCGACCGGCCGGCCCTACACCGAGGTCGTCGCCGAGGAGATCCTCGGGCCGCTGGGCCTGGAGTCTTCCGGGTTCGACGTCGCCGCGCTCCCTCCAGCGGCGGTCGTGCCCGGGTTCCGGCGGACTGCGGACGGCGGCCTCGAGGATCTCGTCCCGACGCGGCCCGGCGCCTTCTCCGCGATCGGCGGACTGTGGTCGACGGTGCCGGACATCGCGGCCTGGATCGGCAGGCTGCTCGACGTGAGAGCGCTCGAGACCGCCGCAGGCCCTGCGAAGGAGTCGGGCGATGGCGCGGGGGCCGACCCGTGGGCGCGCCCCCTGCGCGACCTCCAGCAGCCGCAGCGCTTCATCGGGATCGATGCCTCCGCCGGGGGGCCGTCGGCGAACTCCTACGGCTGCGGCCTCCACTCCTCGACCGACCCGGTGTTCGGCGAGTTCGTCCACCACTCCGGCGGGTACCCCGGCTTCGGCTCGCACATGCGCTGGCACCCGGCCACGCGCTCCGCCGTCATCGTGTTCGGCGATATCACCTACTTCCCGGCCCGCACGATCGCCACCGGCGCCGCCGAGGCGTGCGTCACCGCACTCGGCTGCGACCGCGACCCTGCCGGGCGGCCGGGGGCAGCGGTGTCCGCCGCAGCCGAAGCCGGTGCCGTGACGGGGGAGAACGTCGAGCCGGCGGTGACCGCCGAGGCCGAGCAGCGGACGGCGGCACCCACGGGCGAGCGGCCGACGCCGTCGAGCGAGCCGCTCGTCGAGCGTCTCGGCATCGAGCTGCCGGTCGCCGCGGAGTCCCGCCGTGTCGCGGAGCGGGTCGAGCGGCTCCTCCGGACCTGGGACGACGCCGAGGCGGATGCGCTGTTCAGCCCGAACATGGACCTGGACGTGCCGCGGGCGGAGAGGCGCGCGGTCCTCGACGCCGTGCTCGCCGCCACGGGCGAGGCCGGCGCCGAGGTGGGCGGACCGGTGACGGGTGGTTCCGACTCAGCCGGATCCTGCTCAGGCACCGCCGATGCAGCGGGGGAGTCCCCTGCCGTGCCGGAACCGGCGACCCAGCATAGGCACGGTGCCGGAGAGGGCGCCTCGGCGGGGGTGCCGGATGTGGTGTGGCGGAGCCCCACCCGGGCGCGCTGGACGGTGCATGGACCAGATGCAACCCGCACGGTCGCTCTCGAGCTCAACCCCTTCGGGCAGGTGCAGAAGCTCACGGTCGAGGCGCAGGGCGGGGCCGCGCAGCCAGCACTGCACCGGTGAGAGACGATCAGCGGCGGCTGCGCTGAGCCATCGAGCCGTCAGGTATGCTCGCGCCCTTCCGTCGACCTGTCACTCCGGCTCGATCTCAGCGGGGATTCTCGAGCGCACGTGACAGGTCGACGTGCTGATCGAGCACATGTGGCAGGTCGATGGGCAGACCGCGCATGTGGGGCGGGTGTGCGGCCCCGGGGAGTGAGTCAGCTTCGGGAAGCTGTGCGGCTCCGGGGGGTGCGGATGAGGCGGATGGCGTAGTCGACGCCGGCCGCGAGGTGGAGCACCACACCCGCCGACAGCAGGAACGTGCCGACCTGGTGGAGCGGTGTGTCCGGCAGCTGGCTCGCGGTCGACAGGAGGAGGACCGGCAGCCCGGTCATGATGAGCGCGGTCCGCCCCTTCCCCAGCCAGCTCACGTGCGAGGTCGCGGTCGCATCGAGGCGGACGGTGCCGACGATCCCGAGGAACACGTCGGTGAGCACGATGACGGCGAGCATCCACAGCGGCAGGATGCCGAACCACGTCATCGCCACACAGATGAGGGTGATGCCCAGCCGGTCGGCGACGGGGTCGAGGATCTCACCGACCCGCGTGACCTGCCCGAAGCGTCGCGCCCAGAAGCCGTCGATCCAGTCGGTGGCACCGAACACCGCGAGCGCGATCGTCGCCGCGATCCGGTGCTCCGGCATGCTCATGAGCCAGATCACCACCGGCACGAGGACGACGAGGCGCACCACGCTGATCGCGTTCGGCACGTTGAGCCAGTCGCCGGCGGCCGAGGTCGCGCGCGGGTCGGGGTCCCCGGCGGGCACCTCGGCGCTCGGACCCGGGGACCCGGCCCGCACCTCGGGCTCGGGATCGGGCCGTTCAGGCACCGGCGAACACCGGCGCCAGGCGGGCGAGCCCCTCATGGGTGACCTCGGGGGTGTTCGACACGAAGGAGAACCGGAGGGTGCGCGGGTCCGGGTCGGCGACATAGAACGGGGCGCCCGGGACGAACATCGTGCCGGCCTTGATCGCGTCGTACACGAGCGCGGAGGCGTCGAAGCCCTCCGGCAGACGCGCCCAGACGAACATGCCGCCCTCCGGTTCGGTCAGCGCGGAGCCCGGGGGCAGGACCTCGCGGAGCCCGGTGAGCATCGCATCGCGCCGGCGGGCGTACTCCGCCCTCACCGGGTCGAGCTTCGCCTGGAGGTCGTTGCTCTCGAGGTAGTGTGCGGCGACGAGCTGGTCCACCGTCGAGGTCTGCAGGGCATTGGCCTGCTTGGCGACGCTGATCCGCTCGAGGATCTCCTCCGGCCCCCGGATCCAGCCCACCCGCAACCCGGGTGACAGCACCTTCGACAGCGTGTTGAGGAGGAATGCGCGGTCGTCGAGCCGCGGGTCCGCGCTGATCGGGATCTGCTGCTCGTCGGTGTAGCGGAGCTCGGAGTACGGATCGTCCTCGATGAGCCAGGTGTCCTGGGCGGCGATGATGTCCGCGATCGCGCGGCGGCGGGACTCCGGCATCGTCACGCCCGTCGGGTTCTGGAACGTCGGGATCATGTAGACGGCCTTGGGCTTCCACTGCCGGATCGCCGCGTCGAGCGCCTCGGGCACGACCCCGCCCTCGTCGGTGTCGATCGGCTTGAACTCCGCCCCCTGGAGCCCGAACGCCTGGAGCGCGGACACGTAGGACGGGTTCTCGACGAGCACGACGTCGCCGGGATTCACGAGCGTCTGGCTCAGCAGGCCGAGCCCCTGCTGCGAGCCCGAGGTGATGAGCACCTGGGCGGCCGTCGACGGCACTCCCATCTGCGTGGTCCGCAGCGCTGCGGCCTGACGCATCTCGGGCTCCCCGTCGGTGGAGGCGTACTGGAGGGCCCGCTGACCGGCGGTCTCCATGATGTGGGTGAAGGACTTCGTCAGTCCTTCGACGTCGAACAGCTCGGAGGCGGGGTTGCCGCCGGCGAAGCTGATGAGGGTGGGGTCGAACGAGAGCTCGAACAGGGCTCTGATCGGCGACTTCCCCACCGTCGTCACGTATTCGTTGAGGTGTGAGCGAACCGATTCCATGCCCTCATGCTAGCGGGGATCGGGCCGGTTCCAAGGGGTGTGGGAAGAGCGGTTTCCGGGGGTCGGGATCGAATGACGTCGGGTCATGACGCGGGTGGTGCGTCCGGCGGCAGGGCGACCTGATGGATCGGGTGCGCGTGGGTGGGACCGGTGCGTCGGGCTGGGTGGGGTCCGGTGTCAGTCGGCCCGGTCGGCGAGATCGTCGTCGAGGGCGCGGGCGAACCGGGAGAGGAGTCGACCGAACTCGGTGACATCGGCCGCCGGCCACGCGGCGGTGAGGTCCTCCATCGTCGTTGCGAGGCGCGACCGGTGCTCGCGCATCACCGCGTGCCCGTCCGCGGTGAGGTCCACCTGGACGGCGCGCCGGTCTGCGGGGTCGGGGCCGCGGGTGATGAGTCCGTTGCTCTCGAGGCGGTTGACCTGGGCGGTGATCGTCGAGCGATCCACCGACTGCCAGCGGGCGAGCGCGGACATCCGGGCCGGTCCGCAGTCGGCGATGCGTTCGAGCAGCCACACATCGGTGCGGGTGAGCGAGGCCGCACCGCCGCTCAGGCGCTCCCAGGTGGCGCGCCGGCTGCCCCAGCGCTCGATCGAGGTCAGCGCATGACGCAGCGAGGCGAGGACCTCGGCGGTGCGGGGGCACTCGGGCATCGTGCTCAGCTTTCCCGGAGATTTGGTTGGTATGATCAAATCATTCTAGCGCGGACGGTGCGCGATCGGAATCCCCGAGGTGCTCGCCTCGCCCAGCCGGATCGGACGACCATCCGCGCCCTCGACCGAAAGGACAGCATGACCGAGAACACCGGAACTCCCGCAGGACACCCCGCTGCCGGACAGGACCCCGCCCCGCACCTCGCGCAGTCGCCTGCGACCGGGCAGACCGTGCAGCCCGTCCCCCGTGAGATCGTCGCCCGCTTCCACGACTACCTGCCGGCCCAGAACGCCGTCGATCTCCTCGCGGATTCCGACTTCGAGGTGAGCACGGTGCGGATCGTCGGGCACGACCTCACCACCGTCGAGCACGTCACCGGGAACATGACCTGGGGCAAGGCCGCCGGGTTCGGTGCGCTCTCCGGTGCCTGGATCGGACTGCTGCTCGGGCTCGTCTTCGCCCTCTTCGTCGCCGGGATCGGGTTCTTCTCCGTCCTCCTCTCCACGATCGCGCTCGGCGCGGTCTGGGGTCTGATCTTCGGCCTCATCGCCTTCGCGATCAACGGCAAGGCCCGCAGCTTCCGCTCGGTCCAGTCCCTCAAGGCCTCCGAGTACACCGTCGAGGTCGAGGCGCCGCGCGCCGCCGAGGCCATCCGGATCCTCGCCGCCGGACGCTGATCCGGGCCGGGCCCGGCTAGCCTGGTGCCGTGCGCATCCCTCGTCGGCTCCTCTGGACCCTCGCCGCCGTTCTGGCCCTCGCCGGGACGGCGGCGTTCCTCGTCGACCGGCCGGCCGCCGGTGCCGGTCTGCTCGCCGGCGCGGCCGGACTGGCGATCTTCGCGATCCGGATGAGCGGCCCTCGGCCGCACACGGCGTGGTATCCCGAGCTCGAGGACACCTCGGCGGCGGTCGTCTACTGGAAGGACGGCTGCCCCCACTGCCACACCCTGCTCCGCGCCCTCGCCGGTGACGAGCGGATCACCTGGGTCAACATCCATCTGGATGAGGACGCCGATACCCGGGTCCGCGAGCTCAACCGCGGGAACCGGTTCACGCCCACTGCGGTCGTCGGCCGCCGGGTCCTCCCCGACTCCGCCCCCGAGGACCTCCGCGAGCTGCTCGGCGATCCCGTCCCCTGAGACCGATCCGCCGCTCGATGCAGCTCTTTCTCCCCACGGCGACTGAATCAGCTGCATCGACGGTCGTGTGCAGGGGAATTCGCTTGTCGACAGAAAGAACAGTCGCATCTGCGTGAGCGCGCCACCCCCAGGCGGCCGCGAACCGCCGTGACCGTAGGCTTGTCCCCATGCGCATGACGAACCTGCTGCAGCTCGCGGCCGCCCTGCTCTTCACCGCATCCGGTGTGATCCGGCTCGCCACGGACCCGGGCAGCGTCCTGGGCTGGCTCTTCGTGGTCCTCGGCATCCTCTCCTTCGTGCTGGCATTCTTCGTCCTCAACCGGAAGCCGCACACGCCCTGGTCGGACGACCTGCTGGCGCCGGGCCGCGCGGTGGTCCTGTGGCAGGACGACTGCCCGCGCAGCCGCGCCCTCATGCGCCGTTTCAACACCGACGGGCGGTTCGCGTTCATCGACGTCGACCGCGATGAGACCGCCGCGGCGAAGGTCCGCGCGCTCATGGACGGCGCGCTCGCCACCCCCGTGGTCCTCACCCGCAATGCGCAGCTGGCCAACCCCACCGCGAACGACGTCATGCGCGCCCTCAAGGATTCTCGCTGAACGGCTCGGCCTTCATCGGGCTGCTCGCCCTCATCGGATCCGGGCCGCCGACCGCGATGGTCGTCCTCACCTGGGCCGCGTACTCCGGGTCCTATGAGGGGTGGCGGCGGGTGAGGCCCAGGCTGAAAAATTTCCAGGGTCCCTATTGGGGGCTTCCTGCCGCCATCGTGCCGCAGGCGGCGGCGATCGCCGTCCTCGCGCTCTACGGAATCGTTCTCACCTCCGTGCAGCCTCCCATGGAACCGCTCTGGCACTGGGTGTTCCTCGGCACCGTCGTCGTCCTGCTGAACGTCGGGTGGAGCTTCAGTTACAGGATCCCCCGCGCGTGGAAGCCGGAGTGGCTCCGACTCGAGGAGGAGGCGGAGCGGGAGTCACGTCGCTGAACCCGCCGCTGTTCCCAGCCCTCCGTCGCCCCGGGCCCAGCCGGGATCATCCCCGGCGGGCACGCGGCACCGCTCCCTGCGCAGCGTCGCTCCCACCGCAGAGCCGCCCCGCGCGGGCTCTCAGCGGCCGCTGAGGAAGGCGTGCGCGACGCGGAACAGGTCGTGGACGTCGGACACCGCGCACATCTCGCGCGCGGAGTGCATGCTCCACAGCGCGATCCCGGCGTCGACGGTCGTCATGCCCAGACGCGTCGCGGTGAGCGGACCGATCGTCGACCCGCACGGCATCGCGTTGTTCGACACGAACTCCTGGTAGTGCACCCCCGCCGCCGCGCACGCCCGCGCCCACCGCGCGGTGCCCACGGCATCCGTGGCGTAGCGCTGCTGGGCGTTGATCTTGAGCAGCGGCCCGCCGCCCAGCCGCGGCCGGTTCACCGGGTCGTGGCGCTCGGGGTAGTTCGGATGGACCGCGTGCCCGGCGTCGGACGACACGCACACCGAGCGGGCGAGCGCGCGCAGGTACGCCTCGCGCACGCGCCCCGCACCCGGGGCGCTCGCCTCCCGGATGCCACTGCCGCCCGCGGCATCCGCACCCGAGGCGCCCACCGGACCGGACTCCCCGGCACCCGGCCCGGCGCCGGCCCGAGCCCCGGCGACGATGCCGGCGATGATCCGCTCGGTGACATCGGCGAGGAACGGTCCGCTCGCCCCCGAACGGGTCTCCGAGCCGACCTCCTCGTGGTCGAAGGCCGCGACGAGCGGGATCGAGTCGAGCCCGGCCGGCTCGACGAGCGCGAGCGCGCTGATCCCGGCGTGCACGGAGGACAGGTTGTCGAGGCGCGGGGAGGCGAGGAACTCCTCGTGCAGACCGAACCGTGCCGGCTCCTGGGCCGGGATCGTCACGACGTCGAAGGCCACGACATCGGCGGCCTCGACCCCGGCCGAGGCGGCGAGCGCGCCGAGCACGCCTGCCCCCTCGCCGGCGCCGCCGGTGAGCGCCTCGAGGCCGATGACCGGCTGGACGTGGCGCTGCCGGTCGAGCGCGAGCTTGTCGTTGACCTGCCGGTCGAGGTGGATGGCGAGCTGCGGGATGCGGCCGATCGGCCCGGTCCGGGCGAGCACCTCGGCCCCGTCGACGGTGACGAGCCGGCCGGCGAAGCACAGCTCGCGGTCGAGCCACGAGTTCAGCAGCGGGCCGCCGTAGATCTCCACCCCGACCTGGAGGTTCCCCTCGACGGTGAAGTCCGGGTGGGGCTTGAGCTTGAATGCCGGGGAATCGGTGTGCGCGCCGAGCACGGCGAACCCGGGCACCTCGGCCGAGCCGGCGCCCGCGGCGTCTCCGGCACCCCCGACGCCAGAACCCCCGGCACCCCCGGCCCCGCCGGGCATCACCCAGGCGATGATCGCGCCGTCGCGGACCACCAGGTGCCTGCCGCCGGGACGCAGATCCCACTCCGCGCGCTCGTCGAGCTCGGTGAAGCCCGCCGCGGTCAGCCGCCGGCGGGCGGCGTCGGCGGCGTGGAAGGACGAGGGGGACTCGGTGACGAACTCCGCGAGGTCGGCGGCGACGGCGGTGGGAGCTGATTCTGTCGTAAGCCTCATAGCCGGTAGCCTAGTCAATCGTGTTCACCTCCCTCGGACGCATGTTCGGCTGGGGCTTCCTGCCCCTGGCGCTCATCGCCAAGCTGCCCTTCGCGATGTCGGTCGTCGCCGTCATGACGGCTGTCTCCTCGACCCGGGAGTCCTTCACCCTCGCCGGGGTCACGGCCGCCCTCGTCGGCGTGGGCACCGCGATCTCCGGGCCCGTCCTCGGCGCCTCGGCCGACCGCTGGGGCCAGCGCATCGTCCTCCTCATCGCCGCGGTCGCGAACACGCTCGCCCTGTTCGGCCTCGCCGCCGCACTGCGCGCCGAGGCGCCCACCGCCCTCGTGCTCGGCGCCGGCCTCCTCATCGGGCTCACCGCCCCGCAGGCCTCCTCGATGGTCCGCACCCGCTGGCTCCACGCGATCCGCGCCGAGTTCACCGGGCACCGGGCCCGCAAGGCGACCTCGACGGTGCTGTCCTACGAGTCGATGACCGATGAGCTCGTGTTCGTCTTCGGCCCCGTCGTCACCGGGTTCGTCGC
The DNA here is from genome assembly GCF_023072605.1 of Brevibacterium sp. R8603A2. NCBI lineage: Bacteria > Bacillati > Actinomycetota > Actinomycetes > Micrococcales > Brevibacteriaceae > Brevibacterium > Brevibacterium sp. R8603A2. The sequence goes on from NZ_JALLGN010000008.1 coordinate 91,089, forward strand.
GGTGCTGCTCGGTGTCGTCGTCCCGCTCGAGTTCGCCGCCGCGCTCACCCTGCTCGGCGTCATCGCCTTCGCCGTGCACCCCTCCGTGCGCTACGCCCGGGGGCACCTGCGCGACGCCCGCGACCACCGGGCGGGCGCCTCGGCGGGGGAGACCGTGCGGCCCCCGGACCCCATCGCGTGGGTGCGGCGGCCGGTCGTGCTCCTGCCGGTGGCCGGGATGACGGCGATCGGGCTGTTCTTCGGGTCCTCGCTCACCTCGCTCACCCGCTTCATGCAGGAGTTCGGGCAGGCCGATGCGACGGGCATCTTCTACGGGATCATGGGGATCGGCTCGGCGGTGTGCGCGCTCGGCGTCGTGCTCCTGCCCGAACGGTTCACCCTCACCGCCCGCTGGCTCGTGTTCGCCGGCGTCGCGCTCACCGGCGCGGTGCTGTTCGTGCTCACCCGCGACATCGGCCTGCTCGTCCCCGCCCTCCTCGTCATGGGCGCGGGGATCGGGCCGAGCCTCGTCACGCTCTACTCGATCGCCTCGGAGGTCGCCCCGTTCGGGCGCACGACCACCGTCATGGCGATGATGTCCACCGGCGTCGTCGTGGGCCAGTCCGCGGCGTCGGCGCTCACCGGCGCCGTCGTCGACGTCGCCGGATACCGCGAGGGGTTCTGGCTGTCGTTCGCCTCCCTCACCCTGCTCCTCGTGCTCGGCGCGGTCCAGGTCCTCCTCACCCGCCGGCGCGCCGCGCGCGTCTCCGCCGCCCCTGCCGCGGCCCCCGCACCCGCCCCACCCGGCCCGACGCCGTAGGACCTGCCCGCCCCCGCGGCCGATCCCCTACTATGAACAGCAAGGCGATCATCGAGACGAGGACGAGCGTGGACCAGTACACCGCAGAATGGCACGAATGGCATGATGCGCGCCTGTCCGCTCTCGCCACTCCGTTCGGCTGGCTCAGCCTCACGGGCCTGACCTGGCTCGACGAGGGCGAGACGACGGCCTGGGAGGGCGGACCGGGCACCTTCGTGCGCGACGGCGAATGGGTGCACTTCACCCTCGCCCCGGGCACCAGCGCGGGCCCCGGCAAGGACGCCCTGGAGATCATGGGCCGGCCCGGCCCGGCGGCCGAGGTGCGCGTCGACTCCGATGACCGGATGTCCGCCCGGGTGGCCCCCGGGGAATCGCTCAACTGGATCCTCGTCGGCCACGTGCTCTACGAGCTCCTCAACCGCGACGGCTCGATCGGCCTGCGCCGCCACGACTCCAAGGCGCCGCTGCTCTCGCGCTTCATCGACGTGCCGACCTTCCCGGTCAGCCAGGACTGGGTGGTGCGCGCGGCGTTCACCCCGTACCCGCAGCCGGAGCCGCGCCGGATCGCCTCGGCGATGCCGGGGATCGAGCTCGACGAGCAGCTCTCCGGCGAGGTCGAGTTCGAGCTCGCCGGGCACACCCACCGGCTCCGGACCACCGGCTGCCCCGGGTCGGGCCTCACCGTGCGGTTCCACGACTACACCAACGGCGTGACCACGGCGACCTGGCGGACGCTCAACATCGGGCTGCCCGACGCCGGGAACTCCGTGATCCTCGACTTCAACCGGGTGTACAACGACCCCTTCGCCTTCACCCCGTACGCCACCTGCCCGGCGCCGGTGCCGGAGAACATCCTCCCGCTCGCGGTCGAGGCCGGGGAGCGCAGGCCCACGCAGACCCTGAGCGAGGCCGGCATCAACACGCCCGTCCTCGTCATCGAGACGAGCCCGACCCCCGGCGTGGAGTCGATCCTCGCCCGCTTCGACGAGAACGGCCTCGAGGTCACCCACGTGCAGGTGGCCGAGGGCGAGGCGCTGCCGCCGCTGGCCGGGTTCGCCGCCGTCGTGCTGTTCGGCGGGTTCGAGGGCGATGACCTCAGCGCCGAGCGGCGGGCGGAGATCACCGAGCTCCTCATCGACGTCATGGCGACCCGCCTGCCGGTGGTGGGCGGCGGTTCGGCCGCCCAGTACCTCACGCACGCCGCGGCCCACGACACGCTCACCGCCGGGCGCCTGACCTTCAAGGGGATGCCGGCGGACCTCGGGCGGCTGCCGCTCGCGGTGAGCGCGGACATCGCCGACGACGGGCTGTTCCGCGCGAACATCTCCACCCTGGGGTCCGACGGGATCGGCTACATCGAGATCGACAAGCTCGCCGACGAGGCGCCCGCCGCGACCCGCAACGAGTCGTTGACCATCACCTGGCGCGATCTCGTCGAGCGCTTCGCCCGGCTCGTCCACACGAACTTCTGAGGCCCGCGGCCCGGCCCGGGGCCGAGGTGCTGGATCCACCGAGGTGTCGGGTTGCCGAAGCGCGCAGGCCACCGCGGCGCGCGGGCCGGGCGCGGAGAATGGTGGTTCCGACGAAGAGTATGAACTTCAACGCCACCACACTCCGCCGGAACCACCACAGTCCCGCCGCTTCCGAGGTGCCGGCCGGGTCAGGTCACCAGATCGACACGCGGTCCGCGGGCGCGAGGTGCATCCCGTCGCCCTCGCGCACGCCGAACACCTCGGCGAAGGCGTCGAGGTTCTTGACGATCTGATTGCACCGGAACTCCTCCGGGGAGTGCGGGTCGACCGCGATCCGGCGGATCCGCTCCTCCTTGCGGAACTTCGAGCGCCAGGCGGTGGCCCAGGCGTAGAAGAACTCGCGGCCCTCCTCCTCGGTGAGCTCCCGGTTCTCGTCGCGGGCGAGCAGCTGCAGGGCCTTCCACGCGATCGACATGCCGCCGAGGTCGCCGATGTTCTCCCCGACCGTGAGCGCGCCGTTGACGTGGTGCTTGGCGTCGAGGCCCTCGGGGACGAGCACGTCGAACTGGTCGATGAGGCTCGCCGTGCGCTCCTCGAAGCGGGCGCGATCGTCCTCGGTCCACCAGTCGACGAGGTTGCCGTCGCCGTCGTAGCGCGAGCCCTGGTCGTCGAACCCGTGTCCGATCTCGTGGCCGATCACTGCGCCGATCGCCCCGTAGTTCGCGGCATCGGAGCCGCGCGCGTCGAAGAAGGGCGGCTGCAGGATGGCGGCGGGGAACACGATCTCGTTCATCACCGGGTGGTAGTAGGCGTTGACCGTCTGCGGCGTCATGAGCCATTCGGTGCGGTCGATCGGCTGCCCGATCCGCCCGATCTGGCGCACGTGCTCGGCGTGCGCGGCGCGCCGGACGTTGCCGACGAGGTCGTCGGCGACCATCTCCGCCGGGTACTCCCGCCACACGTCCGGGTAGCCGACCTTCGGGGAGAACCGGGCGAGCTTCTTCAGGGCGCGCTCACGGGTGTCCTCGCCCATCCAGTCGAGCTCGGAGATCGAGGACTCGTAGGCGCGGATGAGCCGGTCGACGAGCTCGGTGATCGCCTGCTTGGACTCCGGCGGGAACTCCCTGGCCACGTAGAGCTTGCCGACAGCCTCGCCGAGCAGGCTCTCGACGAGGGCGACGCCGCGCTTCCAGCGCTCCCGCTGGGTGGGCGTGCCGGACAGGGTGCGGCCGTAGAAGTCGAAGTTCTCCTCCGACAGGGCCTCGGTGAGCAGGCCCGCATAGGCCTCGACGATGCTGAACTGCATCCACGCCTTGAGGTCGTCGAGTGATGTGCGCGCCCACTCCTGCGCCATCCCGACGAAGAACGACGGCTGCGACACGACGAGGTACTCGAGGCCGGTGATCCCGGCGCCCTCGCACCAGGCGGCGAAGTCGAAGCCGGCGGCGAGCTCGTCGAGCTCGACGGCGGCGAACTTGTTGTACGTCTTCTCCGCGTCGCGGCACGACACCCGGTCCCAATGGTGCTCGGCGAGACGCGTCTCGAGGTCGAGGACGAGCGCGGCGAGCTCGTTGTGCGGCCGGCCGGTGAAGCGGGGGAGATCGGCGATCTCGGAGACGCGGGCGACGTGGGCGACATAGGCCTCCCGGATCTCCGTGTAGTCGTCCGAGGAGTAGTAGTCCTCGTCCGGCAGGTGGAGCCCGGCCTGCATCGCATAGAGGATGTACTCCGCGGAGTTCTTCGCATCCGCGGAGACGAAGCCGCCCACCACGGTGGGCACCCCGGAGGCGTCGAGCGCGCCGAGCACGCGCGCGAGCTCCGCATGGTCGGACGCGGCGGCGACGAGCTCGAGGTCGTGCACGACCGGCTCGATCCCGGTCGCCTCGATCGTGTCGGTGTCCATGAAGGAGGCGTAGAGGGCGCCGATCTTCTGCGCCTCGGAGCCGGGTTCGGAGTCCTGCTCGCCGAGTCCGGTGATGAGGTCGCGGACCTTGACCTCGGCGGCATCGTAGAGGGCGCGCATGGCGCCGTCGCCGGCCCGGTCCTCCGGGATCTCGAAGGTGTCGAGCCACGCGCCGTTGACGTGGCGGAAGAGGTCCTCGCGGGCGCTGATCGCGGGGTCGCCGTGGGGCAGTCGAGTTTCGGTCATGGTCCAACGGTATCCGGTCCCGGCCCACCGGGCGCATCTGCGACCATGGTTGCGGTGGTCGGGCGCGGAGCCCGGCCGCGGACAACGGATGACGATGGAGGGCAGCAGTGGCGGAAGCGCGAGGTGCAGAGGAGACGGCGGAGGGGACGAGCACCGCGGACAGGGGCGTCGGCGGGACGGCGGGCGCCTCGGTGGTGCTGGTCTGCACGGGGAACATCTGCCGCTCGGTCATGGCCGAGCGCGTGCTCCGCAGCCGGCTGGCCGCCGAGGGGATCGAGGCGATCGTCGATTCGGCCGGGATCAGCGACGAGGAGTCCGGGAACCCGATCGATCCGCGCGCGGTCCGTGTGCTCACCGAGGCCGGCTACGACACCGCCGACCACGCCGCCCGCCAGATCACCGCGGAGTGGCTGGGCGAGCGTGACCTCGCGCTCGCGATGACGCAGCGGCATCGGGCCGCGCTCGAGCGCCTGGTCGCGGACCTGCCGGCGGAACGGCGCCCGGAGATCCGGATGTTCCGCAGCTTCGACCCGGCCGCGGCCGGGCTCACCGGCACCGAGCTCGACGTCGCCGACCCCTGGTACGGCGACCAGGCCGGGTTCACCACCACGCTCGAGCAGGTCGAGGCCGCAGTGCCCGCCATCGTCGAGGAGATCCGCGCCCGCCGGAGCGCGTGACGGAGATCGACTCGGCGCGCCGGATGGGTGAACTCCCAGGGAGTCTGCGGGATAATGGGGCCAGCAGCCAATCGATTGGAGCCTCCGTGACCGTCCGCAGCACTCGTACGTCCCTGTTCGCCCTGGTGGCGGCGCTGTTCGTGGGCCTCGGCCTGCTGCTCGCGCCCGCCGCGGCCGCCCATGACCAGCTCGTGTCCTCGAACCCGGAGGAGGGAGCGGAGCTCGACAGCCAGCCGGAATGGATCGAGCTCGAGTTCAGCGGTGAGGTCCAGGAGATGGGCTCCGAGGTGCAGGTCATGCACAACGGTGAGAACGTCTCCGCCGGTGAGCTCACCGTCGACGGCACGAAGGTCTCCTCGGCCCTGCCCGCCGACCTCGGCGCCGGCGAGTACACCATCGTGTGGCGCGTCGTGTCCTCCGACGGCCACCCGATCAGCGGCGAGATCCCCTTCACCATCCAGGACGCCGGCGGTGCCGGCGGCGAATCCGCGCCCGCGGGCACCGAGGAGGGCGAGGGCCCGGGCCTTGGCGCCGGAGCCGTCGACGAGGAGCCGCAGCTCGGCGGTGAGCAGCGCGGTTCGCTCGAGGAGGGCGAGGCGGAGAACGCCTCGAGCGGCATGTCGACCCCGATGATCGTGCTGCTCGGCGTCGGCGCGCTCGCTGTCGTCGTCATGGTCGTCCTCCTGCTCATGCGCAAGAACAAGGGCCTCCCCGGCACCGAGGGCGACACCGACCGCAAGCCCTGAGGCGGAGGCCCCTGCCCGGGGGACACGCCCCGCCGTCCCTGAGGCGGAGACCCCGCACCGCTGGTGCAGGCGCGCTCCGCCCGCACCAGCGAGTGGTCACAGATCCACGATTCCCCTACGGGATTCCATGGATCTGTGACCACTCGTCGTTTCCGACCGGAGCCGAGGCCGGGCCGGGGCGAACCGCGCCGAGGCGGGTCCGGGATGTCCGAGCCGGGCGGCGCGGGTCAGTCGGCGGGCGCCTCGAGAGCGGGGGCGAGGAGCTCCGCGGCGAGGCGCTCGAGGACGGGCGCAGGGTCGGCCAGGCAGTCGGCGAGCGCAGCGAGGTCGGTGAGGGTGTGGATCCCGGCGAGTCCGAGCCCACTCGCCTGATCGGCCGGGATCTCGCTCGATCCGCACACCACATGGACCCGCAGGCCGGCGTCCCGGGCCGCTGCGATGACCGCGCCGGGGCCCTTCCCGGACAGCGTCTGCTCGTCGAAGCGCCCCTCCCCGGTGACGACGGCCTCCGCGGTCCCGAGAGCGCGGCCGAATCCGACGAGGTCGAGGACGTAGTCGGCACCGGGCACGGAGGCCGCGCCGAGCACCGCGAAGGCTCCGAAGCCCATGCCTCCCGCCGCCCCGGCTCCCGTCCGGGCGGCGTGATGCGCACCGTCGGGGACCCGTGCGGCGAAGCGCTCGAGTGCGCGGTCGAGCCGTTCGACCTCGGTGGGGCCGGCGCCCTTCTGCGGACCGTAGACCGCCGCCGCGCCCTGGTGCCCGGTGAGCGGGTTCTCCACGTCCGAGGCGAGGATGACGTGGGCTCTGCCCTCGCGCAGGCGGGGATGGAGGTCCGCGGTGTCGACCCGTGCGAGGTGCTCGAGGCCGACTCCACCGGCCGGGACCGGGTGGCCCGACTCGTCGAGCAGGCGGACGCCGAGGGCCGTGAGCATGCCGGCGCCGCCGTCCGTGGTCGCCGAGCCGCCGACGCCGAGCACGATCTCCGTGCACCCGGCGTCGAGGGCCGCGGCGATGAGCTCCCCGGTCCCGGCCGAGGTGGCGGTGAGCGCGGTGTGCGCATCCGGCGCGGAGCCCCAAGCGGAGGTCACGAGCGCGAGGCCGCTCGCCTGGGCCATCTCGATGACGGCGGTGCCCGCCGACTCCGCCCAGACGGCGGTGACGGGTGTGCTCAGGGGACCGGTCACCTCGGCGGTGTGCCGGGTGAAGCCGGCGGACACCGCGGCCTCGACGGTGCCGTCGCCGCCGTCGGCGATGGGGACGGACTCGACGGTATGGCCGGCGGCGGTGAGGGCCGGTGCCAGGCGGGCGTGCACCTCGGGTGCGGTGAGAGTGCCCTTGAACTTGTCGCAGGCGAGGAGGATGCGCATACCCCCACCGTAGTGCGGTGGGCCGGAGCGAGGCTGCGGACCGTCGCAGCGAGCGCGCCGGAGCAGTCGAAACAGGGCGCTGACCTGGAAAGACAGAGCCGTGACAGCCCGACACTTTCTCAGCCTGACCGCCACGGTGAGAACAGCATAACCGATGGGTAATGCGTCGTCATCATGATCCGGGGCACCCTCCCCGGTCGGCCGACGAGGGCCGGTTCCGGGGCGCTGGGCGGAGGGGTCGAGGTCGGTGCCGAGGGCAGGCTCCGCGGATCCCGGGTTCAGCCCTCGGTGTCGACGACCGTGCGGTTGGCGCGGGCGTCATAGCTGCGTCGGCTCGGGTCCATCGAGCGGATGAACAGGGCGACGACGAGCGCGGCGAGCGTCGAGCTCACGCTCGGGACGAGGACCGCGGTGCGGGCGCCGGCGGCTTCGATGATGATGCCGGCGAGCGCGGAACCGATCGCCACGCCGAAGCCCAGCGAGGTGCTGATCCAGGCGAGCGCCTCGGTGAGCCGACGCGGCGGGGCCAGGTTCTTCACCACCGAGGATGCGCTGATGAGGCTCGGGGCGATCGTCAGGCCGATGAAGAACATGATGACGCCGAACCGGATCATGTCGGTGGCGAGCAGCAGCAGCCAGGTGGCGGCGGCGAGCCCGCCCATCATCACGGCGAAGCGGTGGTGCGCCTGCGACTTCCAGGTCACCCCGCCGTAGACCACTCCGGCCGCCAGCGACCCGGCGGCGAAGGTGCTGAGCAGGACGCCGGCGAGGGCCTTGTGGCCCTGCTCCTCGGCGAAGGCGACGGCGATGACGTCGATCGCGCCGAAGTTGATGCCGAGCAGCACCTGGGCGACCACGACGACGAAGATGCCGAGGTTGGTGAGGACCTTCCCCTTGTCGCCCTCGACCGCCCGCATGATCGGCGGCTCGGTGGCCTTCTGGGTGTAGAAGAGGAGGGAGCCGATGATCGTCGCCGTCATCGAGGCGAGGATCCCGGCCGGCGGGAGGACCGCGGTGGCCAGCGTGGTGACGAGGACGGGGCCGGAGACGAAGAGGATCTCGTCGGCGACGGCCTCCCAGCTGAACGCGGTGTCGAGCTGGCGGGGCGTGCGCACTGCGGCGTTCCAGCGCGCGCGCACGAGCGAGCCGAGCGAGCCGACGGTTCCGCCGGAGAGACCCGCGAAGACGAAGACGAGGGCGGTCCACCAGTCGGCGTACACGGTGACGAGCAGGCTGGTGAGGGAGAGGATGTGGACGACGACGACCGGCGCCATCACCCTGGCCTGGCCGAAGTTGTCGACGAGCCGGGCGATGAGCGGATTGGTGATCGCCTGCACCACCATGAAGGTGGCGGTGACGACCCCGGCGATCGCGTAGGAACCCGTGGTGCCCTGGATGAAGAGCAGGATGCCGAGGCCGAGCACTGCGATGGGCAGCCTGGCGAGCAGCCCGGCGAGCGAGAACTTCAACGCCCCGGGCAGGGCGAAGATCTCGAGGTAGTTGCGCAGCACTAGTCGATTCTAGCCAGTGCGCGCGGGGGAGGGTGATGACGTCCGTCACCCTCCCGGGTCCGGCCTCAGCCGCCGATCACCGCATCGACGACGGCCTTGGCCTCCTGCTGGACCTGTGCCAGGTGGTCGGCGCCCTTGAATGACTCCGCGTAGATCTTGTAGACGTCCTCGGTGCCCGACGGGCGGGCGGCGAACCACGCGCTGTCGGTGGTGACCTTGAGACCGCCGATCGCCGCACCGTTGCCCGGCGCCTCGGTGAGCTTGGCGGTGATCGCCTCGCCGGCGAGGGTGTCGGCGGTGACCTGGGCGGGGCTCAGCTGCTTGAGCGCGGCCTTCTGCTCGCGGGTGGCCGGGGCGTCGATGCGCGCGTAGGCGCTGCTGCCGAACTCCGCGGTGAGCTCGTCGAACCGCTGCGAGGGGGTGCGTCCGGTGACCGCGGTGATCTCCGCGGCGAGCAGGCACAGGAGGATCCCGTCCTTGTCCGTCGTCCAGGTGGAGCCGTCGCGGGTGAGGAACGAGGCGCCGGCGGACTCCTCGCCGCCGAAGCCGACGGTGCCGTCCATGAGGCCGGGGACGAACCACTTGAAGCCCACCGGCACCTCGAGCAGGCGGCGACCGCGAGCGGCGGCGACCTTGTCGATGAGGGACGACGACACGAGCGTCTTGCCGATCGCGGTGTCCGGCGACCACTGCTCGCGGTGGGAGAACAGGTAGTCGATCGCGACGGCGAGGTAGTGGTTGGGATTCATCAGGCCGGCATCGGGGGTGACGATGCCGTGGCGGTCGGCATCGGCGTCATTGCCGGTGGCGAGGTCGTACTTGTCGCGGTTGGCGATGAGCGAGGCCATCGCGGACGGCGAGGAGCAGTCCATCCGGATCTTCTCGTCCCAGTCGAGCGTCATGAACGCCCAGGTGGGGTCGACGTCGGGGTTGACGACCTCGATGTTGAGGTCGAGCTGCTCGGCGATCGCCGCCCAGTAGTCGACGCTCGCCCCGCCCAGCGGGTCCGCCCCGATGTGGAGTCCGGAGTCGCGGATCGCCGGGATGTCGATGACGAGTCCGAGGTCCTCGATGTAGCTCGCGGTGTAGTCGAAGTTCGTCGTGTTCTCGAGGTGGAATGCGCGCTGGAACGGGCGGCGGGAGATCGACTGCCAGCCGCTCTCGAGGAGGGCGTTGGCCCGGTCCTCGATCCATCCGGTGGCGTCGGAGTCGGCCGGACCGCCGTGCGGCGGGTTGTACTTGAAGCCGCCGTCGGCCGGCGGGTTGTGGCTGGGGGTGATGACGATGCCGTCGGCCAGGCCCTGGGCGCTGCCGCGGTTCGCGTTGTGCTTGATGATCGCACGGGACAGCACCGGGGTGGGGGTGTAGCCGTCGCGGTCGTCGATCATCGTGGGCACCTCGGCGGCGGCGAGCACCTCGAGGGCGGTGAGGAAGGCGGGCTCGCTGAGCGCGTGGGTGTCGCGGGCCAGGTAGAGCGGGCCGGTGTACCCCTGCTGCCGGCGGTACTCGATGATCGCGGCGGTGATCGCGGCGATGTGGGCTTCGTTGAAGGAGCCCTTGAGGCTCGAGCCGCGGTGGCCGGAGGTGCCGAAGGCCACGCGCTGGTCCGGGTTCGCAGGATCCGGTTCGACGTCGTGGTAGGCGTCGAGCAGCTCGGGAAGGTTGACGAGGTCGGATTCTTCGGCGGGGAGGCCGGCGCGTGAACTCATGGTCCCACTATGCCCAAGTGCGGGCCGTGGGGAGTAGCCGGGACCGGGAAAATCTCGCCATGCGGTCGGCTGTCGAGATGATGGGGCGGAACCGGGCGGCGTCCTCGGGCGGTGCCGGGTCTACTTGACCCAGGGCTCCTCGCCGGCGTCCGAGACGATCGGCAGGCCGTTGTCGAGGTTCCATGCCCCCATCCCGCCGCGCACGTTGATCGCGTCGAAGCCGTTCTGGTTGAGCCAGGAGGTGGCGCGGATCGACCGGCCGCCGGAGCGGCAGATGACGTAGACGTCCTCGTCGAGGGGCACCTCGCCGTAGCGCACGGGGAGGTCGCCGAGCGGGATGTGCTGGGCGCCGTCGATGTGCCCGGCGTTCCATTCGTCGTCCTCGCGGACGTCGAGGATGTTCGCGCCCTCGGGGATTTCGGTCACGGAGACTGTCGGTTCGCTCATGGCTCCAGTGTAGACAGCTGGACGGACACGGGGCAGGGGTGCCGGTGCGGTCGGAGCGCCCGCGGTTCTGGGACGGTCTCAGTCGAGCTGGTCGCGCAGCTCGGTCTTGAGGATCTTGCCCGCGGCCGAGGTCGGCAGCACCTCGACGATGTGGACCTCGCGGATCTTCTGATAGGGCAGCACCCGCTGGGCGACCCAGCCCATGAGCTCCTCGCCGGACAGCGCGACGCCGGGGGCCGCCTCGACGAAGGCCACGGGGATCTCCCCGGCCTCGTCCGCTGGCCGTCCGACGACGGCGATCCGCGCCACGCCCGGGTGCGCCGCGGCGATGTCCTCGAGCTCCCGCGGGTAGACGTTGTACCCCTTGTAGATGAGCATGTCCTTGGCCCGGTCGTGGATCCGGATGAACCCCTCGGAGTCGCGGGAGGCGATGTCGCCGGTGCGCAGCCAGCCGTCGACGAACTGCGCGGCGGTCTGCTCCGGGGCGTTGCTGTAGCCGTCGGTGACCTGCGGGCCGCGCACCCACAGCTCGCCCTCCTGGCCGTCGGGGAGCACCTCGGTGCCGGTCGTGCTGCGGATCTCGATCTCCGTGTCGGACACCGGGATGCCCACGGAGCCGATCTTCTGGGTGGTGCCCGGCTGCACCGGGGTCGAGGTCACCATGCACGTGCCCTCGGTGAGTCCGTAGCCCTCGCCGATCACGGCGTTCGGCATCGCCTCGCCGATCCGCGCCACTGCGGTCGAATCGAGCGGGGCGGCGCCGGAGATCGCGAGCTTCATGCTCGGCATCGACTCCCCGGTGGCCCGGCAGTGCGCGGCGAGCGCGAGGTACATCGGCGGATTGCCCGAGGCGTAGGCCGCCTCCCAGCGGTTGGTGAGCTCGACGAAGGTCTGCGGCTTGAACCGGCCGGACAGGACGATCGTCACGCCGCCGAGCATGAACATCCCGCCGCTGGTCAGGCCCTGGGCGTGGAACAGCGGCGGCACCTGGATGGTCGCGGCCGCACCCGGCTCGACGTACGGGACGCCGAGGTCGGGGATGTGTGTGAGCCGCAGGTGCCCCGTCTCATCGCGGTCGATCGCCGAGTGGAGGCGCCAGGCGGCCATCTGCGTGATGTTGGCGATGACGTTGCGGTGGAGGACGCGCACGCCCTTCGACTTGCCGGTGGTGCCGCCGGTGTAGGCGTAGTGGGCGACCTCGTCCGTGCCGGCGAGGACGGGTTCGAAATCCTCTCCGCCGGCGGCGAGCACCTCGGCGAAGGACCGGTACGGGCCGGTGCCGAGCACGGAATCGGCGAGTGCCTGCTGCTCCTGGTCCACCCCGGCCGACCACGATGGTCCGGTGACGAGCACGCGCGCGAGGCCGAGCTCCTCGGCGACCTCGGTCACCGGGCGGAGGTGCGCGGGGTGGGTGATGAGGGCGGTCGCACCGGCGTCGGCGAGCTGCTTGGCCAGCGCCGGGGCCGGCTGCAGCGGGTTGACGAGGGTGACGGCGGCGCCGGTGAGGAGTGCGCCGTAGTAGGCGGTGAAGTAGTGGAGGATGTTCGGCAGGTGGATTCCGACGACGCTTCCCGGGGCGATCCCGGCTGCGGAGAGGTCGGCGGCCATTGCGCGGGCGCCGGCGAGCAGCTCGGTGTAGCTCAGGGTCTCCTCCCCGTCGACCACCGCGGCCCGCTCGCCGTAGGTGCGGGCGGAGGCGAGGAGCACCTCGGGCACGGCGGCGTCGGGGTAGCTGAGGTGACGGGGCATGCCCGGCGGGAAATAGTGCGACATGGTGGGCCCTTCCTGGCACGGGGGCGGCGTCCGCATCGACGGCCTGCGGCGAGCGCGGAGACCGGAGGTCTGCACCGATAGTAACTGAACAAGTGATCAGTGCCACGGGCCGGGGTGGTCCGCCCTGTCCGTGAGACACCCTTGACGGATGACTTATCGAACGTTCAGACTAGTGAGACTGCTCGGGGTCGTGGATCGATCCGCGCCGGTGCCGGATTCGATGGGGAGACGGCGAGAACCCCCGAGCCCAGCGGTGCCGCACACGGACGTGCGGGCCCCGGAGCCCAGGAGTTTCACATGACTGTTCGTCTGCAGCGTTCGCGCATGCTCGGTCTCATCGCAGGCGCCTCGGCGCTCGGGATCGCCCTCAGCGGCTGCGCCGGTTCGGCCGGCGGCGGTGGCGGTGCGGCGGAGGGCGGCAGCGGCGAAGGCTACGAGTACGGCGCCTCGGACGAGGAGATCAAGGCCGCGTTCGCCGACATCGAGCCGCTCACCATCAACTACCAGCCGTCCGCGCAGTCCGGCGAGGGCCTCGACGCGCACCGCGCGCACGCCTTCATCGAGAACCTCGAGACGCTGTCCGACGGCAAGATCACCGTGGAGACCACCTACGGTCAGGGCATCGCCGGGTACACCGAGCTCGCCGATGCGCTCGTCGACGGCCGCGTGGATGTCGCCTACATGCTCCCGATCTACCAGCCGGACAGGTTCCCCGTGTTCCAGTCGTGGGTCACCGGCACCACGCTCACCGGCACCTCGCCGCTCGTCGACGAGATCGCCGCGAACGCCGCGATCGGCGAGCTCACCTGGCAGGACGAGAACCTCATCAGCGAGTTCCGCGATCAGGGGCTCGAACCGCTCAACATCTTCAACGCCGCCGGCGCGGTCGTGACGATGTGCGCCGAACCGCACACCACCGCCGAGGACTGGCAGGGCAACCAGGTGCGCGCGTCCTCGGTCGCGCAGACGAGCCAGCTCGAGGCGCTCGACGCCTCGCCGGTCTCGCTCCAGTACACCGAGACCTACGAGGCCCTGCAGCGCGGCACCGTCGACTGCACCCTGTCGACGACCCTCGCCGCGGACGCCGCCGGCTTCATGGATGTCGCGCCGAACATGACCTACACCACGGACGTCACCTTCGCCCGCGGGCCGGGCGGCGTCTACGCCGGCAGCGCCTGGCAGGAGTGGCCGCTGGCCGTCCAGCAGCTCGTGTTCGACTCGATGGAGGACGAGTTCAACGAGTCCCGTCGCGGCGACCTCGAGGCGAACGCCGTCGGCGCGAAGACCGTGCGCGAGGCGGGCGGCACCTTCGAGGAGATGGAGTCCGGTCTGCAGGACGAGCTGAAGAACTCCTCGCAGGGACTCGTCGACGAGGCCATCGTAGCGGGCACCCTGCCCGAGGGGTCGACCGAGGCCATCCCGGAGGCCGTCGCGCGCTGGCGCGGGGTCGCCGAGGAGCTCGGCTACGAGGACGAGGGCACCTTCGCCGACTACGACGAGTGGTACCCGATGGGCGACAAGGAGTTCCTCCAGCCCTTCGGTGAGAAGTACTTCGAGGAGATCATGCTCCCGCACCGCCCGAGCTGATCCGCAGGCTCCGCCCGGTCCGAGGCGATTGGGCCGCCCGAAGTGATCGGGCCTGGGCGCCGGCCGGACATGGCAGAATCCCGCGGTTCCTGTTCTCAGGAACCGCGGGATTCTGCTGTCTCACCGTGGGGTGGCCGGAGCTCACATGTGGCCGTCCTCGAGGAACCGCGTGTGCCAGCTCAGCGCCTCGGACAGGATGTGCGGGGTGTGCGCGGCGTTCGGGGATTCGGCGATCGCCCGGTCGAGGTAGTCGTGCAGCCTCTCGCGGTAGTCGGGGTGCGCGCAGTTGTCGATGATCCGCTTGGCGCGCGTGACCGGTGAGGTGCCTCGGAGGTCGGCGATGCCCTGCTCGGTGACGAGCACGTGGACATCGTGCTCGGTGTGGTCGACGTGCGAGGCCATCGGTACGATCGAGGAGATCGACCCGTCCTTCGCCGTCGAGGGGGACACGAAGAAGTTGAGGAACGCGTTGCGGGCGAAGTCCCCGGAGCCGCCGATCCCGTTCATCATCTTCGAGCCGGTGATGTGGGTGGAGTTGACGTGTCCGTAGATGTCGGCCTCGACCATGCCGTTGATCGCGATGATGCCCAGGCGGCGGACGATCTCGGGGTGGTTCGACATCTCCTGGGTGCGGAGCAGGATGCGCCCCTTGTACGACTCGGCGTTGGCGTTGAAGTGCTCGGCGACAGGTCGGGACAGGCTGAACGCCGTTGCGGAGATCGAGTCGAGCTTGCCGGAGTCGAGGAGGCCGAGCAGGTTGTCCTGGATCACCTCGGTGTAGGAATGGAGGTGCTCGAACTCGGACTCCTTGAGCCCTTCGAGCACCGCGTTCGCGACGTTGCCGATTCCTGACTGGATCGGCAGCAGGTTCTTCGGCATCCGGCCGGCGCTCACCTCGTGGCGGAGGAAATCGATGAGGTATTCGGCCATCGCATGGGACTTGTCGTCGACGGGGGAGAAGGAGTTGTCGCGGTCCGGGGCGTTCGTCCGCACCACAGCGACGACCTTGTCGGGGTCGACCCGCAGGTAGGGGTCGCCGATCCGCTGGGTCGGCTCGAGGATCTGGATCGGGTTGCGGTGCGGCGGCAGCTTGGTGCCGTAGTAGACGTCATGGAAGCCCTCGTACTCGCGCGGGTGCCACTCGTTGACCTCGAGGATGACCTTGTCGGCCTGGTCGAGCCAGGTCTTGTTGTTGCCCACCGATGATCCCGGGACCAGCAGCCCGTTGGGGAGCACTGCGGCGACCTCGACCACGGCGCCGTCGAGCTTGCCGAAGTAGCCGAACCACACCTGCTGGGCGAGGTGGCTCAGGTGCGTGTCGATGTACTCGACGTCTCCGGAGTTGATCGCCCTGCGCATGCTCGGGTCGGTGTTGAACGGAGCGCGGAGGTGCACGCCCTCGGCCTCGGCGAGCACGCCGTCGAGCTCCTGAGCCGTCGACGCGCCGGTGAGCAGTCCGATGGTGAACTCCTCGCCGGCGGAGTGGGCCGATTTCATCCGCTCGGCGAGCGCACCCGGCACCTCCTTGGGGTAGCCGCAGCCGGTGAACCCGCTCATGCCCACGTTGTCACCGGGGGAGATGTGTTCCGCGGCCTGCGCGGCAGTGGTGATCTTCTTCGACAGCACGGGGCACGAGATACGCGTCATGGACCAATGTTCTCAAGCGGGGGTGCATCGGCCAAACGGCGGAGGAGTCCTACCGGTGCGTTCGTGGCGAACACCACAGCCGGGGTCGCGCCCCCGAAACAGCAATATCCTGCGGAATCCTTCTCAGGAACCGCAGGATATTGCTGTTTCAGGGTGGGTCAGCGGCCGGTCCACCGGGGAGCGCGCTTCTCCGCGAAGGCGGTCGCACCCTCCTTGGCGTCGGCAGAGGTGAAGACCGGATCGACGATCTCGGACTGCTTGGCGAACTTCTCATCGGTCGACCAGTCGGCGGATTCGACGATGACCTGCTTCGAGGCCTTGACGGCGAGCGGGCCGTTCGCCGCGATCGTCTGCGCGAGCTCGAGCGCTCCGTCGAGCGCCTCGCCGTCGCCGACGATCCGGTTGACGAAGCCGTTGGTCCTGCCGAACTCCGCGGAGTAGATGTCGCCGGTGAGTGCCATCTCCATCGCCACCGCGCGGTGGGTGCGCTGAGGGAGGGTGACGAGACCGCCGGCCGCGGCGGCCAGGCCGCGCTTGACCTCGGGGATCCCGAACTTCGCGGTGTCGGCCGCGACGACGAGATCGCAGGCGAGCATGGTCTCGAAGCCGCCGGCGAGCGCGTAGCCCTCGACCGCGGCGATGAGCGGCTTCTGCGGGGGCGCCTCGGTGAGCGCGAGGAATCCGCGGCCCTCGACGGAGGGGCGCTCACCGCGCACGAACCCCTTGAGGTCCATCCCGGAGCAGAAGGTCTTGCCGGCGCCGGTGATGACGGCGACGAACAGCTCGTCGTTGCTGTCGAAGTCGTCGAGGATCTGCGCCATCTGTGCCGCCATCGCGGCGGTCGCGGCGTTCTTGGCCTTGGGGCGGTTGAGGGTGATGACGAGCACCTGCCCGCGGACCTCGGTGAGGACCTCGGCTTCGGTGGGGGTGTCGGTGGTCTCGGTCATGTCGGATCTCCTTCGATGCTCGACTGCTGTGTCTCGACTGCTGGGTGTGCGGTGCGGGGCCCGGTGCAGCTGTGCCGCAGGCCGGGGTGTCCGGGGACGGCTCAGCGCGAGCCGCCCCCGAACGGTGAGGGCTCGCTCAGCGCGGGGCCATGCGGATCGCGCCGTCCATGCGGATGGTCTCGCCGTTGAGCATCGCGTTCTCGATGATCGACAGCGCGAGGTGGGCGTACTCGTCCGGGCGCGCCAGGCGGGACGGGTGCGGCACCATTGCGGCGAGCGAGTCGCGCACCTCCTGGGAGGCCTTGGCGAGCAGCGGGGTGTCGACGGTGCCCGGCGCGATCGTCACCACGCGGATCTTCTTCGAGGCGTAGTCGCGCGCGGCGCACAGGGTGAGGCCCACGACCCCGCCCTTCGAGGCGGCGTAGGCGGCCTGGCCGATCTGGCCCTCCCAGGCCGCGACCGAGGCGGTGAAGATGATGACGCCGCGCTCGCCGTCGATCTCCTCGTTCTTCGCCATCCGCACGCCGGCCTGGCTGGCGACGATCATCGTGCCGATGAGGTTGACGTCGATGACCTTGCGGAAGTGGTCGAGGTTCCCGGCGGACCCGTCCTTCTGGACGAGGCGCATCGGCCCGCCGATCCCGGCGCAGTGCACGACCGCGCGCAGGTCGCCGAGCTCGGTCGCGGCGTCCATCGCCGCGGACACCTGGGCCTCGTCGGAGACGTTGGTGGCGACGAAGCGCACCGCGTCGCCGAGCTCGGCCGCGACGTCCTCGGCCGGCGGGTTGAGGTCGGCGATGACGACCTGTGCGCCCTCGGCGACGAGCCGCTGCACGGTGGCCAGCCCGAGGCCCGAGGAGCCGCCGGTGACGAGCGCTGCGTGTCCTGAGATGTTCATGGGGTACTCCTTCTGATGGGTGCGGCCGGACCGCCGTGGTCCTGCGCGAACGGTGGGGGAGGGGCGGGGCGATCGCGGGGCCGGCCCGCGCCCCGCCCGGGTCAGGCCCGGGTCAGGCCCGCTTCTCGGACAGGCCCATGTCCTTGGCGATGATCGTCTTCATGACCTCCGAGGTGCCGCCGTAGATCCGGGTGACGCGGGCGTCGGCGTAGAGGCGGGCGATCGGGTACTCGAGGATGTAGCCGTAGCCGCCGTGCACCTGGAGGCACTTGTCGACGACGCGGGCCTGCACCTCGGTGGTGAAGAGCTTGACGCGGGCGGCGTCGGCGGGGCTGAGCTCGTTGGCGTCGAGCGCCTCGATCGCGTGGTCGAGCATGATCTGTGCGGCCTCGACCTCGGTGGAGCACTCGGCGAGCACGAACTTGGTGTTCTGGAAGCTCTTGAGCGGGGTGCCGAACACTTTGCGCTCGTGCGCGTACTCGGAGGCGAACCGGATCGCGGCCTGCGCGCTCGCCACCGCGTTGACGGAGATCGTCATCCGCTCCTGCGCGAGGTTGTGGGAGAGGTACTCGAACGCCTTGCCCTCCTCGCCGAGCAGATCCGTCGCCGGCACCTCGACGTTGGTGAAGGACAGCTCCGCGGTGTCCTGCGTCTTGAGGCCGATCTTGTCGAGATTGCGGCCCTTCTCGAAGCCCGCGCTCTCCGCGTCGACGACGAGGATCGACAGGCCCCCGCGTCGATCGGCCTCGTCATAGGGCGAGGTGCGGGCGACGACGAGCACCCGGTCGGCGTTGATACCGCCGGAGATAAACGTCTTGGCGCCGTTGAGGACGTAGTGGTCGCCCTTCTTCTCCGCCTTGGTGCGGATGCCGGTGAGGTCGGAGCCGGTGCCGGGCTCGGTCATCGCGATCGCGGTCATGATGGTGCCGGCGGCCATGCCGGGCAGCCAGCGCTGCTTCTGCTCCTCGTTCGCGTACTCGAGGATGTAGGGGATGACGAGGTCCTGGTGCACCCGCAGCGTGCCGAGCGTGGTCGCGGCGTAGGCGGTCTCCTCGTTGAGGATGGTGTTGAACTTGAAGGTGTGGCCCTGGCCGCCGCCGCCGTACTCCTCCGGGACCTGCAGGCCGGTGAGGCCGAGCTCGCCCATTTTCGCGAAGAACTCCTTGGCCACCTTCCCGTCCTGCTCGAACTGCTCGTAGGCGGGGACGAGTTCCTTGGCCACGAAGTCGCGGCACATCGAGCGGAAGGCGTCGTGCTCCTCGGTGAAGATGGTCCTGCGCATGGTTCCTCGTTCGTCGAAGGGGTGGGGCGACGAGCACGATCACCTACGATCGAACACTCGATAAGTTGCAGTCAGCGTATCCCTCCCGGGACGCAGCGGCAAGACCCTGTGCCGGAACGACGGGGCTGGTCCTGCGCGTTGGCCGCTGCGCGTGCGGGAATGGCACCGGCTCCGGAAGGGCCCGTCAGTCGTCGAGGAAGCCGGAGTATCCGGACTTCTCCAGCGGCAGGTCGAGCAGCCGGGTGAGCTCGTCGCTGAGCTCGCGGTAGCCGAGCAGCCGCAGGCAGTAGGCGGTGTAGGAGCGCTCGAGCTGGACCGAGTCGAGCGGCCCGTCGTCCTTGTACCAGAGCGGGATGCTGTTGCAGATCGAGAGGATCGCGCGGCCGGCGAGCTCGGGGTTCTCGATCCGGAACTCCCCGGACTCCATCCCGGCGCGCAGCACCCGGACGAGGATCTCGCGGGATTCGCGCTGCAGGGTGCGGATCTGCGTGAACTTCTCCGGGTCGAGGCGCTCGGTGTCGCGCAGGGTGACGCGCCCGAGCAGCGTGTTGCGGCAGCGGTAGCGCACGATGAAGCGGACGAGTACCGCGACCTTGTCCGAGCTCTTCGCCCCGGCGGTCTCCACGAGCTCGGAGGCCTCCTGGATGTACCAGTCGAAGGCGAAGCGGATGAGTTCGAACAGCGCGTCCTGCTTCGAGGGGAAGTAGTAGTAGAGGGCCGACAGGCTGAGGCCGGCCTCCTGCGCGATGTCGCGGATCGAGGCTCCGTCGTAGCCCTTGGCGGCGAAGGTGTTCCGGGCGGCGCGCAGGATCTCTGCTCTGCCGTTCGTCGAGCGCATGGTCTCTCCAGGGGTCGGTCGGGGAGCGGGGAGCCGCGGACGCCGTCGTCCGCCGCTCGGAGGTTCCCTAACGAACAATCAATAAGTCGTTCCCACGCACCCTACCCCACCGGGTCCGATTCCGGCGGGTCATCGCCGAGGGGCGGGCCCCGTGCGCGGATCCGTGAGGATCCGGACGGGACCCGCCCCTCTGTTCAGGCGGTGCCGCGGTCGACCATCGGTGGCGGCTTCTCGGCCGTGGTCCGTGGCCGGCGGCCCTGCGGTCAGCGGGCGGTGCTGCCGGGACCTGCCGGGTCCTCGGGGTCGCGGCGCGCCTCGGCCCCGGCGGCACCCGGGCGGCGGCCCGGGGCGTCGGGCGCATCGCCGCCGTGGACGTGGCCCTGGCGGTCCGAGGCGCCGGCGTGGATGTCCGCGCGGTCGTCATCGGCGAGCACGGTGGCTCCCCCGGAGTCGAGGTCGGTGGCCAGGCCGCGGGTGGCGGTCGGTCCCATGACCCCTTCGGTGGCCTCGCCGCCGGTGTGCGCAGCCGCGTACTCCTTGGAGGCGGCGGCGTCCTTCGCCTCCAGCCGGCGTGCCTTCTCGCGTTCGATCGCAGCGGACTCCTCCGGGCCGCCGTCGTTCCAGAACCGGGTGACGACCATGGCGACCACACCGACGGCCAGGCCGATGAGGCTCGAGGTGAGCTCCGGTGCCAGGGTCGCCAGGCCGGCGGCGAACAGCACCACTCGCATGACGACGGTGAGGCGCCGGGCGACGCCGATCATCCAGCCCTCGAACGCGCAGCCGAGGAAGAACACCCCGATGAGCGCGAAGACGAAGGTGTAGATGATCTGGAACACCGTCGAATCCTGCGCGACGAGCGCCGGGTTGAGGACGAAGGCGAAGGGGATGATGTACTTCACCGATCCCAGGCGCATCGCCGTGAGCGAGGTCGACATCGGCGGGGTGCCGGCGATGTTCGCCGCCGCGAAGGAGGCGAGCGCCACCGGCGGGGTGATGTAGGAGACGGTCGCCCAGTAGATCACGAACAGGTGAGCGGCGATCGGGTTGATCCCCATGCCGGTCAGCGCCGGGGCCATGACGATCGCGAGGAACACGTACACCGCGGACACCGTCATGCCCATGCCGAGCACGAACGAGGTGACCGCGCCGGCGATGAGGATGAGGAACAGGTTGTCGCCGACGAGCGTGATGAGCTCGCGGGCCAGGGACAGGGACACGCCGGTCATCGACAGGCCGCCGACGATGAGTCCGACGCCGGCGATGATGCCGATGATCTCCGCGATGGTCTTGCCGCCGGCGAAGAGGAAGTCGACGAACGACTTCGGGGTGAGGCGGTGGTCCTTCATGAAGATCGCCACGACGAGGAGGAAGCCGACCACCCAGTACGGGGCCTGCGACTCGTTCTTCTGCACGGTGAGCAGGAGGATGAGGCCGATGAGCGCCACGATGTAGGGCCAGCCGAGCAGGGCGGTGCGCCCGGCCCGGGGCAGGAGGTGCTTGGGCACTCCCTTGAGGCCGGTCTTCGCGGAGTAGGCGTCGACCTGGATGTAGATGCCGAAGTAGTACAGGACGGCCGGGATGGCCGCTGCGAGGGCGATCTCGCCGTAGGGCACGCCGACGAAGGACACCATGAGGAAGGCCGCGGTGCCCATGATCGGCGGGGTGATCGTGCCGCCGGTCGAGGCGGTCGCCTCGACGCCGGCCGCGTAGCGCCCGGGGAAGCCGGACTTCTTCATCGCGGGGATGGTCATCGGGCCGGTGGTGAGCACGTTCGACACGGCAGAGCCGCTCATCATGCCCATGAATGCCGAGGAGATCGACGACACCTTCGCCGAGCCGCCGCGATAGCGGCCGAACACCGACTGCGCGAGATCGTAGAAGAAGGTCGCTCCGCCGGTGTGCTGGAGGGCGACGCCGAACAGGAGGAAGCCGATGAGGATCGAGGCCGCGGTCTGCAGCGGCAGGCCGAGGATCGAGTCGACGCCCATGACGTGGATGCGGGCGGCGTCGTCGAGCTGGTAGGGGATGCCCTGGAGGAAGGGCACCGGCACGGCGAGGGCGAACATCGGGTAGATCGAGAACACGAGCGCGATGAGCGTGACGACGAGTCCCGCCGCGCGGCGCAGCGCCTCGAGGACGAGGAGCCAGAAGATGAACGAGAAGACGATGGTGATCGTCGGATACGTCAGCGACTTGTCCCAGCCGAAGTTGACGATGTTCTCGCCGTTGAGACCGAAGTAGAAGGCCACGACGAAGGTGAGTGCTGCGAGCACGACGTCGTAGAACGGCATCGCCCGGTCCTTCTGGGACTTCGCGATGGGGAAGATGAGGAACACGATCGGCAGGAAGAACGCGAGCGTGTAGTAGAGGTAGGAGTTCGTGAGGAAGGTGAGCCCGAAGGGGCTCCAGAAGAAGGCCTGGCTCATCGCCAGCAGCACACCGAGAACGGTGAGCACGACGATGACACCCTTCCACATCGGGGTGATTCTCTGATTCATGGGAGTTCCTGTTCTGCGATCGGGCCGAAGCGGCCGGCCCCGGAGAGAGTGTGAGGAGTGGAGGCGGGGTCAGTCGATGGGTTCGAGGTGCTCGTCCTTCCAGTCCATCCACTGCTGCTTGAGATCACCCGAGGTGTCGGCCTGCGCGAGGAAGTCCGGCCAGGTGGCCCGCATCTCCTGGCCGTAGGCGATGAGCTCCTGGTTGCGCTGCTCGGCCTCCTCGGTCCAGGCGCCGTGCTCCTCGAGGAACTCGACCGTGCCGTCGTGGAACGGGACCTGCGTGGGCATCTTCACGACGTGCTCGATGTCCCAGTTCTCCGTCGTCGCGGTGGCGTCCTCGTACTTCGGGTAGTGCTCCTGGAACGCGTTCGCGGTGTGGTAGGCCTGGGTGTCGGAGACCTCCTCGTAGGAGACGACCGGCAGCGGGTAGATGAACCCGTTGTCCGACTGGCCCTCCTCCTGGCCGGCGCCGCCCTCGAACGGGCCGACCTCGACGGCGGGGGCGACCTCCTTGAGGGCCGCGATGCGCTCGGTCTCGTCCGGGTCGAGCTCGAGCCAGGCGGTGTCGACGGCGCTCTCGAGCTCGTAGAGCGAGGAGCCGTAGACCTGCTGGAACAGCACGTCGATCTTGCCGGCCTGCAGGGCGCCGGGCTGCTCGCTGTAGGAGACTTCGACAGGAACGACATCGTCCCAGGTCAGACCCGCGTAGGCGAGGTAGGCGTCGAGCTTGTTGTTCACCGAGGGGTTCGCGGTGACGCGGGGGACCCGCTTGCCCTCGAGGTCCATCGGGGTCTCGATGCCGGTGTTCGTGCGGGTCATCATGGCGTGGGGGCCGGTGGGGGCCCAGACGATGCGCAGGTCCTGGGGCCCCCAGTCCGCGGTGGTGAAGTCCTCCTCGCCGTGGAAGGCGAAGATGTACTCGTCGCCGGTCCGCGACATCACGGCCTGCTTGTTCCGCAGGGGGCTCAGGCGGCCGACGGCGGTGTCGGAGGTGAGGATGCGGATCTGCGCGTCCTCCTCGGAGGAGATCGTATTCGCCGCCGCGGCGAGGTCGGCGTAGGTCGAGGTGCCGGTGCCGTAGGTCGTCCACGCGGTGAATGCGGGGAAGTCGTCGACCTCCTCGTTGAGCTCGAGCTGCGCGCAGCCCGACAGCAGCATGACGCCGGCGGTGATGGAGGCGAGTGCCCGCGTAAGTCGTGTCATCGTCGGTCTTTCCTGTTCGGGATCGAACGGCGATCGGCCGGGAGCGGCCGAGGCGCCGAATCGGTGGTGCGCCGCCGGGCGATTCAGCAGGGTCGGGCGGATCCGCGGGGGATTCGCCGTTGAATGACTGAGGACTCGGAAGAGCGCGATGGCAGGGCGTGCAGGACGGCCTGCGGCCCTGCGAAATTGTTACACGGAACACATAAGATTCCCAAAATTCATTGCCACAGGTGTATAAATGGTGATGCGGGCCACTGGCGTGGGCCGCACCCCGACCATCGACCGCAGCGCCACCGCAGCCTATCGTCAGAAGCACCACCGTCCGGGACACCGCAGTTCAAGGAGACACCCGATGCCAGAAGCAGTCATCGTCGACGCAGCCCGCACCGCAGTCGGCAAGCGCGGCGGAGCCCTCCGCGACATCCACCCCGTCACCCTCGGCGGCCACGTGCTGTCCGCCCTCGCCGAGCGGAACTCGCTCGACCCCGCCCTCGTCGACGACGTCGTCTTCGGCTGCGTGGTGCAGGCCGGCGAGCAGTCCTCGAACGTCGCCCGCTGGTCCGCGCTCGCCGCCGGCTGGCCCGAGACCACCCCCGGCACCACCGTCGACCGCGCCTGCGGCTCCTCGCAGCAGGCGCTGACCTTCGCGATCGCCTCGGTCGTCGCCGGGCACTACGACATCGCCGTCGCCGGCGGCGTCGAGTCGATGACCCGCGTGCCCATGGGCACGAACCGCGCCAACGGACCCGGCAAGGCGTTCGGTCCGGCGATCTTCGAGCGCTACGGGCAGGAGGAGTTCAGCCAGGGCGTCGGGGCGGAGATCGTCGCCGAGCGCTGGGGCTTCGACCGCACCGAGCTCGACCAGCTCGCCCTCGACTCGCACGCCCGCGCGCAGGCCGCGACCGAGCGCGGGGACTTCGCCGCGCACATCGTTCCGCTCACCGGCCTGACCAAGGAGGGCGAGGAGTTCGAGTTCGCCGCTGACCAGGGCATCCGGTCCGGCGGCACGCTCGACTCCCTCGGCGCGCTCAAGACCGTGTTCAAGGAGGACGGCGTCGTCACCGCCGGCAACTCCTCGCAGATCTCCGACGGCGCCGCCGCGCTCCTCGTCATGACCGACGTCAAGGCCCGCGAGCTCGGCCTCGCCCCGATCGCCCGTGTCCACACCGCGACGCTCGCCGGCGCCGACCCGATCACCATGCTCACCGCACCCATCCCGGCCACCCAGAAGGCGCTGGCGAAGTCCGGGCTGTCGGCCGACGAGATCGGCGTGTTCGAGGTCAACGAGGCGTTCGCCTCGGTCCCGGCCGCCTGGATGAAGGAGATCGGCGTGGACTGGGACCGGGTCAACCCCAACGGCGGGGCGATCGCGCTCGGCCACCCGCTGGGCGCCTCGGGCGCGCGGATCATGACGGACCTCGTCCATCACATGCGCCGCACCGGCACCCGCTACGGCCTGCAGACGATGTGCGAGGCCGGCGGCCAGGCCAACGCCACCATCCTCGAGCTCATCGACTGACCTGTCGCGCCGGGCGTCACACCGCCCGACCCGCGGCGCGGCTCCCCGGGGCGATCCCCGCCGGCCGCACCCGACACCTGCAAGGAGACCCACGTTGACGCACCCCCACCGGATCCGGCGCACGCTCGCCGGGATCGCCGTCGCCGCCCTCGCCCTCACCGGCTGCGGTGAGATCACGAGCAGCGGCACCCCGGTGACCGAGTCCCAGGCCGGTCACCACGCCAACGGCCTGCCCAAGGCCACGGTGTGGACCGGCTACGGTGTGGGCACCTCGAACTACTCCGAGCAGGCCGCCGTCGCCGAGGCGCTGATCAAGGAGTACGACACGCAGGTGCGGATCCTCGGCTCGGACACCGGGGTCGGCCGGCTCACCCCGCTGCGCACCGGCCAGGCGCAGACGGCCCGGCTGTCCGACGAGGCGTTCTACGCCTTCGAGGGCAAGTACGAGTTCGTGTCCCCCGACTGGGGGCCGCAGGACCTCAGGACGTACTGGACCCCTCCGACCACCGTGGCCGTCGGCGTGGCGGGGAACTCCGGCATCGAGACCCTCGCGGACCTCGAGGGCAAGCGGGTGCCGTGGATGGCGGCCAACCCGTCCTCGCAGGAGAAGATCATGGGCATCCTCGCCTATGCCGGCCTCACTCCGGACGACGTCGTCAAGGTCCCGGTCGAGTACGGCGCGCAGCCGGAGATGTTCAAGAACGGCGGACTCGACATGGTGTACTTCGGGGCGCAGTCCTCGGCGATCATCGAGGTCGCCACCCAGATGGACTACCGGTGGGTCGACTTCGACGGCGACGCCGAGGCGGAGAAGCGGCTCCAGGAGTACGCGCCCTCCGTCGTCATCGAGGAGTTCGAGTCCGCGGTCGGCATGGAGGACACCGTCAAGCACGGCCCGACGTATGCGATCCAGATGACCACCTACGCCGACTTCAGCGTCGACGAGGTCTACGCGATGGTGAAGACCTTCCACGAGGCGTACCCGCTCTACGCGGACGCCACCGCCACGACGAAGGACTGGAAGTTCGAGGACATCGACTGGATGCCGATGGTGCTCCCGCACCACGACGGCCTGGTGAAGTACCTCGAGGAGCAGGGCCTGTGGACCCCGGAGCACGAGGAGCGCAACCAGCTGCTCATCGAGCGCGGCGAGACCCTGCGCGCCGGTTGGCCCGAGGTGCTCGAGTCCACCCCGGAGGACGAGCTCGCCGAGACCTGGGAGCAGTGGAAGGCCGAGCACGCGCCCCACATCCCGCGCGAGGACTGATCTCGCGAGGTCCGGCCCGCGCGAGGGGTGATGATCCCGCACGAGGACTGACTGCCGCCGTCTGACTGCCGCGCTCACCCAGCGGTGGCGTCCCAGAGCGCGATGAAGTCCTTCTCCCAGCGGGCCGGTTGCTCGCTGTACTTCTCGTAGCTCAGGTCGGTGGCGACGCCGTCCGCGGTGCTGTGGAAGCGCAGCTCGTCGTCGTCGATGCTGATCCGGATCGATGCGGTGCCGTCCCAGTCGCGCTGCCGGAGGAGCCGGACGATCTCCTCCCGCTCGGCCCGCGTGTGGGCCGTGGTCCGGTCCCGGGCGGCGACCGTGATCCCGAGGTCGAAGGTGCTGGGTGTGCCGTCGCCGGACAGGCCGCGCAGGTCGTCGACCGTCGAGGCGTCCCAGCCGGCCTCCCACAGCGCGGCGAGCAGCGGCACCTGCGCGGGCCACTGGGCGACCGCGGTGGCCGAAGTCGACCAGTGGGGGTCCGTGCCGATCTTCAGCGTGGTGTCCGGGCTCAGCGGCCATGCCTCGGACGCGGCGTAGTCGACGATGCGGCGCAGCGCATCGGCGTCCGGCACGCCGACGCTCACGGTGCTCCCCGCGGCGGTCCCGTCGCCGCCGAGCCCGGTCACCGTGCCGCCGCGCTCGACGATCGGCTCGATGACGACGAACAGGTCCTCGAAGCCCTCGTCGGGTTCGCTGGTGGCGAGCCCGTCGTCGGTGATCATGTCGACCTCCGTGCCCTCGCCGTAGCCGATCGGGCCGAGCTCGTTCTCGAGGTGCTCGAAGGCGGGGACGATGTCGGTGGGCGCGGGGACCTGGATCGACAGCGCGGTGTCCCTGCGCGAGGGGCTGATCTCCGCGCGCGTGAGCAGCTGGTCCGTCCCGGTGAGTGCTGAGTGGGTGTCGCGGAGCACGGGGAGGGTGCCGGGGTCGGCGAGGTCGAGGACGTACTCGATCGCGCTCGGCCGATCCATCTCCCCGCGGAGATCCTGCGGCGTGGGGTCGGCGGGTTCGTCCGCGGTCCGCGGCCGGTGGACGTCGAGTTCGTAGGGTCGGGTCCGGGCGGCGACGGATTCGGTCCAGGCGGCCATGTCGGTGCCCGGGTCGAGTTCGAGCACGATGCGCGAGCTCGGGCGCAGCGGGCCGGGGTGCATGCCGCCGAGCATCCCCCAGCCGCCCGGAAGATGGCCGGAGGCGACATCGGGGAGCGTGTGGAGGTACGGCAGCGCCGAGAGCGCCGGTGCGGTGGGCGGCGGGTCGTACAGGGTGTTCGGGAGACTCTCAGGGACGCTCGCGGTGAACTTCCCGCTCGTCGCGGTGACTGCGGGCGTGCCGCCGGGATACCGGAAGTCGTTGACGAGGTCGAACAGTTCCCCTGCGGTGTCGCCGAGCTCGTCCGCCGAGGCGTCGGTGCGGAGGTCCGCCTCGACCGTGCCGGGCGAGGTCTCGGTGGCCGAGGTGATGCCGGGCAGGGTGCGGATCTCGTCGACCAGCGCACCGATCGAGGAGCGCGGACGCGGATCGGAGATGCCCTGGCCGAACCGCTCGATCACGGAGCAGCCGGACGCCACGAGGAGGGTGACGAGGAGGCCGAGGGCGACGATGATCCGTTTCATGAGGCCAGCCTAGGAATGGGGCGGGTGCCGGGTGTGGCCGTGCTGTGCCAGGTCCGGCACACCTCGGCGGGGATCGCGGATCAGCCGGCGGTGGCGTCCCATTCGGCGAGGAAGTCCGCGGCCCAGCCGGTGGGCTCCCGGTCGGCTCCGTGGAGGGCCATGTACGGCTCCTCGGCCGCGCCGTCCGCAGCGGACCAGAAGATGAGGTGGTCGCCGGTCGCGAGCGAGATCTGGGCCCGGCCGCCCCAGCCGACTTTACGCAGCACGTCGATGAGCGCGGCCCGGCTGTCGGCGCTGGTGAGGTCCTGCGTCTCGGTGCGGTAGAGGCGGAGGTCGAAGTCGCTGAGCTGGTTGCCGGCTGACATCCGGACGGAGTCGAACCCGGCGTCCCACAGCGCGGCGAGCAGATCCGCGTGCGCCGGCCAGGAGCCGGCGGTGAAGTACGGCGAATCGTCGGGGTGGGAGGTGTGCTCGACGGAGAGCCGGGTGTCGGCGGACAGCGGCCAATCCGAGCCGCTCACCGCAGCGGACACGTCTCGCAGGGTGTCGCCATCCGGCATGCGGGCGGTGAGCGAGCCGAGCCGGAGGTCCATCGATCGCACCTCGGCCCCGGTCGCCTCGAGCAGCCCCCGGGCCTCGAAGAACGCGTCGACGTCGCCCTCGCCCCCGCCGACGGACAGTCCCTCCGCCGAAGCGACGCGCACGTCGTCGAGCCGATCAGGTCCGTACTCGGCTTCGAACGCCGCGAGGACCGCGGGGATGTCGCTGTCGGCGGGCACGGCCAGCGCGGTGTCCGGGGCGGTGTCGATGCTGCTGAGATCGGCGTCGATCAGGGTCGCGGAGACCGACTCGACGGTGTCGTGGAGCCGGACGAGGTCGGCGGGGAGATCCGGTCGGGAGAGGTCGAGGTCGATCGACACGTCCGGGGGTTCGGGCTCGGCGGCGCCGTCCGTCGTCTCCGCGGCTTCTCGATCGTCCGGCGGGAGCACCCGGATCTCGTCGTCGGTCATCGGGCGGTGGGCGGAGAGCCGGAGCTCGCGCGGGGCGGCCGCCGCGTCGCTGGTCCAGGTGCGCATGTCGGTCCCCTCCTGCAGCCGGACCGAGGCGCCGCTGCCGTCCCCGAGCGTGCCCTCCTCCACCGCAGGAAGGGCGTGGAGGAACGGCAGGTGCTCGAGGGCGAGCGGGCCCGGCTGCGGCACTCCCGGGCCGGCGCTGTGGTGGATGATGCCGATCTCGCCGGTGAACACCCCGCTCTCGAGGCTCAGTGTGGGCGCCCCGTCCGGATAGCGGTGCCCGTTGACGAGGTCGAACAGGGCCTGGGAGGTATCGGCGAGCTCCGCCTCCTGCGCCCCGGTGTCGAGCGTGAGCTGGAACTCGGATGAACCGGTCGCGATGACCGAGCCGACTCCGGCGAGCGCGGACGCCGCCTGCACGAACTCCGCATAGGTGGACTTCGGTCGGGTGTCGATGAGCCCGCACCCGGCTCCGCCGAGCAGGGCGAGGAGCAGTCCGAGGGCGACGAGGATCCGGTTCATGATGCCAGCCTAGGGATGGTGGCGGTGCCGGGCGTGGCGGTGGTGTGCCGGTCCCGGCACACCTCGGCCGCGGCGCGGGTCAGCTGTCGGTGCCGGCGAGCCAGGCGCGCACCGCATCGGAGTCCTCGCCGAGCTGCGGGGGCTCCTTGCGGTAGCTCGCCGGGGTGGCCGACATGCTCAGCGAGCTGCGCACGGTCGGCATCGACTCCGGGTCCTCGGTGTGCCAGATCGGGTCGATGCCGAGCTCACGCGCGGACTCGAGGCCCTCGCTGACGTTCTGCACCGGCGAGCACGGCAGGCCGGCGCCGCGCAGCAGCTCGAACCACTCGTCCTTGCCCTTGACCGACAGCGCGCGCTCGAGCAGCGGGCGCAGCTCGGCGCGGTTGATATTGCGCTTCTCCGGGTTGTCGAAGCGCTCGTCCGTGAGCAGCTCCGGGGTGCCGAGCACCTGGCACAGGCGGGCGAACTGGCCGTTGTTGCCGGCGACGACGATGAGGTCGCCGTCCGCGGTGGGGAACGCGTTGTACGGGTAGATCGTCGGGTGCTCCTTGCCGTTGCGGGTCGGGTGCTTCCCCGTCGTCGAGGCGACCTGGTACTGGTTCGCCATGGTGAAGATCGCGTTGGCCATGAGGTTGTTCTCGATGAGCTGGCCCTCCCCGGTGCGCTCCTTGTGGCGCAGGGCGGAGGTGATGCCCACGGCGGTCATCATCCCGGTCGTGAGGTCGAAGATCGACACCCCCGAGCGCACCGGCTCGCCGTCGGCCTCGCCGTTCATGTCCATGAGCCCGGCCATGCCCTGCACGAGCACGTCGTAGCCGGGCAGCGCCGCCCCCGCACCCGAGGTGCCGAAGCCGCTGATGTGGGCGTAGATGATGTCCGGGTTGATCTCCTTGACGCCGGCGTAGCCGAGGCCGAACTTGTCGATCGAGCCGGGCTTGAAGTTGTGGATGAAGACGTCGGCGCGGGCGGCGATGTCCTTCGCCACGGCGAGGTCGTCGGCATCGCCGAAGTCGAGGGTGATCGAGTGCTTGTTGCGGTTGACCGCCTGGTAGTAGCAGGCGCCGCCCTGGTAGGCCGGGGGCGTCCAGGCGCGGGTGTCGTCGCCGGTGGGGCTCTCGACCTTGATGACGGTGGCGCCGAGGTCGCCGAGGATCATCGTGCAGTAGGGGCCGGCGAGCACGCGGGAGAAGTCGGCGACGATGACGCCGGAGAGCGGGCCGGAGTTCGGTGCGGTGATGTCGATGGTCACAGGATTCATCCTTGAATGAGCAGCCGGTACGAGTCGTCCGATTCTCCCACAGGGCACCTCGGGCCCGGCAGGCCGGTCCCCGGTTCCGGGGCTTGACACTGCGCGCCGGATTCCATACGGTTCAAAAGACTCGAACGATTGTTCACTCAGGAGGTCAAAGGTGACCGGTACCACCGCTCCGGCCGGGATCGACCCGGTCACGGTCGGCCGCTGGATCGAAGACAGGTTCGGCGCCGCCGACGTGACGTACACCGTGCTCTCGATCGGCCGCTCGAACCTCACCTACACCGTCGAGGTCGACGGGCAGCCGCGCTGGGTGCTGCGCCGCCCGCCGCTCGGCCACACCGGCGGCAGCGCGCACAACGTCGCCCGCGAGGGCCGCATCATGGCCGCGCTCGGCCCCACCGACGTGCCGGTGACGAACGTGCTCGAGATCGTCGACGACCCGGCGGTCATGGAGGTCCCGTTCGTCTTCATGGAGCACTGCCCGGGCTTCCCCATCAACACCCCCGAGGACTGGGCCCGGATCCCCGATGCGGACAAGCGCGCCACCGCCTTCGGGA
Source organism: Brevibacterium sp. R8603A2 (assembly GCF_023072605.1). Taxonomy (NCBI): domain Bacteria; kingdom Bacillati; phylum Actinomycetota; class Actinomycetes; order Micrococcales; family Brevibacteriaceae; genus Brevibacterium; species Brevibacterium sp. R8603A2. Next base: position 122,388 of record NZ_JALLGN010000008.1, read on the forward strand.
TGATCGACACGCTCGCCGCGATCCACCGCGTCGACGTCGACGCCGTGGGGCTCACCGACCTGCGCCGGCCCGGCGGGCTCATCGAGCGCCAGCTGCGCCGCTGGCTGGGCCAGTTCGAGCAGATCACCCAGCGCGACATCCCGGAGATCAAGGAGGTCCACGACGTCCTCGCCGCAGAGATGCCCGAGGCCGCGGACTCCGTCATCGGGATCGCCCACGGCGACTACAAGCCGAACAACATGATCTTCGCCCCCGACGGCACGATCAACGCCGTCGTCGACTGGGAGCTCACCGCGATCGGCGAGGTGCTCACCGACCTCGGCTACTTCATCGCCATGCTCACCACCCCGGACGAGTACACGAGCATCTGGGTGCCGCGACCGGAGCACGGCTTCCCCACGAAGGCGGAGCTCATCGCCCGCTACGAGGAGCAGTCGGGCATCACCGCGTCGAACGTCAACTACTACGCGGCGTTCGCGATGTGGAAGCTCGCCTGCATCCGCGAGGGCGTCTACACCCGTCTCATCACCGGACAGATGGGTGACCTCGATTTCGATCCCGAGGAGGCCGGCGCCGGTGTCGAGCAGCTCGCCAAGCAGGCACTGACCATTCTCAAGGAGGAGAACTGACATGAGCTGGAACTTTTCGACCGAACCCGAGTTCGAGCAGAAGCTCGAGTGGATGCGCACCTTCGTGCGCGAGGAGATCATGCCGCTCGAGGTCGCCGACCTCGGCCCGGAGGCCTTCAAGGAGGTCACCGACGGGCTCAAGCAGCAGGTCAAGGACCAGGGGCTGTGGGCGGCGCACCTCGAGCCGGAGCTCGGCGGGGGCGGCTTCGGCCAGCTCAAGCTCGGCCTCATGCACGAGATCCTCGGCGCGAGCGCCTTCGCGCCGTCGATCTTCGGCAACAACGCCCCGGACTCCGGCAATGCGGAGCTGCTCGCGATCGCGGCTCACGACGAGCAGAAGGAGAAGTGGATGAAGCCGCTGCTCGCCGGTGAGCTGCGCAGCTGCTTCTCGATGACCGAGCCCGGCGCCGGCGCGGACCCGACGATGCTCACCACCCGCGCGGTGCGCGAGGGCGACGAGTACGTCATCAACGGCCACAAGTGGTTCTCCTCGAACGGCTCCCACGCGGACTTCTTCATCGTCATGGTCGTGACGAACCCGGACGCCGAGCCGCACGAGCGCGCCTCTATGATCATCGTCCCGCGCGACACCCCCGGCGTGAACGTGCTCCGCGACATCCCGGTTATGGGCCTGTCGCACGCCGCCGGCGACAAGGGGCACGCGGAGATCCTCTACGAGGACGTCCGGGTGCCGGCGGCCAACCTCGTCGGCGAGGAGGGGCAGGGATTCATGCTCGCCCAGAAGCGCCTCGGCCCCGGCCGCATCCACCACGCGATGCGCTGGCTGGGCCAGGGCAAGCGGGCCTTCGACATGATGTGCGAGCGGGTCGTCACCCGTGAGGTCAAGGGCTCGACGCTCGCGCAGAAGCAGATGATCCAGGACATGGTCGCGACCTCGAAGGCCGAGCTCGAGGCGGCCCGCCTACTCACCCTGCAGGCGGCGTGGAAGATGGACCAGGGCGGCACGAAGAACGCGCTCACCGACATCGCGATCATCAAGTTCTGGGGCGCGCAGGTGCTCTTCAACGTCATCGACCGCGCCATCCAGGTGCACGGCTCGCTCGGTATCACCGGCGATCTGCCGCTGGAGGAGATGTACCGCAACGCGCGCTCCGCCCGGATCTACGACGGCCCGGACGAGGTCCACAAGGTCACCGTGGCCCGGCGCGTGCTGCGCGACTACGAGCCGCACCCGGTGCCCAGCGAGCACATCCCCACCCGTACCGAGGAGGCGCAGAAGAAGTTCGCCCAGTACCTCGAGGCGGCCTCGTGAGCGAGGTCGACGACGCCGCGGTCGCCGCCGAGCACGCGCGCCAGGCCGGGATCGAGCTCGACACGCTCGCGGCCTGGCTGCGCGAGCAGATCGGCCCTGGCGAGATCACCGATCCGGACTTCCTCACCGGCGGCACCCAGAACGTGCTGCTCGGCTTCACGTGGAACGACGAGCGACTGATCTACCGCGGCCCGCCGGTGAACAAGCGGAAGAACTCCGACCAGATCATGCTCCGCGAGGCGCGCGTGCTCGCAGCCCTCGGCGGCAGCAAGGTGCCGCACCCGGAGTTCATCGCCGCCTGCGACGACCTCGAGGTGCTCGGCAACGCGTTCTTCATCATGCGCTCCGTGGCCGGGTTCAACGGGGTGAGCGGCGTGCCCGAGCACGTCGCCGCCGACCGCGACTGGCAGCACGCGATGGGCCTCGCCCACGCCCGCGCGATCGCCGAGCTCGGCAACATCGACCACGTGGCCGCCGGCCTCGAGGGCTTCGGCAAGCCCGACGGCTGGCTCGCCCGGCAGCCCGGCCGCTGGGTCGGGCAGCTCGAGAGCTACCGCGAGTTCGAGTCCTGGCCCGGGCTCGACCACCCCGGCGTCGAGGCGATCCCGGCCTGGCTCACCGAGTGGATGCCCGAGGCGCGCAATGCCGGGATCATCCACGGCGACTGCCACCCGGGCAACGTCCTCTTCACCCGGGAGGAACCGGGCGTGGCCGCGATCGTCGACTGGGAGCTGTGCACGCTCGGCGACCCGCTCCTCGACCTCGGGCACCTGCTCGCCTCGACCCACGGCCTCGCCCTGCCCGGCTGGCCTGCGAAGGACGAGGTCGTCGCCGCCTACGGCGAGACCAGCCGCTACGACGTCTCCGACGTCGACTTCTACCACGTGCTCGCGTGCTTCCGCTTCGGATCCATCCTCGAGGGCTCGCAGGCGCGCGCCTCGGCCGGGCTCGCCCCGGAATCGGTGGGCCGGCGGCTCCACGAGCGCACCGTGTCCCTGTTCGACCAGGCGATGGAGATCATCGGATGAGCACCGAGAGCACAGCACCTGCCCACGGCGGGAACGCGCCCGCCGAGGCGCCCGCCGGCGCCTCGGGAACCGGCCCTTCCGGCGCCGGCCGGTGGGGCTTCGACTTCACCGGGAAGCGGGTCGTCATCACCGGGGGCTCGCGCGGCATGGGGTACGAGATGGCGCGCGCCTTCTCCTCCCTCGGGGCCGAGGTGGCGATCGCCTCGCGCAAGATCGCCTCGTGCGAGGACGCCGCCGCCCGGATCACCGCGGAGACCGGCGGGCGCGTGCACCCCTACGCCCTGCAGGCCGCGGACTGGGACCAGTGCACGGAGTTCTCCCACCGGGTGTGGGACGAGCTCGGCGGCGTCGACGTGCTCGTCAACAACGCGGGCTCCTCGCCGCTGTACGACTCGGTGGCCGGTATCAGCGAGGAGCTCTACGACAAGGTCATCGGCCTCAACCTCAAGGGCCCCTTCCGGCTCTCCGCGCTGCTCGGGGAGCGGATGGCCGAGCGCGGGGGCGGGTCGATCGTCAACATCTCCTCGATCGCCGCGCTCCATCCCAAGCCCTCGACCGTGCCGTACTCCGCGGCGAAGGCCGGGCTCAATGCGACGACGATCGCCCTCGCCCACGCCTACGGGCCGAGCGTGAGGGTCAACGCCGTGGTGCCCGGCACCTTCCTCACCGACATCGCCAAGCACTGGGACATGGAGGCGTTCGGCAGGCGGGCCAAGAGCTTCGCCGCCGAGCGCGGGGGAGAGCCCGACGAGATCGTCGGCGCGGTGCTCTACCTCGCCTCGTCGCTCGCGTCCTACACCACAGGGGCGCTGCTCACCGTCGACGGCGGCGCTCCGAGCTGAGCGCGTTCCGGCTTCCCGACCGACCACCTCTGAACGGAGACCCATGAGCAACTTCCTCGGGCGGGCCCTCGGCACCGCACTGCTGACCCGCGTCGATGATGCGACGGACGTGTACCTCGTCCGCCACGGCCAGCAGGTGCGCGCCGGCAAGGACTCCCCGGAGTCGATGGCCTACGACGCCCACCTCTCCGAGCAGGGCCGTGCGCAGGCGCTCGCGGTGGGCGAGGCGCTCGCCGGGGCCGGGCTCGACGCGGTGTACTCCTCGAACCTTGCCCGCGCCCACGACACCGGGAAGGCGATCGCCGCCCATCACGGGGTCGAGGTCGTCGTGGACGAGCGGCTCAAGGAGGTCGGGATCTTCCGGGACGTGCCCGGCGAGCAGAGCTTCGAGCAGGCCGTCGGCACCGAGCGCGCGCTCGCGGCCAGCCGGCAGATGATCGAGACGCTGACCTGGGACTCGATCCCGCTCGGCGAGGGCTCGGCGGAGTTCCGCGCCCGCGTCCACGGGGCGATCTGGGAGATCGCCCGGCGCCATGCGGGGGACCAGGTTGCGATCGCCTGCCACGGCGGCGTGATCAACGCGTTCCTCGCCGAGGAGTACGGGCTGAGCCGCGACTTCCTGTTCCGGCCCGCCCACGCCGGGATCACCCGGGTGCGCTTCGCCGGAGACCGCGCGATCATGCTCACCGGCAACGAGATCGCCCACCTCGAGGCAGCCGACCTCCTGAGCTTCTGAACGGCGTCCTCTCGGCGCGTGTTCTGTTTCCTTCTCGAGTGGTCACTTGTCTTCGATTCTTCGCGATTCTCCGAAGAGAAGTGACCACTCGATGTGGGCTCACTCCGCGGGTGCGGAGTCGGTGAGACGGTCCCAGATCACGGGTTCGCCACCGGCTAGGGCCATGCGGCCGAGCTCGACGAGCGCTGCGTGCTCGCTGGTGCCGGAATCACGGGTGGCCCAGATGAGCTGGGTGAGGTGGTGGAGCGGGTACTCCGCGGTGATCCCGATCGCGCCGTGGAGCTGATGGGCCTGGGCGGCGATGAGCCCGCCGGCCTGAGCGGCGATCGCCTTCGCCGACAGCGCGGCGGCGGCTTGGGCGTCGGTGATGCCCGCGTCCGAGGCACCCACCGCCTCCGCCGCGGCCGTCGCGCCGCCGGCTGCCTCCTCACCGGCCCCGCTTGCGGTGGAGTCCGCACCGGGGGCGCGGAGCGCGTCGCCGGCGATCTCGAGGGCGCGGTCGTAGGACTCGACTGCGAGGTCGAGCTGCATGCGCATCCGTGCGATCCACGACTTCACCGCCGGGATCGCCGCCAGCGGCGCCCCGAACTGCTCGCGCTCGATGACGTGGCCGATGGTCAGCGCGAGGGCTGCCTCCCCGGCACCGAGGAGCACCGCGGCGTCGAGCAGCGACGCGAGCGCGGTGGCCTCCCGCTGTCCGAGCCCGGCACCGGTGTGCGCGGCGACGAGGTGCTCCGGCAGGTCCGCGGTGACGCCCAGGCGGGCGAGCCCGCGCACGATCGCCCCGGCATCGGCGAGGGACCCGCCGGACCCGCCGGCCGATTCCGGCACGGACACCCGCGTCCAGCCGAGGTCCTCGACCGTCGAGCGCAGCCGGTCCAGACCGGCATCGCTGCGATCGACGTCGAGCAGGGTGCCGCCGGCGACCTTCCCGGCGAGCTCGACGAGCTCCTGCGCCTCGGGGTCGGCCAGGCGCGGCTGCGGGGTGGCCTTCGACAGGTCACGCGGCAGCTCGAGCTTCGCGACGATGCCGAGCAGCACGTCCTCCGCCCCACCTCGGATCCCGAACGCCGGAGACGCCCACAGCGCCTGCTGGATGAGACCGGCGAGCTTCTCACCCGGGGTGGGAACGAGGCGGCGGGCGATGTCGATGAGCCCCTTCTCGAACCCGTTGCCGATGAACTTCGAGGCCGCCGCCAGCCGGATCGGCGCCTCCCCGGCGTCGAGTGCCGCGGCGATGCGGCGGTACATGTGGCGCAGCGCGGAGAGCTCCGCGACGACCTGTCCGAGGTCGCGCAGCGCGCCCTCGTCGGTGCGCAGACCGGGCGCGGCGAGCACTTCGGGCACGAGCACCCACGTCGACAGGGCCCGCTCGGGTCCGCCGCGCTCGAAGCTCAGCTGCTCGATCACCTGCTTCCAGCCCTCGCCCTCGGTGCCGATGAGCCGCTCGCGAGGAATGAACACGTCGGTGTAGCGGACCTCGTTGAAGTGGTGCTCGCCGGCGAGGTCGACGATCGGGGACACCTCGATGCCGGGGGAGTCCATGTCGATGACGAACTCGCTGAGCCCTTGGTGCTTCTTCTCCTCCTCCGAGGTGCGCGCGAGGATGTACATCGCAGTGGCGTTGTGCGCCTGGGTGGTCCAGATCTTGTGGCCGTTGAGGATCCACCCGCCCTCGGTGGGCACCGCTCGGGTGCGCACGCTCGCCAGATCCGAACCGGATTCCGGCTCGCTCATCCCGAGCCCGATGATCGCCCGGCCGGCGACGATGTCGGGCAGGATCGCCGCCTTGAGCTCCGGAGTCCCGGCGCGCAGCACCGCCGGGCCGATCTGCCGCTCGGCGATCCAGTGCGCCGTGACCGGAGCACCCACCCGCAGCATCTCCTCGGTCAGCGCCAACCGGTCGGTGTTCGGCCGGCCCTCGCCGCCGTGCTCGACCGGCCACGTCATGCCGAGCAGCCCGGCCTCGCCGAGCGCGCGGGAGAAGTCCCGGTCAACCGAGCGCAGCCAGCAGTCCACCGTCGGGGTGAACCGGCCGGCCGAGAGCCAGTCGTCGAGCAGAGTGCGGATGCGGGTGCGGATCTCGGTCGAGCTCATCGCCGGCCTCCTCAGCGTCCCTCGAAGCGCGGGGCGCGCTTCTCCTTGAAGGCGGCGACGGCCTCGGCGGAGTCCGCGGTGGACTGGATGACCGCCTGCTCCGCGGCGGCGTGGACGAGGTGGTCGGTGAGCGACTGGGTGCGCGCGATGCGGGTCAGGCGCTTGATCGTGCGGATCGCGATCGGCGGGCCGGCGGAGAGCGACTTCGCGAGCTCCATCGCTGCCGGCAGCAGCTCCCCGTCCGGGTGGTGGGCCATGGTGATGCCGAGCTCGGTCGCCTCGGCGCCGTCGATGAACCGGCCGGTCCACATGAGCTCGAGCGCGCGCTGCTCGCCGACGATGCGCGGCAGCATGTGCGCCCCGCCGTCGCCGGGCACCAGGCCGACGCGCACGTACCCCTGCGACAGCCGGGCCTCGGTGCCGATGAGGCGGATGTCGGCCATGAGCGCCATGTCCATCCCCGCACCGATCGCATCACCGTTGATCGCGGCGATATAGGGCTTCTCGAGGTGCTCGAGGGCGCGCGCGACGGCATGGACGTCGTCGGCGAGGTAGGCGCGGCGCTCGAGGGTCTCCGTCACCCCACCGAACTCGTCGAGGTCCACCCCGGCGCAGAACCCCTTGCCGGCACCCGTGATGAGGAGGACCTTGACCTCCGGGTCCGCCGCCGCGGTGTCGATCGCGGCGGCCCAGGCGGCGAGCAGCGCGCGGTTGAAGGCATTGCGACGCTCGGGCCGGTTGAGGGTGATGACAGCGACGCCGTCCTCCACCCGGTAGTCGATTTCGGGTCCGATCGAGGTCATGGGTGCTCCTTCGCACGCAGGGTCCGGCGGCGGCCGCCGCAGAACTGAACAATCGTTCAGGTACTGCTCCCGAGTCTATGGAGGCCTCCTGGTGCGGTCAACGAGTGCCCGCAGAGCGGGCGAGGGGCGTTCGGTGGGCTGTCAGCTGCGGGGCGCCTCGTCGGGTTCGGAGGTCTCGCCCGCGGAGATCCGCAGGGCGCGCGCCCGCTCGACGTCCTCGGCGAAGTTCTTCTCACGGGTGTCGCTCGCGGTGGTGTCGCGCGGCGGCAGCTGGATCTCCCGCTCGGCCGGCAGTCCCGCCTGGAGCTCGCGACCGCGCTCGAGCTCGGCATCGATCTCCGCTCCGAGGAGGAGCACCGCATTGACGATGTAGAGCCACAGGAGCAGGACGACGACGCCGGCGAGCGCCCCGTAGGTCGCGTTGTAGTTGCCGAAGTTCGTCACGTAGAAGAAGAAACCGAGGGTCGCGAGGACTGAGACGACGATCGCGACGACGGCGCCGATGCTGATCCAGCGGAACCGCGGCTGCTTGACGTTGGGGGTGGCGTAGTAGAGGAGCGCGACGACGACGATGACGACGCCGGCGAGCAGGAACCACTTGGCGATGTTCCACACCGTCACCGCCGTCCCGCCGAGTCCGATGAGACCGCCGATGAACTCCGCGATCGGGCCGGACACGACGAAGATCACGAGTGCGATCGCGCCGAGGGCCAGCAGGAGAGCCGTGAATAGGTACATCTGTGCGTTGATCTTGATGAGACCGCGTCCCTCGGGGACGTCGTAGATCCGGTTCATGGCCCGGCCGAATGCCTTGGTGTAGCCCGAGGCCGTCCACAGTGCGATGACGAGACCGAGGACGAGGCCGAGCCCGGGGGCAGGAGCGGTGAGGACCGCGGAGAGCGCCGGCTCGATGGTCTTCCACGTGTCCGCGGGGACCACGCGGTCGGCCTGCTGGAGGACGGTTTCGAGCGATCCGCTCTGGCCCACGAGGCTGAGCATGGACACGAGCGCGATGAGCGCGGGGAACGTCGACAGCACCATGCGATAGGTGAGTCCGGCGGCCAGGTCCATGCACTCGTCGTCGAGGTACTCCCGGTACGTCGTGCGCGCGATGTTCTTCCACGAGGGCTTGGTGAGATCGCTCGGGGAGTCCGGCTTGTCGGCGTGGGACGGGTGCCGCACCCGCCGGGGCGGATGCGCGGTGTCGTCGATGCCGGACAGGGGACTCTCGATGTGCTTCTCGTGGCTGGCCATGCCGGCTCCGTTCGCTGCGCGGGCGGGGATTGCATCAAGGGGTCTTGCGTGAGTGTACGCCGGTCGTACCGGGCGGCCGCGCGCCGGGCGGCCGGTGGCGCGGTGAGGGCGGTGGAGCGGTGAGGCCGGTGGAGCGGTGGGCGCCGGGCCGAGGGCGGTGCCGGGTGGCGGGCGCCTCGGCGGCGGTGGGGAGGAGTCGGTGGTGCGGTGCCGGGTGGGGCGGCGCTGTGAGGAAACCCTCACCAGCCATGGAATGATTCAACTTTGAACTAAGTTAGTCTGAGTGAAGACGCAGGGATCCGGGGCGTCGGTCGGCCACCGCCGCAGCACCGGCGGTCGCGGTAGTCCGGCTCCGCCGCACGGCATCCCCTCGACATCCGCCAACTCATACAGGAGAGACATGCTGAAGATCGCCATCATCGCCGGGACCAACCGACCCAATGCCCTCAACCCCCAGGTCGTCGACTGGGTGGCCCAGCAGCTCGCTGCCCGCGGCGGGATCGAGGCCGAGATCGTGCGCTTCGACGACTTCGATCTGCCGGTCCTCGATGAGCCGATCCCGGCGGGCGCGCACATGTACCAGAACGACCACACCAAGGCGTGGGGCGCTAAGCTCGCCGAGTTCGACGGCTACATCTTCGTCACTCCCGAGTACAACCACTCGGTCCCCGGCGGCCTCAAGAACGCCCTCGACTACGTCAGCCTCGAGTTCAACCACAAGGTCGCCGGCATCGTGAATTACGGCGCCGACAAGGGCGTGCGCGCGGCCGAGCACCTGCGCCTGATCCTTGCGAACTCGCGGGTCGCCGTGGTGCGCGACCAGACCTCCTTCAGCATCTTCACCGACTTCACCGACGGGCAGTTCGCCCCGCAGGAGGTCTCGGTCCAGCCGTTCGCCTCGATGATCGACGACATGGTGCTCTGGGGCGAGGCGCTCGTCGGCGCACGCGAGAAGCGCGCCGCGATGACCGACGCCTGATTCCACCCAGAGTGCAATTTCTTGCGGTTCCTGTGAACGGAACCGCGAGAAATTGCACACTTTCGGCACTCGACCTGCAGACGCCCGGCCTATCGGCACCCGGCCTCAAGGTGCAAGACTCTTCTGGCACTCGATATAGGAGCCCGACTTTCTTGGCCTTCGACCTATAGGCGCCCGACCTATCGGTGCCCGACTCTATTGGCGCCCGATTCGCGGGAGCGAAAGCGGCGCCCCACTCGCGTCGGGGCAGGCGGTATCGGGCTTGTCTCCGACGAACTGCGCGGTATCCCGATTCGAACGCGTCATTGCGCGCCTGGATCGGGATACCGCGCAGTTCGACGCGGAGCGCCTGTGACGCGGAGCGCCTGTGTCGAGGAGCGCCAGTGACCTTGCGATACATCGCGGATCGGTTCCCAGGAACCTTCGCATTTTGAGGTCTCGGGTGGGGGATCGGGGGCTGACACGGGCGCGCGGACACGGGATAATCGGTCCATGAAGATCCTCACCGGCGACGTCATCCGCGCGAACCTCCCCGCTCAGTGGCGCCTGATGAACCGGATCGTCCGCGCGCGGTTCCTCCCCGGGGACTTCGCCTCCGGCGTCCGCTTCGTCGACGCCGTGGCCGAGGCGGCGGAGACCGCCGACCACCACCCGGACATCGACCTCCGGTACCTCCACGTCGACCTCGCCCTTGTGAGCCACAGCGCCGGCGGGGTCACCCAGCGCGACCTCGACATGGCGGAGACGATCAGCGGGATCGCCGCCCGGCTCGGCGTGAGCGCCGCACCGGAGCGGCTCACCGAGATCGAGATCGCCCTCGACACCGTGCGCGCAGAATCCATCGCACCGTTCTGGGCCGCCGTGCTCGACGGCGACATCGGACGTGTGCAGGGCTCCGCGGAGTTCTTCTCGTCCTACGGCGGAACGGTCACGGAGAACACCGGCCAGGTGCCGCCGCTGTGGTTCCAGCTCGCCGAGCAGCACGACACCCCTCGGCAGCGCTTCCACCTCGACGTGTGGGTGCCCGACGACCAGGCGCAGGCCCGGATCGAGCGGGCGGTCAAGGCCGGCGGCAGCGTCGTCGACACCAGCCACGCCCCGAGCTTCACCGTCCTCGAGGACAAGCAGGGCAACCGCGCCTGCATCTGCACGAGCGGCGACTCCTGACCCGCGCCTCCGCCACGAGCCTCAGCAGAGGCCGGACCCGGGCCTCACCCGAGCGCGGCGAAGCGCTGCGCCAGCGCCGAGGAGGCACGCGCCCCGGCCCGGCACGTCGACATCGGCACCTGGCCGAAGACCGCACGCGGCAGCGGGTCGCGGCACAGCTTCGCGGTGCGGGGCTCGTCCCAGTCGATGAGGACGAACCACTCCGTGTCCTCCACGACCTCCCTCACCGTGCCGACCGCGCACAGCTCCTGGCGGCGCGACAGGTACGCCCAGATCCGATCACCCGAACGCATGGTCCGGTACCCGCTGCGCAGGCACCACCGTCCGATGGGCTGGGATCGCCCGATCGCCTCCCACACCGCGCTCGCGTCCCGGCGCGTGCGCCAGTCCGCAGGCAGATGCTCCGCATGCGCGGCGGGGTCGATCGGCAGGAGCCAATCGACCGGCCGGCGGGGCTCCCGGTTGCCCGTCGCGGGCGTCCGGTCCCTTGCACACGTTCCCGTGCTCACTCCCGGCTCCGGGCGGCGTACTCCGCGACCGCCTCGGCGTCGGTCCGCGTGCGCTCCGCCGCACGCTGGGCGGCGACCTCTGCGGTGAACCCCCGGAGCTCGGCGGCGGTCGCCTCGGCATCCCAGCCGAGGTCCGGGGCGATGAGCGCGGCGACCGACCGGGCCGCCTCCACGCCCCGGTCGGCGCACGCGAGGTCGCAGCGCAGCCGTCGGTGGAGCACGTCGGCGAGGTGAACAGCGCCTTCGGCTCGCACCGCATAGACCGCCTCGACCGCAAGGTGCTCCCGCGCCCCCGGCAGCGGCTCCGCGAGCTCGGGGCGCTCGTCGATGAGGTCGAGCAGCTCGCCGAGCAGCGAGCCGTAGCGGTGGAGCAGCCGGTCGAGGCGCGCGTCGTCCCAGCCGTGGGCGGCGAGGAGCCGCTCCCGGCGCGGGCCGGTGATCTCCGTGATGTCCGCGCCGAGCAGCGGCACGGATTCGGTCCGGCTGCGCGGGTGCGGGCGGCGGGCGCGGAGCGCGAAGTCCACCGCGTCCTCCGCCATCACCCGGTAGGTCGTGAGCTTCCCGCCGACGATCGCCGAGGCGCCCGGCGCGACCTCCTCGATCGCGTGCTCGCGTGACACCCGGGTGCTGTCGTCGGAATCCGCCGGCGGCTGCACGAGCGGGCGCAGGCCGGCGTAGGCGGCCACGACGTCGGTGCGCTCGAGCGGCTCGCTGAGCACGGCGTTGGCGTTCGCGAGCACCCGCTCGATGTCCTCGGCGGTGACGAGCGGATGGCTGACGCTCTCGCGCCACGGGGTGTCGGTGGTGCCGATGAGCCACAGCTCGTCCCACGGGATGATGAAGAGCACCGAGGTCTCCGTGCGGGTGATGACGCCGAGGCCGGGGTCGGCGGCGATGCGGTCCCGCGGCACGGTGATGTGGATGCCCTTGGAGGCGAGCACGCGCAGCCCGGCCGAGGAGCCGGCGAGCTGCTCCTGCCGCTCCGTCCACACCCCGGTGGCGAGCACGGTGTGGCGGGCGTGGATCGTGAACTCCTCCCCGGTGAGCTCGTCGCGGGCGCGCACCCCGACGATCGCCTCGCCCGCGCCTCGGCCCCGGTCGCCCGCGGCCGGTCCCACCTGCGCGGCCTCTTCCGGTGTGGCGGTGCCGGTCGCCTCGGTGGCGGCCGGCCCACCCGGTCCATCCGCTGCGGCCTCCTCCGACGCATGGAGGTAGCCGGTGACCGGGGCGTGGTTGGCCGCCACCGCGCCGTGGGCGACGGCCGTGCGGATCAGCGTGTGCGTGAGGCGGGCGTCGTCGACTTGCGCGTCGCCGTACTCGATCCCGCCGTGCTCGGTGCGCAGGCCGGGGAAGCGGCTGCGCAGGCCGCGCGGGCCGAGGTGGCGGTGGAGCGGCATCGCGCGGCGCGTCCCGGGGCGGATCGCCATCGCGTCGTAGAGCGTCATGCCCGAGCCGATGTAGGCGCGGTCGGCGACGGGGGAGTCGAGCGGGAACACGAAGGACACGGGGCGCACGAGGTGCGGGGCGAGGGTGGTGAGGAGCAGATCGCGCTCGCGGAGCGCCTCGGCGACGAGGGCGAAGTCGAGCATCTCGAGGTAGCGCAGGCCGCCGTGGACGAGCTTCGAGGATTTCGAGGAGGTGCCCGAGGCCCAGTCGCCCGCGTCGACGATCCCCACCCGCAGGCCGCGGGTCGCGGCATCGAGGGCGACGCCGGCGCCGGTCACTCCGCCGCCGACGACGAGGATGTCGAGCGGAGTCGCCGCCGAGGTGCGGGCCAGGGCGTCGATCGCCCGGGAGCGGGCGGCGGGGTCGAGTCGTCCGGTGCGCATTCTCATCACTCCTCTGCCGGTGCCCGGGGCGGCACCCGGCGGTCCGCGCCACCGATGTCGGGCGGCGGCACGTTCCGGCCCGGTCCGGCCCGGGTCCGGTCTGATCATCGTATCCACGTCCGCTGGGTATCCGGGCGGAATGCTGGCCGGGACCGGAGGCCGCTGACTAGGGTGAAGACGTCAGATGGTTCAGATTTCAACAGATCCGACCCGTGATCGAAAGGGGATCCACATGACCAAGCTCGCAGTGATCTACTACTCCGCCACCGGCCACGGCACGAAGATGGCCGCCGAGATCGAGCGCGCCGCCCAGGCCGCCGGCGCCGAGGTGCGCGTCCGCCACATCGAGGAGCAGGTCGACCCCTCGGTGTTCGCCGAGAACCCGGCCTGGAGTGCCAACTACGAGGCGACGAAGGACCTGCCCGCCGCCACCGGCGACGACATCGTGTGGGCCGACGCCGTGATCTTCGGCTCGCCCACCCGCTACTCCAACGTCACCGGCTCGTTCCAGTCGTTCATCGACACGCTCGGTGGGCTGTGGGCGCAGGGCAAGCTCGCGAACAAGGTCTACGCGGCCTACACCTCGTCCCAGACCGCGCACGGCGGGCAGGAGACGACCCTGCAGCACATGTACCAGATGATCATGCACTTCGGCGGCATCATCGTCGCCCCGGGCTACACCGACCAGCTCAAGTTCGTCGACGGCAACCCCTACGGCGTCTCGCACGTCACCGGCGGGGACAACCAGAACGAGCTCGAGCAGCCGACCATCGACGCCCTCGAGCACATGGCGAAGCGCGTTGTCGAGGTCGCCGGCAAGCTCGCCTGATCCGCACCCGCACGTTCATGCCCCGCAGAACCGAGCGGTTCTGCGGGGCATGAACGTGTCGGACGGTCTCGGTGAGGCCGGCCCGCCTTCGGTGCGGGCCGGGCGGCCTTCGGCGATCAGTCCGCGACGAGCACAGTGCGACCGCGCGACTTGCCCGCTGCGAGGTCCTCGAGCGAGGCGTTGATGTTGTCCGCGCTCAGCGGCAGCTCGACGATCGGGAGTTGGGGCAGGTCGTGGGTGCGCGCCAGCTCGACGACCGCCTTGAGTTCCGGCAGGCTGCCCACGAAGTTGCCCTGGATGGTGAACACCTGGAGGGCGAGCAGAGTCGTCGGGTAGGTGTGCTCGCCGCCGAACAGTCCGACGCTCACCAGCTGGCCGCCCTTCTGGAGCGCGCCGAGCGCCATCGACGCGGTGGCGCCGTTGTTGACGAAGTCGATCGCCGCGGCGATCTTGCCCCCGGCGGCTTCGATCAGACCGGCGGTCGGGTTCTCGACCTTCGAGTTGAAGGTGATCGTCGCCCCGAGCTTCTTCGCGATCTCGAGGTTCTCGTCGCTGACGTCGACGACCGCGATCTTCTGGTGCCCGAGGGCGTTGAGGATCGCGACGGCCATGAGGCCGACACCGCCGGCGCCGATCACGGCGACGACATCCTCCTCGCCGCGCGGGAGCACCTTGTTCACCGCGGAGTAGCTCGTCACGCCCGAGCAGGCGAGCGTCGCGCCCCAGGCCGGGTCGAGGTCACCGAGCTCGATGAGGTAGCGCTCGTCGGGAACCCAGACCTCGCGCGCGAATCCGCCGCGCAGGCCGACGCTGAGGTTGCGGCCGCGCGGGCAGTAGTTCTCGCGGTCCTCGCGGCAGGCCTGGCATTTGCCGCAGCCGATCCACGGGAAGACGATGTACTGCGTGTCACCGGGCTGCACGGTGGCCTCGGGCCCGGCGGCGACGACGGTGCCGACGATCTCGTGGCCGAACACCGCCGGCCACTGGACGCCGGAGGCCGCGATCGGCAGCTTGCCGGCCGAACCGAGATCGAAGTGCCCCTCCTGGCAGTGGACATCGGAGTGGCAGACGCCGGAGTGGGTGATGTGGATGATCACTTCCTTCCCGGCGAGCTCCGGGGTGGGAACCTCGATCTCCTTGACGGGCTCTCCGGGGCCGTGGACGGCGAAAACCTGCATCCTGATCCTCCTCGATCAACTGCGCATAAGCGGGTGCTCATATTCCATCACTCCCGGTGGCGGGTGTCGAGGCAGGTCCGCATGCTGGTGCACGGCGGCCGTTCGGACGCACGATGCAGCTGTTTCTCCGATGGACGAACGAATTCCGGCCCAGTGGCTTCGAAACAGAGGAGAAGCAGTTGCATCGGTGGGAAGCGGTCGCATTGAGGATGCAGGACCACGGGATTGGCGAGGTGTGCTGCGGGGTGGGATCGTGGTGGCGGCGGGGTGCGGGGCGCCTCGGCCGCGGGCTCCACGACGAGAGGGAAGACATGGACAGGGACGCAGTGCTCGCGTTCGTCGCCGACGAGTTCTCGATCGAACCGGATTTCCCGTGGATGCACCACCCGGACTACGCGGTGCTGCGGCACGCGGACACGGGCAAGTGGTTCGCGCTCGTCATGGACGTGCCCGCGGAGAAGCTCGGACTGGCCGGGGACGCGGTCCACGAGGTCATGAACATCAAGGTCGACCCCGACGAGCTCGATGCGCTGCTCGACGGCGGCGGCGTCCTCCCCGCCTATCACATGCACAAGGGCAGCTGGGCGAGCGTGCTGCTCGGCGACGCGGAGGATGCGCTCGACGCCGCCGAGGTGCAGTGCCTCATCCGTGCGAGCTTCGCCCTCACCCCCGGCTGGTGAGTGCGGCGATCTCCGATTCGATCACCGCCCGGGCGGATTCCGGCGCTGCGGTGCCGTGGAGCACCTCGTGCGCGAGTCCGTCGCGCAGGGCGGAGAGGCGGAGTGCGAGGGTACCGACCTCTGCGTGTGCGAGGTCCGGTCGGATCTGCGCGACGAGCTGTGCGATGAGCTCCCGCGTGCCGCCGAGCGCATCGTGGACGACTGCAGCGATCTCGCGATCCGCCATCGAGGCCGCGAGGTAGGCGGACCAGACGGCTGATCCGATCCGGGCCTCCTGCGTTTCGGGGATCTGCCCGGTGAGGAGCGAGCGGAGCGTGTCGACGGCGTGATCGGTCGCGTCGCCTTCATCGATCGGGGTTGCGCGGGACGATCGTGCGGGCTCGTCCCCGGGGATTTCGGATCCCTCTGGAGTCGACCGGAAACCCTCTTCCGCCGCCGCGACGATCGCGCGCACGCCGGCGAGGACGAGGTCGCGCTTGGTGGCGAAATAGTGCTGGATCCGGCCGATCGAGATCCCGCCGTGACGGGCGACCGCGGCGAATGAGACGCCGCTGATCCCCTCGGCGTAGATGGTGGACCACAGTGCGACGACGATCTCGCTGCGGCGCTCGGCGTGATCGACGATCTTGGGCATGTGACGACTGTACGGAACAACTCCTCTCCGTTTACAATATGCACATACTGCAAAAGGGGAGGTGCCCATGACCGAGGCAACCATGACCACCGAGGAGGACGCCCGGCCGACCGAGGTTCGGCGGCGCGGCGGCTGCGGATCCCGGGTCGCCCGAGCCGTGACGGTGCTCCTCGCGATCGTCGGTATCGTCGCAACCGGGGAGTTCTTCTTCGGAGCCCCGGGCGTCGGGCACTTCCGGACCGCCGAAGGCCGGGCCGACTACACCGAGTCGTACGACGCGGCGATGCGATTCCTGCCCGAGCCCACCGCGGTCCACGACCTTCCGACGGCGTTCGGGACCGTCCGCGCCTACGAATGGTCGAGCCCGGAGGCCGAGGGCACCGTCCCGGTCGTGCTCATCCCGGGAATGTCCTCGGGAGTCCCGATGTGGGCGGAGAATCTCGCGGGATTCGCAGCCCACCGCCGGGTGATCGCCTTCGACGCGATCGGGGACGCGGGGATGTCGGTGCAGGGGGTGCCGATCGCTTCGTTCGAGGACCAGGCGGAGTGGATCTCCGAGGCACTGGCCCAGCTCGCTCCCGACGGTGCGCACGTGGTCGGGCATTCCTTCGGCGGCGCAGGTGCCGCAGCCTATGCCCTGTCCCATCCCGGCGATGTCGCATCGCTGACCCTGCTCGAGCCGTTCATGACCGTGGCGAACCCGCCCGTGGGGAAGTTCGCCTGGGCGATGGTCGGATCACTGCCACTCATCCCCGAGGATCTGCGCAACCGTGCGCTCGGTGAGATCGGGGGAGTCCCCTACGATCCCGAGGACCCGGTGGCGCGCATGATCAGTGCGGGCAGCGAGCACTATCACTCCGCGCTCCCGATGCCGGCAGTGCTCGATGACGACGAGCTCCGTGCGCTCACCATGCCCGTGTACGCCGCGTTCGGCGATACCGACTCCCTGGCGGGCGAGGAGAAGGCGGCCGGTCGCGCCGACGAGCTGCTGCCGGACGCCGAGGTGACCCTGTGGGCCGGTGCCACGCACTCGCTGCCGATGCAGAAGGCCGAGGCGCTCGGCCGTGATCTCGCAGAATTCTCGTCCCAATCGGAGCGGTGACCCGGTTCCGAGCGCCAGGAGTGGGCGGCTCGGTCAAGTGACCTTCTGAGACAGCGAACTCCGGCGGTTCCTGAGAGCGGAACCGCCGGAGATCGCTGGTTCGAGCGTGGGGTCGAGCCGCGGTGGCTCGGCGCCTCAGCGGCCCAGGAGCTCGTCGGAGATGATGCGCATCTGGATCTCCGAGGAGCCCTCGAAGATCTTCGTCAGGCGGGCGTCGCGCCAGTGCCGTTCGACGGCGAAATCCTTGGTGTAGCCGGCGCCGCCGTGGATCTGCACGGCCTCGCTCGTCACCTTCTCCGACATCTCCGCGGCGAGGTACTTGACCATCGCGGCCTCCTTCGAGCACCGACGGCCGGTGTCGATCTGGGTGCACACGTGGTACATGAGCTGGCGGGACGCCTCGATCTGCGCGGCCATGTCCGCGACCTTGAAACGCAGGTGCTGGAAGTCGGCGAGCTTGTGGTTGAACTGGGTGCGCTGGTGCATGTAGTCGATGGAGTCCTCGAGCGCGGCCTGGGCCAGCCCGATCGAGCGGGCGGCGGTGTGGGCGCGGCCCACCTCGAGCCCGGACACTGCCTGGTAGAAGCCCTTGCCCTCCTCGCCGAGCAGCGCATCGGCGGGCAGGCGGAAGTTGTCGAAGTTGAGGTCCCAGGTCTTCCAGCCGAAGTACCCGATCTTGCGCGCCGGGGTGCCCGACATGCCTTCGGGGAACGTCCCGCGCTCCTTCTCGATGAGGAAGGCGGAGATGCCGCGGTGGCGCTTGCTCGGGTCCTCGTCGACGCTCGTGCGGGCGAAGAGGATGATGTAGTCGGCCTGGTCGGCGTAGGTGCACCACATCTTGGTGCCGTTGATGACCCACTCGCCGGTGGCCTCGTCCTTGGTCGCCTTGCACTTGATGTTCGCGACGTCGGAGCCGGCCTCGGCCTCGGACAGGGCGAATGCGCCCAGGTACTCGCCGGTGGCGACCTTGGGCAGGAGCCGCTGCTCCTGCTCCTCGGAGAAGCCGCCGCCCATGCCGTTGCCGCGGGCGAGCAGTCCGCCGACGCTCATCCAGGCGCGGGACAGCTCCTCGGCGACGAGGCAGTACTCGAAGACGCCGAGTCCCAGGCCGCCGTACTCCTCGGGGATGAGGATGCCGAAGAAGCCCATGTCGGCCATCTGCTGGACCATCTCCGCGGGGAACTGTCCCTCCTCGGGGTCGACCTCGTCGGCGATCGGCAGGACGACCTCGCGGGCGAACTGGCGCGCGAGCTTCTGGAGCTCGACGCGGTCCTCGGTCATGTAGTGCGGGGTATCGGGGCGCGGACGGGGCTTGTGCGTCATCGAACATCTCCTTTGCCACCCGAACGGACCTGAACCGATCGGGTATCAATCATTCGGGTTTCATGTTACAGCGAGAATCAATCGGTGGGACAGTGAGGTCCGCATCCCGGCCGAGGCGGAACGTACACTGGTCACCGCGCGGCCGAGGCGGCACGAGCGCCGGCATCGCGCGAACTGTGGGACTTACGACGGAGAGTGGTGGCATTGTTCGTCCTACTCTCCGCCGGAACCACCACACTTCGCCCGGCGGTCACCCGCCGGCGGCGCGCGCCTGGCGACGGATCAGGGTGCCGCGCAGGGCGCCGACGCCCACGAGTGCGAGCGTCACGCCCATCGCCATCGCGATGACCACCCAGTCGATGCCGAGGTCGGTCGACATCGTGAGCTCGTACACGACGATCGACAGCAGCGAGGCGAACACCGCCGGCACCGTCCAATTGGCCGACAGCCGGGAGGAGATCGAGATGAGCACGATCGCCCCGGCGGGCGCGGCCATGACGGACACCATCCAGACGGTGAGCACGACGAGCCCGGCGACGAGCGCCGAGGGCGGGCCGACGTAGGACTCCTCGACCTCCATCGGGTCGTGGGTGAGAGCGGCCGGCAGGAGCGCGAGCGCGAGCACCCCGAGGCACAGGTCGACGGAGAACATGACGATCGAGGGCTGGTCGTAGACGGAGCCGATCACCGGCCCGCCGAGCATGCTCACGGTCCCGGGGGTGAAGGCCTGCGTCATGTGGAACACCACCGACAGGGTGAGTCCACCGGCGGCGGCGATCCACCACAGGGTCAGGGTCCGGGTGCGCGACCGCAGGGGCCTCGGCCCGTTCGTCGACACCTGTTCCGTCATGCCGACCACTCTACAAACCGCACCCGCTCACAGAGCCACGGCCGACCCGGTGCGCCGGGGATCTCACGGGGAGTCCACATCCGGCCGGCGCCATCGTGCACTCCCGAAGCCGCCGTGCACTCCTGGAAACATCGTGCACTCCCGGAACCACTGTGCGCTCCCGGAACCGCGAGCACACGCCGACGCTCCTCACCGCGCTTCGAGGACGAGGATCGCGAGCTGCACCCGGTTGGTCACCCCGAGCTTGTCGAACACCCGCGCCACATGGGTCTTCACCGTCGGCAGCGACACGAAGAGCTGCGCGGCGATCTCCCCGTTCGTCATCCCCGCCGCCACGCACTCGGCGATCTCACGCTCGCGCGCGCTGAGCCCGGCGAGCGGGTCGGCCGGCGGTTCCGCGGCCGGGGCCGAGGCGCCGGCGAGGTCGACGAGACGCCGCACCACGCTCGGGCTCATCGCGTTCGTCCCCGCGGCCGCCGAGCGCACGGCACCGACGAGCTCGGCGGGCGGAGTGTCCTTGAGGAGGAAACCGACCGCCCCGGCGCGGAGCGCCTCGAGGATGAAGCCGTCGGTGTCGAAGGCGGTGAGCACGAGCACCCGGGGTGCACGGGCCGGGTCCGAGGCGCCCTCCACGATCGACCGGGTCGCGCCGATCCCGTCGAGGACCGGCATCCGGATGTCCATGAGGACGACGCCGGGCGCCCACCCGGGCATCCCGGCGAGCGCCTCCTCGCCGTTGCCCGCCTCGCCGACGACCTCGATATCGGGCGCCCCGCCGAGGATGAGGCGCAGGCCGGTGCGCATGAGCGGTTCGTCGTCGACGATGACGACGCGGATCCGTTCGGGTGCGGGGTTCTGGGCGTGCGGTGCGGTCATGCTCGTCGGTCTCCCGTCTCCCACGGCAGGGTCGCCGTGATGATGTGCTCGTCGTGTCCCGGGCCCGCCGGCCGCACCTCGAGGGTGCCGCCCACGAGCCTGACCCGCTCGTCGAGCCCGACGAGCCCGAGGCCGGACCCCGGCACGCGCGCCTCGGTCCCTTCCGGCGGCATCCCGACGGCAGGATCGGCCGGCCCGGGGTTGCTCACCCGGAGCACCACCGCGCGGCGGGCCGGGCTGACCGTCACCCGGACCGGCGCGCCGGGCGCGTGCTTCCGCGCATTCGTCAGCCCCTCCTGGACGATCCGGTACAGCGTGTGGGCGATGAGCGTCGGCGCCCGGGAGTGGTCGGCCGGTGACAGCGGCGCCTCCCAGGTGATGTCGACCGGGGTGCCGGCCCGGCGCGCCTCGGCGGCGAGCTCCTCGAGGTCGAGGCGCGGCGCGGTGTTCTCCTGCTCCTCGCGGAGCACCGAGAGCACGGCGCGCAGGTCGGCCGCGGCGGCGTGGGCGGATTCGCGGATCGTGGCCGCGCTCTCCCGGACGTCCTCCGGGTCGGTCTCCGCCCGGTACTCGAGCGCGCCGGCGTGCATCGCGATGAGGCTGAGGCGGTGGGACAGGGAATCGTGCATGTCGCGGGCGATCCGCGTGCGCTCGGCGATCCGGGCGCGGTCCTCCCGCGCGGCGGATTCGGCCTCGGTCATCCGGGCCTGCGCGAGAACACGCTGCCGGTTCTCGCGACGTCGCCTGCGGATCATCCCGATGAGCAGGGCGATCACCGGGATGACGAGGCTGAGCGCGAGGTACCCCCAGGCGAACCCCGGGTCCCCGTCGACGCCGAGGAGCTCGGCGACGAAGGCGCCCACGACATACGTCACGACGGCCGCCACCGGCCAGACGATGGACCGGCGGGAGCAGTGGGAGACGAGGACGACCACCGCGAGCGGCACTCCGAGCGGGGAGAACATCCCGAGTGCGATGACGAGGAGGCCGCAGATCAGCGCCGACCGCGGCCCGCTCGCGGTGCCGAGCGGGTCGGCCTCCGCCGCGGAGTGGCGGAGGGCGAACAGGGTGAGGACGATCCCCGCGACCCCGGTCACGACCTGGACCAGGAACAGCGCGTAGGCCCGCTCCTGGGGGATCGGCTCCACTCCCGCTGCCACCGGGTCGATGTACGTCCAGACGGTGAAGAGGAGCAGGCCGAGGCCGAGGAGCACGCCGGCGACCATGATCGTCGCGACCACCGCACGGCGGGTCCAGGGGTTCGGAGCGGGCAGAGTCGTCATCCCCTCGATCCTAGGGCGCGCCCGGGCCCGGCAGCTGTCGTCCGAAGGGATGATCCGACATCATCCCTTCGCCGCGCGCGTTCACCCCGCTGACCGATACCGCGGGCGTGACGAGGCGCGAAGACTGAAGACATGAACGAATACATCGCATCCTCCGCATCCCTGACCACCTCCGCCGCCCGATCCTCGGCGGCCCGACCCGCGGCCGGTACCGAGCCCGCCGCGGCACCCGGCTCAACCGCGGCGACCCCGGCGCCCAGCACCGCCGCCGCTGCGTCCGCCGCGCCCGTCCCGTTCCACCTCCTCGGCCGCGCGCACGGTTCCCACCGGTGGTGGCGCCCGCTGCTCATCCTGCTCGTCACCGGCGCGGCCTACCTCGTTCTCCTCGTCCTCGTCACCGTCGGTTTCGGCATCGCCGCGCTCCTGCCCGGCGGCACCCCGATCATCGAGACCTTCACCTCTGCGAAGACGGACATGGGCGCCCCGATCGTCCAGCTCTACTCCCTGCTGACCCTCATCGTCCTCATCCCCGCTTGCCTCATCGGCGTCCGGTTGGGAGGCGGACGCCCGGTCGGCACGCTGCTCTCCGTCACCGGCCGGATGCGGTGGGGCCTGCTCGGCCGGTCGATGATCCTGTCGCTCGTGCTCATCGGCGCCTCGATGCTCGTGTCCTCGCTGCTGGGCCTGGGCGAACCGATCCCGCGGCCCGTGATCGATGGGAGCACGCTCGCAGCCCTGCTCATCGCCCTGCTGTTCGTGCCCTTCCAGGCCGCCGCGGAGGAACTCGCGTTCCGCGGTGTGCTGCCGCAGGTCATCGGCGGCTGGCTGCGCCACCCCGCCTGGGCGTACCTCGCGCCGGTGCCGTTCTTCGTCATCGCCCACGACTACAACTGGATCGGCCTCATCGACATCACGGTCTTCGCCGTCGCGATGGGTGTGCTCACCCACCGGTCCGGCGGGCTCGAACTCGCGATCGGGCTCCACGTCGTCAACAACACGCTGATCTTCGTCCTCGCGGCCTTCGGACTCGTCGACATGAACGCCAGGGAGGTCCAGGCGATCGGGGTCGCCGTGGCGGTCGCCACCACGGTCGTGTTCACCGCCATCGCCCTGTGGCGACTGCCCCGCTGGGACCGGACCGGCCGCACCAACCTGCCCGGCCGCACCGATCAGTCCAACAGCCCCGATCAGGGCCGCGCCGCCGACCAGTTCCGCACCCCGGCTCCGGCGCTCGCCGGATCGGTCACCGGGCCCGAGGCGCCCGCCGGCACCCCTGCCCTGGTCGCCGTGACGGCTCCCACCGGGTCAACCGCTCCTACCGGGTCAATGGCTCCTACGGGGTCAACGGCACCCGCCGCCTACTCGCAGCCCCTCAGCCGGCGGTGAACCGGACCCCGGTGAACCCGGCCCGCCATGCCGCCACATCGGCGGCGAGCGCGGAGGCCGGGTCACCGGCGCCATCCGCACCGGATCCACGGCCGGCGAGTCCCGACTCGCCGGCCGTGAGTGCGCGCGCGATGAAGTCCGCGAGCTGCGGCATGTCGGCGACGGTGAGCCCGCGGCGAGCGAGCTCCGGGGTGCCGATCCGCAGGCCGTTCGTGTCGCCGGCGACCTCCGGCCCGGGCAGGCCGATCCCGTAGGCGAGCAGGTTCGCCCGTTCGAGCGCGGCGGCCATGACGGAGCCGCCGCCGAACGGCGCGGCGAGGAGTGCGAACTGGTGCGATTCAGTGAAGCCCTCCGCGCACCGGAACGGCGCGATGCCCCGGGCGGCGAGCTCCTCGGCGAGGACGCCGGCGGTCTCCCGCATGGTCCGCGCGTAATCGGCCCCGCACGCCTCCCAGTCCGCGAGCGTCACCCCGAGAGCGGCGACCGCGCCGACATCGAAGTTCGCGGTGAGCCCGGGGAACGCGATCGCCTCGATGCGTTCGGCGAGCTCCGCCTCGTTCGTCAGGACGAGGCCGTGGACCGGGCCGGCGAGGCTCTTGTAGGTGCTCATCGTCATGAGATGCGCGCCCTCATCGAGCGGGTTCGCCCACACCCCGCCGGCGATCATCCCGGACACGTGGGCTGCGTCGAACAGCACCCGCGCGCCCACCTCGTCGGCGATCTCGCGCACCCGGGCCACCGGGTGCTCGAACAGGTTGAGGGAGCCGCCGAGCGTGATGAGGCCCGGCCGGGTCTCCCGGGCGAACGCGGCGAGCGCATCGACGTCCACCGAGTAGCGCGCGGCGTCGACGGGCGCCTCGAGCGTGGTGATCCCGTAGAGACCGGCCGCCCCGTCGCTGTGGTGGGTGACGTGCCCGCCGATCGTCGCCGGCGAGGCGATGATCGAGTCCCCGGGCCGGCACGTCGCCATGAAGGAGTAGAGGTTCGCCATCGCCCCGGACATCACCCGCACCTCGGCGTAGTCCGCGCCGAACACGCGGCCGGCGAGCTCGGCGGTGATGACCTCGATCGCCTCGAGCTCCCGCAACCCGGTCTCGATCTTCGCCCCCGGGTAGCCCAGCGAGGTGCGCGGCCCCATGCCGGCGGCCAGCAGCGCCTCGGCCCGGGGGTTCATGACGTTCGAGGCGGGGTTGAGGTTGAGCGCCTGCTCGGAGTAGTAGCGCTCGCTGTCCCGTGCGAGCGCCTCGATCGCGGCGGTGATGCTCCCCGGGGCGGCGGTGTCGGCGAAGGTCTGCGCGGTGACGGCGGAGATCCGCTCGCGCGAGGCGGCGGGGAGCCACGGACGGGACGACAGGCGCATGGGGGTCCTCTCGGATGACGGCGGTCACACTCAGGCCATCCTCACCGATCCGCGGGTGGGAGACAATGGCCGGATGGAGGGCATGAGACGCAGCGAGGCGAGCCCGGCCGGACCCGGCGTCCGCCCGGCCCCCTGCCCCGGGTCGGGAAAACCCGAAGCCGGGTGGACGGTCCACCGCATAGTGGGCGCATGCCCGGAATCCGTACGGTGACAGCATGAATGAGAAATCCCCGCCCCCGCGGCCCGACGCACCGCCCGTCCACTCGTCCGACGACCCCCGGCCGGCCGCCCACGACGCAGTCCCCGCCGAGCTGCCCGGTCCCGAGGCGCCCGCCGCCGAGGTGCCCGCCACCCGGCCGATCCCCGCACCCGCCCCGACCCGCGAACACGCGACCGGCGAACACCCGACCCGCGAATACCCGGCCGGCGCCTCGGCCCCGACCGCCACGCTCGAGGCACCCGCCCCGGTCCGGCCCGCGGACCTCCCGCGCACCACGCACCTCGGGACGGGCCCTGGGGTCGGGGCCTCGGCACCCGGGGAACCCGCCACCGTCGCCACCGTTGCGTCGACCGCCACCGCCTCCACCGCCACCGGCGCACCCGAGCCGGCGGAGCGTTCCTGGAACCCCGCCCCTCCCGGGTTCCTCGGCGTCGCCAACGTCATCGTCTCCGCCGTCATCGGCGTGATGTGGCTGTGGCTGCCGATCTCGATCTTCTTCGTCGGCGTCGGCGGGATCTTCGCCGCCGGGGCCGGCATCATCTGCCTCTTCCTCTGGTTCCTGCTCCAGCGCGGGATCAACCACGTCGAGCGGCTCCGCGCCGAGGCGATCTACGCCGACGGCATCCCCGAACCGGCAGCACCGCGCTCCGAGCGCACCGGATTCGCCGGCTTCATCGACACCCAGTGGCAGATACTCCGCTCGAGCGGGTTCTGGCGCTCGACCGCCCACCACATCGTCAAGGCCCTCTACGGCTTCTTCGCCTTCACGCTCGCGATCGTCGGCGCCGGATTCGGACTCGTGCTGCTCGCCGGGGCCATCAACCCCGCCTCCGCGGAGATGCTGGCCTTCGGCGACCCGACCGCGATGGGCTTCCGGTTCCTCAACGGCGCGCTCGGCGTCACCTGCGTCCTCGTCGCCCTCGCCCTCCTGTGGTTCGCGCCCTACCTCGACCGGGCGCTCGACCGCGGTCTGCTCCCGGCCACCCAGGCCGCCGCGCTGCGCGCCGAGGTCCACACCCTCGACCGGGCCCGCGTCGGCGCCGTCGACGCCGCGACCGCCGAACGGCTGCGGATCGAGCGCGACCTCCACGACGGCGTGCAGCCCATGCTCGTCGCGATGTCGATGAAGCTCGGGATGGCGAAGTCGAAGTTCGACTCCCACCCCGACGACGCCCGCCAGCTCCTCACCGAGGCGCACGCGGAGAGCAAGGTCGCGATCACCGAGCTGCGCCAGCTCGCCCGCGGCATCCACCCCGCGGTGCTCACCGACCGCGGCCTCGACCCGGCGATCTCCGCGCTCGCCGCCCGCTCGGTGATCCCCGTCGACGTCCACATCGACCTGCCGCGCCGACCGGGCACCGAGGCGGAGTCCGTCGCCTACTTCGTCGTCGCGGAATCGCTGACGAACATTGCCAAGCATTCCGGTGCCGCCCGCGCCCGGGTGAGTATCGTGGGAGACGGACGATCGATGCAGATCAGCGTCACCGACGACGGACGGGGCGGAGCGCAGGTGAATCGCACCGGCAGCCGCACCGGCCTCGCCGGGCTCGCCGACCGGGTGACCTCCGCCCGCGGCACGCTCAGCCTCACCAGCCCGGCAGGCGGACCCACCACCATCGTTGCGGAGGTGCCATGCGCATCGTGATCGCCGAGGACTCCGTCCTCCTGCGCGAAGGAATCGTCCGACTGCTCACCGAGTTCGGCCACGAGGTGACGAGTGCCGTGAGCGACGCCAACGGACTGCTCGCCGCCGTCAACACCGACCGCCCCGACCTCGCCGTGCGGATGCCTCCCACCTTCACCGATGAGGGCATCCGGGCCGCCGTCCTGCTGCGCCGCCAGAACCCGGAGACCGGCGTGCTCGTCCTCTCGCAGTACGTGGAGGAGCGCTACGCCGCCGAGCTCATCGCGGAGAACACCGGCGGGTTCGGGTACCTCCTCAAGGACCGGGTGGCCGACGTCGACGACTTCCTCGCCGCCGTCACCGAGGTCGCCTCCGGCGGCACGGTGCTCGACCCCGAGGTCGTCACCCAGATCCTCGTCCGCTCCCGCAAGCAGGACGGTCTGGCGACGCTGTCACCGCGCGAGCGGGAGGTCCTCCAGCTCATGGCGGAGGGAAAGTCGAACGCCGCGATCGCCTCGACACTGTACCTCAGCGCCGGGGCGGTGGAGAAGCACATCAGCTCGGTGTTCACGAAGTTCGGCCTCACCGCCGACACCTCGGAGAACCGGCGCGTGCTCGCCGTGCTCCGCTTCCTCCGCGCCTGACAGCCCGAGAGCCTGACCACCGGCCCGGTCGACTCCGTGTCCGGCCCGGACGGCGAACTCGCCACCGGCCCGCGGCCGGGCCCCCGCATCGATCTTCTGCACCGCAGTCCCGAAAGGACACGCCATGTCATCCCCCAGCACTCCCGGACCCGCCGGCATGAACCCCGGCGCCCGCCTCACCATCCGCCTGATCATCGCCGTCATCGCCTGCATCGCGCTCATCCTGCCGCTGACCGGCGCGATCATCGACTTCACCAAGCGCGTCAACACCTATGAGACCCCGGAGACCGTCGACCTGCCGGAGACCATGTCCGAGCTCGTCGTCGACGCGAGCAACGCCCGCGTCCGGATCGTCACCACGCCGGGGAAGACCGGCTCGGTGTCCTTCCACTACCGCGGGTCGAGCGCGGAGGACCCCGCAGTCTCCGTCGACGTCTCAGGCGGCGTCACCACCGTCGGGCTCACCGGGCTCGGCGACTCGATGCTCGGCAGCAACAACGACCGGGTCACCCTCACCGTCGAGGTGCCCGAGTCCCAGGCGCAGGAGCTCGACGTCACGAGCACCTCGAACTTCTCCCACACCGCGATCGACGGGACCTACCGCTCGGTCGTCGCGGAGACGAACTCCGGCTACCTCGAGGCCGATGTCGTCGCCGACTCGCTGCGCCTGCAGACCGCGACGGGCGCCGTGCGGGCATCCGGCAGCGTCGGCACCGCGGATTTCGACACCCAGTTCGGCGCCGTCGAGATCGACGACCTGTCGGTCGCGAAGAAGCTCACGGTCGACACCGACACCGGTGGGGTCGAGGCGCGGCTCGGCACGCGGACCCTCCCGACCGAGGGCATCGACATCAACGGCAAGACCGGGGCCGTCGAGCTCTTCGTCCCGGAGATCGTCGACGTCGAGGACACGGAGGCCACCGGGTACCGGCTCAGCACGCGCTCGACGAGCGGCATGGTCGACATCGCGATCGACGAGGCGCCCGCCTCCGCCGAGGTCGTCATCCCGATCACCCTCGACGCCACCTCGGGCTCGGTGTCCATCGCGTACCGGTGAGCCCGCGCAGTCGGTGACGACCGGATCCGGGAACGATCATCGGTCCGGCAGATCGACCGGAGCGGACGGTCGTCATCGCGTCTCGCTCGCACCGAACGCCGGCGCCTCCCGTTCGAGGGGAGGCGCCGGCATCGCGTGTCAGGCCGCCGTCATGCGTCAGCTCCGTGTCGGATGTCGGGCCCGTGTCGGATGTCAGGCCCGTGTCGGATGTCAGGCCCGTGTCGCCTCGGGCGCGTCTGCGCCCGGCCGGGCCGGGAGCCGGAGGAGCGCGGTCCGATGACCTCTGTCCCCGTGCGGCGGATGTGGGGTAGAACGGAGCCATGGACCCTGCGCCTCACACGGACCCCGCATCTCACGTCGACCCCGCCTCCCGCACCGACGCTGCTTCCCACACTGCGCCTGACTCGCTCGTCGATCTCGTCGCGTTGGCTGCCGCTCTCGGAGACCGCACCGCTTCAGCCGAGCAGAGAGTGGAGGCCGCGCTGCAGGCCTGCCACACGGAGGGTCGGCGCCTCAACGCCGTCGTCGCCCCACCGCACGTGCCCGCGACCCAGACGGAGCGCGTCGCCGAGCACGCGCGGACCGCCGCGCGGGAGGCCGATGCCCAGCGCGCCGGCGGGACCCCGCGCTCCCGGCTCGACGGGGTGCCGTTCGTCATCAAGGACGTCATCGACCTCGCGGGGGTCACCACGACCATGGGATCGACCGTGCGGCCCGAGGAGCCGGCGGGCGCCTCGGCCGAGGTGGTCCTCCGGTTCGAGGAGATGGGCCTGGTGCCGGTGGCGAAGACGACGTGCCACGAGCACTCCTACGGGATCCTCGGCGAGGAGAGCGCCCACGGTCGCGGCGTGAATCCGCTGCGACCGGGTTTCCTCACCGGCGGGTCGAGCTACGGCTCGGCGATCGCGGTGGCCGCTGGGGTCGTGCCCGTGGCAATCGGCACCGACACCGCCGGGTCCGTGCGCGTGCCCGCGGCCTGCGCCGGGATCACGGGATTCAAGCCCACGCTCGGCCGGGTGCTGAAGGGCGGGGTCGCCCCGCTGTCCACCACGCTCGACACCGTCGGATTCTTCACCCGGACCCCGGCGGAGATGCAGGTCCTGTGGCAGGAGTGGACCGCGCACGCCGAGGCCGCGCGCGCCGAGGCCGCGCGCGCCGAAACCTCGCACACCGAGACCTCGCACACCGAAGCCCCGCTGAGGCTCGGCCTGCTCACCACGGAGGTCGCCGACTGCGGCCCGGAGTGGATGGCCCGCCGCGCCGAACCCGCGCTCGCGGAGCTGCCCGGGGTGTCGCTCACCGCGGTCGACCCCACCCCGTTCGCCTTCGACCGGATGCCGGACGTCTTCGCGCGCATCCGCGGCTACGAGACCTACCGGATCCACCGTGCTGCGCTCGACGCCGGCCGGCGGGACTTCCAGCCGCAGATCCTCCGCAACCTCGAGGGCGACGCGCGGATCACCGACGAGGCCCACGCAGCGGCGTTCGAGGAGCTCCATGCGCTCCGGGCCGCAGCGCGCGCCCAGCTCGACGAGCTCGACGCGCTCGTCCTCCCGACGCTCGGCACCGAGCCGGTGGAGTGGGCGGCCGCGAACCAGCACGTGCGCGATCAGTTGCGTCTCTACACCCAGCTCATCAACCTGCTCGGCTGGCCGGCGATCTCCGTCCCCGTCGACCTCCTCAGCGGCCGCGGGGCGTCCGAGGCGCACGGTGCCGCCGGGGTGCGCAGCGTCCCCGAGGTGCGCGCGGGCATGTTCCCCGCCTCGGTGCAGCTCGTCATGGCCCCGGGCCGGGACACCGCGCTCGTCGACCTCGCGGTGCGGCTGACCGCATCGGCGGAGTGACCGCCCCGGCAGCACGACCTCGCCCTGTGACCGAGCTCGCAGTGCGGGCGGCAGGGGCGGACCACTAGACTCGGGAGGCCATGGAACCAGCCGAGCAGCCGCGCACCTCGCCTGCGGTGCGCGCCCACCACGCGCGCGCCCGGCTCGGCGTCTCCCTCTTCTTCTTCCTCAACGGCTTCCTCGTCTCCGGGCTCCTCACCCGCCTGCCCGAGGTCAAGGGCCTCCTCGCCCTCACCGAGGTCGAGTTCGGCTTGATCATCGCCGCCCTCCCCGTCGGCTCGATCGCCGCTGCCGCCCTACCCGCCCCGCTCATCCGCCGGTTCGGCGCCGCAGCGGTCGCGAGCGCGGGGACCGCGGTGCTCGCCCTCGTGTTCACCGCCGCGGCTGCCGTCGCCGCCCTCGGGCCCGGGGCCGAGGCGGGAACGGGCCCCGGGTCCGGCGGTCCGGCCGCCTGGGCCCCTGCGATCCCGTGGATCGTCGCCGCACTCATTGCGCTCGCCGGATTCCTCGACGCCGTCGTCGACGCCGCGCAGAACGTCCACGGGCTCATCGTCGAGCAGGCGCGCGGGACCTCGATCTTCAACTCCCTCCACGCGATCTGGAGCGTCGGCTCGGTGACCGGCGGCGGCCTCGGCCTCCTCGCCTCCACCCTCCGCATCCCGCTGTGGGCGCACCTGAGCGTGAGCGGCGCGATCGGCGTCGGCCTCGCGCTCTGGGCGTGGCGACTGTCCGGCCCGAACCCCTTCGCGTCCGACCGCACGGGCCCTGCACCCCGCAAGCGCACCGTCATCCCCGACGAGGACGATTCCGGCGAGACGACCGACGCCACGGGGACGACCGACGCCACGGGGACGAGCGCAGAACCGGGGAGGAGCGCGGCGGATGCGAGACCGGCAGCCGGGACCACCGGTGCCGAGGAGACCGGCACTCCGGACGGCACCTCGGTGGGGGACACAGCCGGAGGCGAGGCGGCACGGCCGGCGTCGAGCGCCTCGGGCCCGGACCGGTCAGCCGCCCCCTCGAAATGGGCGCTCCTCGCCGGCGTCATCGCGCTCGGCCTGCTCGGCGCCTTCGTCGAGGACCTCGGCATGAACTGGTCCTCGCTGTACTTCAGCGAGGTCGGCGGAGTGGGCGTGCAGTTCGCCGGGATCGCATTCGTCGTCGCGCTCACCGGGCAGCTCATCGCCCGCTTCACCGCCGACCGGCTCACCGACCGGATCGGACGCCCCGGCGTCGTGCTGTCCGGCGGCGTGTGCGTGACCATCGGCATGCTGCTCGCGATGGGTGTCGCCCAACCGTGGGCCGTGGTCGTCGGGTTCTTCCTCTCCGGCTACGGATCCGCGACGTTCATCCCCACCGCCTACGCCGCGGCCGGGATGATCCCCGGGTTCGGCCACGGCATGGGCATCACGCTCGCCAGCTGGGCGCTGCGGATCGCGATGCTCAGCTCCTCGCCGCTCATCGGCCTCACCGCCGGGGCGCTCGGGCTGCGGTACGCGCTCGTCATCACCGTGGTCGCCGGCCTCGGTGCGATCGTCCTCGCCTTCACCCCGGTGCTGCGGAGCGTCGACACCGGCAGACGGTGAGGCCGCCCCGCGGTGAGGCGGTCGCGCGGTGGATGGCCCCCGGCGGGATGGTCCCCGTCGGCCAGCCGGCGGTCGGCTCAGGATTCGTCGGCGAAGCCGGTGTCCGCGGCGATGCCCTCGATCTCGTCGAGCGCGGACAGCCGGGAGCCGAATTCGCCACGGGCGGTGGCGAACGCCTCGGGCCCGAGAGGCAGGTGGAGCGGCCTGTCGGGGCGGTGGGCGAGGTCGACGAGGATCTCCGCGGCGCGCACCGGATCGTTGGACTGCTTACCGGAGCGGGCGCGGTACTTGGTGAACTCCTCGGCGAGGATCTCGGTGTAGGCGGGGTGCTCCTCGCCCCAGTCGTGCGAGCGGCCGGAGAAGTCCGTGCGGAACGGGCCGGGTTCGGCGAGCGTGACCGCGATCCCG
Source organism: Brevibacterium sp. R8603A2 (assembly GCF_023072605.1). Taxonomy (NCBI): domain Bacteria; kingdom Bacillati; phylum Actinomycetota; class Actinomycetes; order Micrococcales; family Brevibacteriaceae; genus Brevibacterium; species Brevibacterium sp. R8603A2. The sequence goes on from NZ_JALLGN010000008.1 coordinate 154,418, forward strand.
TGCGGGGCGACCTCGAGCGCGAGGCCCTTCGACAGTCCTTCGAGTGCGAACTTCGACGCGGAGTACGCCGCAGCGCCCGGGCTCACCCGGAATCCCGCGACCGAGGACATCTGCACGATCCAGCCCCTGCCGGCCGCGCGCATGTGCGGGAGCACCGCACGCGTGAGCTCGACGACGCCGAACACATTCGTGTCGAACAGGCGGCGCAGCTGGTCCATGCTCCAGGACTCGACCGCGCCGCGCAGTCCGTAGCCAGCGTTGTTGACGAGCACGTCGATGCGCCCGAAGGCGTCGATCGCCGCGTCGACGGTGCCGGGGATCTGCTCGGAGCGGGTGACGTCGAGGGCGGCGGTGCGCACGGTGTCGGGGAACTCGGCGGTCAGCGGTTCGAGGGTCTCGGGGCGGCGCGCGGTGGCGAGCACGCGGTCGCCGGCGGCGGATGCGGTGCGCGCGATCGCGAGCCCCAGGCCGGAGTTCGCACCGGTGATGAACCAGGTCAGCGGGGCGCGGTCGGGGGTGCAGGTGGGATCGGCGGCGGCATGCGCGGCACTGGTGTCGGGGGAGTCCGTGGGGGCGGGGGTGGGATCCGGAGCGGTCATCGTGCCTCCTCGGCGTCGGGGCGGGTCTTCAGAATACGTGCGCGGGCCGGGTCGAAGTGAGGTTGCGTGGTCGGTGGAACGGCAGCCCAGATGTGCGGGCGGCAGAGTGCGTGCAGCCGGTGGGGCCGGTGGGCGGCAGGGCGTGCGCGTGTGCTCGGGGCCGGTCGAGGCCGGCACGCTCCGTCGACCTGCCGTTTCTGCCCGATCCCCATCGACCTGTCACGTGTGCTCGATTCGGAACCCGAAACTCGAGCACGAGTGGCAGCTCGATGGTGCGATCACTGCGCTTCAGCCTGCGGGAATCCTCAGCCGAGGTCGGCGGTGCCGGTGAACACGGTGCGCGTGGAGCCCGACACCCAGATGTCCTCACCGACCTGCTCGATCCCGACGATGCCGGTGCGACCCACCTGCGTGCCCTGCGAGGCGGTGTACCTGCGCGGTGCGATGCCGGCGCCGATGAGCCACTGCGCGAGCCCGGCGTTGAGGCTGCCGGTCACCGGGTCCTCCGGCACGCCGACGCCGGGGACGAAGGCACGCACCTCGTAGTCGGCCGGACGCACGGGGTCGTAGGTGCTGGATGCGGTTGACGTGCCCTCAGCGTGCTCCGGGCGTGCCGCGTGCGCATCGCCGGCCTGGGTCACCTCGTGCTCGATGTGCGCCTCGGCCTCCGGGTAGGCGCCGATGACGCCGAGGCGGAGGTCGCCGACGGCGGAGAAGTCCGGAGTGAGGGAGCGGACGAGCGCGGCGTCGCGGACGAGGATCCCCATCCAGCCGGGCCCGTTGTCCACCCAGCTGCTCGCGACGACATCGTCCTCGCGCAGGCCGAGGGCGGCGACCGCTGCGGCGAGCGTCTCCGCGTCGACCGGACCCGAGCGCATGAGCGGAGGAGCGGCGAAGGCGATGGCGGCGTACGCCTCGGGTGCGGGCGATGCCCCGGTCCGGATCGATGTGTCCGTCGATGCATCTTCAGAGGGGCCCGCCTCGCGAGGGGCGCTCCCGCCGCCCAGGCGGAGGGTGACGAGCCCGGCCCCGCACTCCTGGACGAGGGTGCCCGCGGAGCGCGGTGTCCCGCCGGCCTCGAGCCAGGCGTGGGCGGAGCCGAGCGTCGGGTGCCCGGCGAAAGGCAGCTCGCCGCCCGGCGTGAAGATCCGCAGCCGGTAGTCCGCTCCCGCGTCGGTGGGAGAGAGGAGGAACGTCGTCTCGGACAGGTTCGTCCAGCGCGCGAAGGCCGCCATCGTCGCCTCGTCGAGGCCGCCGGCGCCGTGGACGACGGCCACCGGGTTGCCTCCCAGGGGAGCCGAGCCGAACACGTCGACCTGCCGGAACGCGCGGGGGCCGCTGACAGACTGGTCGGCGGTCGTGTCGGAGGAGCTGCCGAGGGGTCGCGAAGTCATGGGGCCAGCGTATCCCCGTGCCGGTTCCGTCTCCCCGCTCCCTGATCCGAGCCTGCCGACCCGAGCCTGTTGAACTGCGCCTGTTGAACCGTGCTGCCCGAGAGTGCTGTGCTCATCGGCGTCTGGACGGTGCGTGCCCAGCCTCTCTGCGCCTTCCCGCCGTCTCGCGCCTCGCTGTCGTGACCGTCAGGGCCGTCGTCGACGCCCGAGCGTAGGAGTATACTGATGGCGCATCGAGCACATGGCCCTCCCGGCCGGCACTCCCACCGAAAGGCCGCACCATGACCTCCCCCTCGCTCGTCTCCAAGCTCTCCGCCGAGTTCCTCGGCACCTTCGTCCTCGTGTTCGGCGGCTGCGGATCGGCGATCTTCGCCGCCTCCGTCATGGACGCGGACAACGGCGTGAACATGGGCATCGGATTCGCCGGCGTCGCCCTGGCGTTCGGCCTCACCGTCGTCGGTATGGCCTACGCCGTGGGTCACGTGTCCGGCGGCCACTTCAACCCGGCCGTCACGCTCGGCGCCGCGCTCGCCGGCCGCCTGCCGTGGCGCGATGCCCTGCCGTACTGGATCACCCAGCTCGTCGCCGGCGTGGTCGCCGGCGGCGTCCTCCTCCTCATCGCCACCGGTCGCCCCGAGTTCTCCATCGCGGAGAACGGCTTCGCGACCAACGGCTACGGCGAGTTCTCGCCGAACGGATACTCGCTCGCGGCGGTGATCGTTTGCGAGGTCGTGCTCACCGCGATCTTCCTATACGTCATCCTCGGTGCCACCGACAACCGCGCTCCGGCCGGCTTCGCACCGCTCGCGATCGGCCTCACCCTCACTCTCATCCACCTCGTGTCGATCCCGGTGTCGAACACCTCGGTCAACCCGGCCCGCTCGTTCGGCGTCGCGGTGTTCGCCGGCGGCGATGCGCTCGCACAGGTATGGGTGTTCTTCCTCGCCCCGCTCGCCGGTGCCGCGATCGCCGGCCTGACCTACGGCTTCCTGTTCCCCAACACCTCCGAGGTGCTCGAGGAGCGGCCGGAGCCGGTCGACCGGGTTCAGCGCCGGGACATCTGAGGCGGATCGGGCAGGCCTGCGGGACCAGAACCGGTGTCACGATGACCGTTCGAAGGCGCACAGGCCTCCTGCGGGACCAGAACCGGTGTCACGATGACCGTTCGAAGGCGCACAGGCCTCCTGCGGGCTGCAGGGGCCGCCGGTGCCGTAACCGTGATCGTGCTCGCCGCGGGGTGCGCCTCGGGTGATGGTCCCGGATCCGGTGATGATCCCGGTTCCGGCGCGGGCACCTCGGTGTCCTCCGCCCCCGTCACGTCCCCCACCGGGGAGATGACGGGGGCGTCGTCGTCCCCCGGGGTGGAGGGCGCGCCGCCCGGAGCCACGGTTCCTCCCCCGGGAGCGAGCTTCCACATCCAGTACGAGGGCGCGGTCGACTTCGGGCTCCCCGTCGACGTCTACGACCTCGACGGCGACGACACCGCGGAGACGGACGTGCGCGGTCTGCGCGACCGCGGCGTCTATCCGATCTGCTACCTGAGCATCGGGACCGTCGAGGACTGGCGCGCCGATGCATCCGACTTCCCCGCCGAGGTCATCGGGGAGCCCTATGAGGAGTGGCCCGGTGAGCGGTGGCTCGACATCCGCCGGCACGAGGTGCTGCTGCCGATCATGTCGCGGCGGATCGAGAACTGCGCGGACAAGGGATTCCTCGCGATCGACCCCGACAGCATCGACGTGTTCAGCAACGATTCCGGCTTCGGTCTCACGGAGGAGGACGCAGTCGCCTACATGCGGGCGATCGCGGACATCGCCCACGAGCACGGGCTCGCGATCGGACTCAAGAATGCCGGGGAGATCGTGCCCGAGGTCGTCGACCTCGTCGACTTCGCGGTGCTCGAGCAGTGCCTCGATCTGGGCGAGTGCGACTGGTACGCCCCCGTCGCCGAGGCCGGGAAGGCGGTCTTCGACATCGAGTACGTCGGGCGGCTCGCGGACGTGTGCGCGGCCGCACCGGCCGGCTTCACCGTCGTCCGCTCCTGCCTCCCGCTGTCGGGTGCCATCGAACGCTGTGCGTGAAGGGCTCCGGCGCGGAGCGAGCGTGGGGACCCTCTGCGGGGGACGGCGTGCGCGGGGCCTCACCGGCAGGCGTCCGCGCAGGCCCCTCCGTTAGGGTGGGAGGACGTCCTGCGGACTCACCCTCGGCATCGCGCAGTGGGCCGAGCGCGGGAATCCGCCCCGACTCCTGGAGGTCCGATCGTGGCCGGCACTCAAGAGCTCGTCGTCCTCCTCGCCGACGACGGCACCCCGACCGGCACGGCGCCCAAGGCGTCGGTCCACGACCTCGATACCCCGCTCCACCTCGCGTTCTCGTGCTTCCTCCACAACGACGCCGGCGAGGTCCTCATGACGCGCCGCGCGCTGAGCAAGCGCACCTGGCCCGGGGTGTGGACGAACTCGTTCTGCGGGCACCCCGGCCCCGAGGAGCCCTTCGCCGCGGCCATCGAACGGCGGGCCCGGCAGGAGCTCGGCTGCGCGGTCACCGACATCACCGAGGTGCTGCCGGACTTCCGGTACCGCGCCGTGGACGCCACGGGCGTGGTGGAGAACGAGATCTGCCCGGTGTTCACCGCCCGCCTCGTCGGCGAGGTGCGGCCGAGCGCCGATGAGGTCGCGGAGTTCGCGTGGATCGCCCCGGACGACCTCGGCCGCGCGCTCGCCGCCGCTCCCTTCGCCTTCAGTCCCTGGCTCGCCGAGGAGTGGGCCCAGCTCAGCGGCGAGTGATACGCCGGCTGCGACCGCCGGCTGCGACCCGACCGGAATGTGATCCGCGCCATACGCCCCGGCCGCGGGATCGATACTCTGATGCCATGGATTCCGACACCGCCGCCGTGACCGCCGTCCGCCTCGACCGCCCCGAGCCCGGGATCGCCCGCCTCACCTTCTGCCGCCCCGAGCGGATGAACGCCGCCGACATCGGGTTCATCGCCGAGGCGAAGCAGGCCCTCGCCGAGGTCGACGCCGACCTCGACATCCGCGCTCTCGTCCTCACCGGGGAGGGGCGGGCCTTCTGCGCCGGTCTCGACCTCACCGGCTACGGCGATGATGACCTCGTCGAAGCGCAGGGCACGGTGCCGCGGGCGATGGCCCGCCAGAAGGAGATCGCCGACCTCGTCGCACGGATCCGGGGCCTGCGGGTGCCCGTCATCGCCGCGGTCAACGGCGCCACCGCCGGCGTCGGCCTGTCGATGCTGTGCGCCTCGGACATCCGCTACGCGGTGCCGGGGGCGAACTTCACCGTCGGCTACATCCGCGCCGGATTCTCCGCCTGCGACATGGGCCTGTCCTGGCTGCTGCCCCGGATCGTCGGCGCCGGCCGCGCGCAGGAGCTCATGCTCACCGGCCGGCGCTTCACCCCGGCGGAGGCCCAGCAGTTCGGGCTGCTCGCCGATGTCGTCGAGCCCGGAGCGCTCATGGACAGGGCGCTCGAGACAGCCCGGCAGATCATGCTCAACGCCCCGATCTCGGTCGAGTTCACCAAGGAAGGACTGTGGAAGAGCCTCGAGATCCCGTCCTTCGAGGCCGCCGTCGAATTCGAGAACCGCCAGCAGATCTACACCGCGATGACCGAGGACCGCTCCGAGGCCACCGAGTCGTTCCTCGCCAAGCGCGCCCCGCAGTACCGCCGCCGCTGAACCTGCGAGCGTCGGGCGACGGCCCGGCAGATCTGCGGGGCGGGCTCCGGATCAGTGCTCATTCGGATCAGTGCTCGTTCGGATCGTTCTCCTGGTCCTGCTTGGTCGCGTGCACGGTTCCGCGCACGTGGTCGGCCGGGCCGTAGATCGCGTAGACCTTCATGGGCTCGTCACCGATGTTGACGACGTTGTGCCAGGTCCCCGCCGGGACGAAGATCGCCCAGTCGTCGGCGACCTCCTCCTCGAAGGTGACCTCGGTCTCGGATGGGCCCATGGTCACCCGGCCGCGGCCCTGCTCGAGGCGCAGGAACTGGTCGTTGTCCGGATGGACCTCGAGTCCGATGTCGTCACCGACGTCGATCGACATGACGGTCAGCTGCAGGTGCTCTCCGGTCCACAGCGTGGAACGGAAGTTGTCATTGGCCCGCGTGGCCTCCTCGATGTCGAGGGTGTAGGGGCGGGGGCCGTGATCGGTGAGGTCGGTCATGATCGCTCCTTTCCGGGGACGGGACATCTGCCCGGTCGACCCTGCTCCTCCCCGCGCGGTCCGAAACCTGCGCAGTGGGGGAGGAATGATTCGATTCTACGGCGGCGACAGGCCTCTCACCAGTAAGAATAGGCTCATCTCAGTGAGGTGAGCCTGGCCTGAGCACACGGCACCGGTCGGGCCATCACCTGCTGCTCCGGGGGTCGGCCCAGTGCGTATCTCCGCGTCGAAACGCACTGGAGAGACCCCGGTGACGAGCAGCTCGGACTCTCAGGTCCCGTCGATCCCCATGAGCCGGGCGCCGTTGTCCCACAGCACCGCGCGCAGCCAGTCGTCGCCGAACCCCTCGTCCGCACTGCCGAGCCGACACAGCGCCTGGAGCTGGTGGGAATAGGGGTAGGGGATGTTGGGGAAGTCCGAGCCGAGCACGATCCGCTCTCGCAGCCCGGGCAGCCGCGCCCGGTAGGCCGCGTCGAACGGCGTGGTGGCGTTCGTGAAGCCGGTGTTGAACATCGTCGTGTCGAGGTGGACCCCGGGGTACTGCTCGGCGAGGTCGGCGAAGGCGTGGTACTCCGGCATCCCCATGTGCGCGATGACGAGGCGCAGCTCCGGGTGGTCGGCGAGCACCCGGGCGACCGCCTCGGGACCGGTGTGCCTCCCGGGCCGAGGTGCCGAGCCGGCATGGATGACCACCGGCAGCCGGGCGGCGGCGAGCGCCTCCCACGCGGGGTCGAGGAGCGGGTCGGCCGGTGAGAACGCCCCGACCTGGATGTGGACCTTGAACAGCCGGGCCCCGGAGCCGATCGCCCGCGCCACGTACTCGTCGACCCCGGGTTCCGGGTAGAGGGTGGCGCAGTGGAGGATGTCCGGAGCGGAGGCCGCGAACTCCGCATTCCAGTCGTTGAGCCATGCCGCCATGCCCGGCTTGTGCGGGTAGGTGAGCGCGGGGATGCGGGCGAGACCGAGCTCGCGGGCGATCCGCAGGCGGGTCGGGGTGTCGAAGCGGTACGTGATGGGCCAGGCGCGGCCGTACCCGGCGGCGGCCTGATCGAAGTAGTCCCACACCTTCGCGAGCATCCGCTCGGGGAGGAAGTGCACGTGGATGTCGGCGAGGCCGGGAATCCCGAGCTCGGAGAGGAACCGGGGGACGTCCGCGTCGTCGCGGGGTTCGATGGTCATGGGCACCACTGTAGGCGTGCGGCGAGGGGTGAGGCCGAGTGAGCACGGTGCGCGACAATGGCTGCATGCACGAGCACGAGTCCCCGAGGGAGCACAGCGCCGTCCGCGATCCGTTCCCCATCACCCTGCCTGCCGGCACCCGGCCGGTGGGTGAGGGTCCGTTCGCCGCACCGGGCGACCTCGTCCGCTGGCGCTTCCGGCGCCTCGACTTCGATGCGGTCGGCGGCGAGGTGGTGCAGCCGATGCGCGTGGTCCGCGATGACCCGCGCGGCATGGTGCTGTGGCTCGCCGGTGGCACCGCGACGGCCGACCTGCGGGTGCGCGGCTTCGAGGATCTCAACCCGCACGAGGTCGATCACGCGGTGCGCTTCGTGCCCGTCGACCGCGCGCCGGGCCGCGTGCCGATCCTCCGGCGCTGGCACGGGCGCGGGGTGCTGCGGATCGTCCCGGCGGGCATGCCCTTCTCCGTCTGGGTGTTCCGCACCGCCGAGGGTCGCTTCCGCGGCTGGTACGTCAACCTCGAGCACCGCCACCGGCGCCTCGGCATCGCGGACCTCTTCACCAGCGACCACATCCTCGACCTCGTCATCGACCCGGACGGAACGGTGCGCCGCAAGGATGACGACGAGCTCGCGAGCGCCGTCCGCTACGGCATGTGGACCGAGGAGATCGCACAGGTCGTCGAGGAGCACGCACGGCTGGCGCTCGCGGAGTTCGCCGCCGGTCACTGGGCCTTCTCCGAGGAGTGGACCCGCTGGGATCCGGACCCCGCCTGGCCCGTCCCCGGACCCGAGGCGGTCGCCGGCTGAGTGCCGGTGGGTGCCTCGGGCGCGGGGAGGGGTGCGCCGGATGCACGCGAGCGATGAGTGGCGCTCACCGGGCATTCTGGTCGTCGACCCATGGCCGAGCCGGAACCGGTCAGCATAGACTGGTGCGCAGGCCTCTCCTGCGGACTCCATGGCCGCGGGCGCCGCACCGAACAGAACGTTGTGAACAGAACCGCACCGAACACCACCAGCGCTGACCGGCAGACCTGCTGATCAGCCGTCGAACAGCAGCCGAAGGAGTTTGCATGTCCGAGTCGAACCGCCGTATCCGTCTCGCCTCCCGCCCCGTGGGCGTCCCGCAGCCGGAGGACTTCACCCACGACGACGCCCCGATCGGGTCCCCCGGTGAGGGCGAGGTGCTCCTCCGCACCCGCTACCTGTCGCTCGATCCGTACATGCGCGGACGCCTGTCCGACGCCAAGTCGTACGCGAAGCCGGTCGAGATCGGCGACGTCATCGTCGGCGCCACCGTGTCCGAGGTCGTCGAGTCGAACTCCCCGAAGTTCTCCGCCGGCCAGACCGTGCTGTCCTACGGCGGCTGGCAGTCGTACTCCGTCGAGCCGGCCGCCCAGCTGCGCCTCCTCGACCCCGAGGCCGCACCGGTCACCACCGCGCTCGGTGTGCTCGGGATGCCGGGCTTCACCGCCTACTCCGGCCTCCTCGAGATCGGCCGCCCGCAGGCCGGCGAGACCGTCGCGGTCGCCGCCGCCACCGGGCCGGTGGGCTCTGCCGTGGGGCAGATCGCGAAGATCAAGGGCTGCACCACCGTGGGCATCGCGGGTGGGCCGGAGAAGGTCGCCTTCCTCGAGGAGCTCGGCTTCGACGTCGCGCTCGACCACCGCGGCGATGACCTGCGCGGTGCCCTCAAGCAGGCGGTGCCGCAGGGCATCGACGTGTACTTCGAGAACGTCGGCGGACCGGTGTGGGACGCGGTGCTGCCGCGGCTCAACACCTTCGCCCGCGTCCCGGTGTGCGGGCTGGCCGCCGGCTACAACGCGACCGAGGCGCCTTCCGGGCCGGACCGGTCCGCCGCCCTCATGCGCAACATCCTCACCAAGAGCCTGTTGCTGCGCGGCTTCATCCAGACCGAGTTCGTCGAGTCGATGTTCTCCGACTTCCTGCGTGACATGGGCCAGTGGGTGCGCGAGGGGAAGGTGAAGTACCGCGAGGACATCACCGAGGGCCTCGACAACGCGCCGCAGACTTTCGTCGGCATGCTTGAGGGGAAGAACTTCGGCAAGACGATCATCCAGGTCGGCGAGTGAGCATCCGGATCGGGTGCTGAGCCGAGCCGAGCCGAACCCAGTCACTGAGCTGAGCTGAGTCGAACTGGGCCCGAGGCCGGGCGCTTGCCCGAGCCTGCGTGTGAAGAACGCGCAGCGCGCGCCCGGCGGTCGAACCGCACACCCGACGACGGCGGCCCTACGGAGATCCGGGGGGCCGCCGTCGTGGTGTCGGGCTCGGGAGAGCTGGGCGTCAGTCCTCGTCGTCGGCGTCGATGTGCGGGGTGCCCTTGTCGCGGCGGCCCTTGACGACGAGCGCGGTCACCGCTGCACCCACGAGTGTGCTCGCCAGCGCGATGAGGAGGCCCGCACCCTCGTAGGGCGAGCGGTTCGGATTGTCCTTGGTCATGACGGACCCTTTCTGGCGGGCGGGGCGGATGAGCGGTTCGCGGACGGCACAGATCGCGCTGCAACGGTGGAACGCCCCGGTGGGTGCAACACGCCCGTCGGTGAGCGCGTCCGGCGACGGGTGTCTACTACGGCAACAGTACGGCCTGCCGATCTGTTCCCTCTGGACATCGGACGGCCTGGGTGAGACTACGGGAGGCAAGGTGCCGTGTGGTGAGGTGCGGCGCGGTGGAGTGTGGTGAGGGGCGCCAGCGGCGAGGGAGGACGAGGCCAGTGGCGACCCGCCGGATTCGGAGGGATCTGCTGGTCCGGTCCGAGCGGCCCCCACGACCCCATCTGCTGTCCGACCGATCAGCGGAACGCGGCTAGCACCTCGGCGGGGTCGACCCCGCAGGCGAACGCGAGGGTGAGTGCGATCCTCGCCTTCCGCGCATCGAGCAGGCCGGCCGGCAGCAGACCGCGGCTCAGCAGGTCGATCTCCGCACCCGGGTAGCCGTAGGTGTCCTCGAGCGTCGCCCCTGCCCCGGTGCGTGAGGCGAGGACCACCGGCATCCGCACAGCCAGCGCCTCGACGGCCTCCACCGCGCGGGCGGCCACGTGACCGCCGCCCACTCCGGCGAGGACTGCGCCCGAGTACCCGGCCTCGGGAAGCGTCGCGAGGAGCTCGAGCCCGTCGTCGAAACCGACGTCGATGTGTGCCACGCGGGGGAAGTCGAGGTTCGGGGCGTGCGCGGTATCTGGGGCGGCGTCGGCCCCGGAACCGCGGGGCACTGCGAGTCCGACCGGCAGGGTGCGCGGGGCAGGGAGGTGCGGCAGCCGGACGCGGTCCTCGGCGACCCAGCCGAGCGCTCCCACGACCGGGCCCGAGGTGAACGGCGAGACATGGCTCGTGTGCGCCTTGCGGACGAACAGCGGGTCGTGCACCTCGTCGGCGAACACGAGCGCGGCGCGCAGCCCGGCGGCTTCCGGGGCGAGCGCGGTGAGCGCGGCTGCGCGGACATTGGCCGGGCCGTCCGCCCCGGGGAGCGTGGGATTGCGCATGGCGCCGGTGAGGACGATCGGGGTGCCGGAGTCGTTGAGGAGCGAGAGCGCGAACGCGGAGTCCTCGAGCGTATCCGTGCCCTGCGTGAGCACGATGCCGTCGGCGCCGTGCTCGGCCGCACGTCGCGCGGCGAGCACAGTGCTGAACAGGATGCCGAAGTCGATGCTCCCCGACCCCACCTGCGCGAGCTGCTCCGCGCTGACCTGCGGGGCGCCGCCGGGCAGGGTGTCGAGGCGGGCGGCGGCCGTGATCTCCTCGGCCGTCACCGTCGGTGCGACCCCGCGGGCCGGGGCAGTGGGTCCGGTGCTGTCCGTGCGATCGGTGTTGTTGGCAGGGCCGGTGCTACTGGTAGGGCCGGTGCTGTCGGTGCGATCGGTGCTGCTGGTAGGGCCGGTACGGCCCGTGCTGTCGGCGCTGTCGGTCGGAGCCGGCGATGTGCTCGAGGCGATGGTGCCGCCCAGGGCGATGACGTGGAGAGTGCGCATGGGAGTCCTCGCGGGAGTCGGGTCGGGGTGGAGGAAGCGGGCGGGGGCGCCGAGCATTCAGGCGGGGTCGTTCCCTGCCCGGAGGTCGCCTGCCCGGTGGCCGGCGGCCCGGTGGTCGGGGGCCCGGTCGCCGCCCGCCCGGAGCTCGGCTGCCCGGAGGAGGTCGAGGGTGATCTCGAGATGGCCGAGGTGCTGGCACAGTTCCTCGAACACATGGAGCAGGACTCCGAACGTCGACTGCGACCACGGTCCGTACCCGGTCGCCGGGGCGACCGGCGGGCTGTTCCAGTCGGTGGCGGTGAGGTCGGCGAGGAATGCGGCCCGCACCTCGGCGGCGGAGACGAGGAGATCGGCGACCCGGCCGATGGCGCTGAACTCCGCCTCCCGATCGCGCGGGACCCGGATGCCGAGGTTGACCGTCGACGACCAGCGCCGCATCATCCCCAGGCAGTGGGTGAGCAGGACGAAGGGGGAGTTCGCGCCGGGCACGGGCGGAACAGCGTTGGCGGTGGCGTCGTCGAGGGCGCCTACCGCATCGATGATCTCGTCGAGCTTGACCAGGGTGAAGCCGACGAGCGTCCGCACGTGCGGCGGCAGATCGCCACGGGTGTGCTGCGGGGCGACAGGGGCGTGCGGGGGTTCGGGGGTCTGCGGGGAATCCGGGGTCTGCAGAGGATCCGGGGTCTGCGGGGTGGGGTCGGCCACGGCGGGTCCTTCCTGCGCGGGGCCGGTCCGGCCCGATGACGCCTCGCCGGCCCGAATGCCGACGAATCCTGCTGCGGCCGACGATACCTGGTGAGGAATCGAGGGCTGCAGCAGGACCGGCGGACATCTCGGCTCGGCAGCCGATCGCGATCGACGATTCCGTGTACCCGGTCAGCGGGTGAGCAGGTATTCGCGGGTGTAGGGCATGGTGAAGCGGACCCATCCGCGGCCGGCGGGCTCGATGACGCCGCGGGTGATGAGGCGGGCCCGGTAGACGCTGCCGTACTTCGCCGTCACGCCCATCCGGCGGGCGACCTCGGCGGTCCGGGAGCGGTCGTCGTCGGCGGCCATCGCGAGGACGTAGCTGCGCTCCTGGTCGGTGAGTCCTTCGACGGTCGGCTCGTGGATCTGCCGGTGCATGGCAGTGCGCGCCCGGGCCACCGACTCCTCGACGTGCTCGACGGAGATGACGTCCTCGTCGCCTGCGGCTCTCCACGCGTGGTCGCCGATGAGCTGGATGAGGAACGGATAGTGCCCGCTCGCCCCGATCGCCAGCTCGAGGGCTTCGCGCGTGATCGTCTTGCCGGCCTGCGTGATCGGCGCCTCGAGCGCGATCCGGGTGTTCTCCGGGCTGAGGTTGCCGAGCGTCACCCGCTCGGCCCGCCGGAGGTAGGTGGAGACCTCGTCGTCGATGAGGCTCGTGATCGTCTGCGGCAGGCCGGCGGCGACGAACGCCACCGGCGCCTCCTGACTGAAGGCGTAGGCGATCGCATCGGTGACGCGGCGGAGCTCGTCGAGCTGCGAGCGGTGCACCTCGTCGAGGGTGAGGACGAGGCCGGTGCCGTGGGCAGCGAGGATCTCGAGCGCTCGCATGAGGTGGTGGCGGAAGTCAGGGGTCAGGGGGTTGGTGGACTCCGTGCGGGTGGTGAGCCCGCCGGCACCGAACGGCAGGGTGAACCCGACGACGGAGGATTCGACGGTGTCCGCGGCATCGAGGCGGGCGAGGAGCTCGGGCAGCCGCGCCTCGGTCAGGCTCGTGGAGAACCCGGGCGAGGCCTGCGCATGGACGGTCATCCATTGGCGGCTCGCCGCGACCTCGTGGAAGACGTGGAGGAGGACGCTCTTGCCGACGCCGCGCTGGCCGGTGATGAGCGTGGCCCGGCCGGTGGCGCCGGGGCCGCTGTCGAGCGCGTAGGCGAAGTCGTTGACCTCGCCCTGCCGGCCCACGAGGGCCGGTGGGATGACGCCGAAGGTCGGGGTGAAGGGCGAGGGGGAGGCACCGGGTACGGGCGGCGGTGGGATGGTGACGCTCATCGTCCGTGGTCCTCCGATTGCAGTCCTGATGCTGCAGTTTGGATTTGTTTAGATTCTTGAGAATACCGTGGCCAGGCGTCGGGCGGTAGGTGGAAGGGTGGCTGCCGGCAGGGTGGTTTCTCTCCGGGTGGGGGCCGGGGCCGCCCGGGGTGGGTTTGGAGGTGTTTAGTCGGTTTGGATTTGACTCGCTGAGCTCGGAATCGAACGACCGACGAGCGGAGCGTGAGTGAGTGAAAAAGTATTCGAACATTCTCAGCGCAAGCTGTTCCAATCGTTGCTTCGATCGATTAGTATTAGAACACGGCGAGAGGAACCGAGCAATGTCGGCCAAGCGAGCACCCACGGTGGACGAGCAGATCTTCGCTGCCTGTGCGGCGGCAGGTGCAGGTGGAGGTGCAGGTCCAGCGGACCCCGAATACACCGTCTCCACGGACCCAGCGCGCTTCTCAGCGCCCTCGACTCTCCTCGGCGTCTACGACATGCTCTCGGCAGAGGATGCAGAACGCGGTGTCGGTGTGTTCCCCTCTGACCCGAGTCCCCATGTCCCCGCGAGTTCTTGTGCCTCCGGACGTCCCCGGGGCGAACCGGTCGATCGCGGCACTGCGATGCTCGCGGAGGAGGAGATCCGGTTCGAGCGGCTCCATGAGCGGGTGCGAGCCGCTGCGCGTCAGCGGGATGTCGTGGCGCTCGAAGAACTCGTCGCCCTCGCCCAAGCTGCTACCGGTTATCTGGCCACGACGCACAGCGCGGACGAGATCCGTGCCCTGTTCGAGCTCGAGGACGATCTCGATGCGGAGCGAGTGCCACCGGCCGTCCCGTTCAGATATGCGGCGCGGGAGTCGCTGAGGGCGGGATTCGACATCACTCTGGCGCACCGGCTGTCGATGACGACGGCGCGTGCGACGAGCGCGGCCGCCGACAGTCTGCTCGCGTACTACGGGCTGCCACGTCTGAGGCACGCAGTGCTCACCGGGGAGGCGTCATGGACGAAGCTGCGGACCGTGATGAAGAAGACCCGCGACCTGTCGCTCACGGATGTCAGGAGGATCGACGAGTTCGCGTGTGCCCAACCGCACGATCTGACCCCGCACCGACTGGGAGTGCTCGTCGATCGGCAGGCGGCGCTCATCGCCGGCCGCGAGAACCTGGAGCACGCCCGCAATCGGCATCGAACGGTGCAGATCGAGCGCTGGCGGGACGGCACCGCGCGCCTGACGCTGACCGGTCCGACGACCGCGCTCGATGCCCTCTATCAGCGCACTCGTGCGATGGCACGGGCGATCACCCTGAATCACGCCGATGCGTTCGGCCTCGATCGCTCCCGCCAGGCAATCGTCGATCCGCGCAAGGTCAACGAGCTCATGTTCGACATCATCACCCGCGCCACCGGCCGGATCGACGTGACCGTCGCCGAGGTCGACGGCCCCGCGACCCCGAACAACAGCTTCCAGCCCGGTCCCGAGCGCCCTGCGGGCACGGGTGCAGGCGCGGGAACCGCGGCCCGGCAGAGTGCGGATCCAGGCGGCGAAGACACCACGGCCGCACGGGCAGGTTCCGATACCCGCACCGGCAGCGCACACGATCCACCACCCGATACGCCTCCACCGACTCACCGACACACCGGGTCGAGAACGCGGAGAATGCGGAAGCTCAGCGGCCTCAGCGAGGTCCCCGACCTGGGGGAGTCGGAGACTGCATACATCCACACCGTCACGCTCACCTGCCCCACCCACGACGATTGGCTGCGCCGCCAGGCCGCGGTCACCGTCACCGTACCCGCGATGTCGCTGCTCGATGCAAGATCCGGCGGTGCGGACATGCCCGGCGAGCTCCACGGCACGAGCCCCGTTCCCGCGGAGATCGCCCGCAGCATCGTGGCACTCGCACCGCACCTCGAGCGGGTTCTCACCGATCCGGTCGACGGCACCGTCCTGCCGATCGCGGCGCAGAAGTACCGGATCCCGGACGCTCTGCGGCGAACAGCCGAATCGCAATGGCACACGTGTGCGGCACCGGGCTGCGACGTGCCTGCTCAGTACTGCGAGATCGACCATCTGATCCCCTTCGACCACGCCGACCCTCAGGCCGGTGGCCGGACGGAGCCGCGGAATCTCCACCCGCTGTGCAAACATCACCACGACTGCAAGACGCGCGGCATCATCAGTGTCGAATCCCAGGAGGAGACGGAGGGCTTCGTCGGCGGTGAGCCTTGTGCAGGCGGCGCGTGCCATGCTGGCGGCGATCCCCGTATCGCCGGTGACTCAGATCAATCGACCGGTTACCACGCAGACTGCGGAACCCATGTGACCGGCACAGTATGGCGAGCCAGTTGCGCCGACGCGATCACCACCCGTCCGATGCGCAACCCGATCCACACCGAGCACGCCGCCCGGCTCGCAGCGCATCAGCCGCGCGATCGGACCGATCGGTCGACGGGCGGTGACGAGGCCGGCACTACGTGAAACGTCGACTCCGAGATCAGCTGGTCAACTTTCCAACACCCCGGGATCGTCACCGGGAATCGTCACTGCCCTCCGCGTCGGAGAGCGACCGCGGGCTCCGCTCGTCACCTGCATTCGCAGCGCTTCGCCGTACTGGACCCGGAGGAGATTCACCCCAGCCTCCATCCGGAGGAGCTGCGCCCTACTCCACCCGGAGGAGCTTCACCCCAGTGCGAACCAGAGCATGAGCATGGTGACGAAGAAGCCGACGACGTAGTTGAGCCAGAGGAACACCGACCAGCCGCGGTGCGCCTCGGCCGAGGTGTCGTCGGTGATCGACCAGAACCGGGCGGAGTTCACCGCGTAGGGCAGCGCGAGCAGTCCGGCGAGCGGCACCGGCCAAGAGGTGAAGACGAGCAGGGCCCCGGCGAGCAGGTACACGGATGTCGTCAGACGCACCGTGGCCCGTGCGCCGAGCACGGTCCCCACCGAGGCGAGACCTCCTTCGCGGTCGGGCACGATGTCCTGCACGGCGCCGAAGGCCTGGCTCGCGATCCCCCAGAGGAAGAATGCGGCGAGCACGAGCCAGCCGTCCCGGCCCACCGGGTCGCCGAGTAGCGCGAGGGCGAACCATGCGGGCGAGGAGAAGTGGGTGGACGAGGTGAGCGAATCGAGGACCGGGATCTCCTTGAAGCGCAGACCCCTGACCGAATACGCGAGCACCGCGAACATGCTCAGTGCGAGTACGGCAGTGGACAGCACCGTGCCGAGGACGACGAACGCGATGAGGAACGGGACGCACGCCACCGCTGCCGCGATGAGGATCCGGCGGTGCTGCTCGGGAGAGGCGAGGTGCCCCTCGACGCCGCCCTTGCGCGGATTCCGCAGATCCGACTCGTAATCGAAGACGTCATTGATGCCGTACATTGCGAGGTTGTACGGCACGAGGAAGAACACGACGCCGAGCACGAACACGAGGTCGACCCGGCCGCCGCCCAGCAGATACGCCGCCCCGAACGGGAACGCCGTGTTCACCCACGAGATCGGGCGCGAGGCGAGGAACAGCTCACGGAGCACGCTGATCATCCCCTCGGTCCGACTGCGGATCGTACTGAGTCGAATTCTGCTGGGCTGAAATCTGCTGGGTCGGATTATGGCGCGCCGGATCATGCTGGGCCGAATCGCTCGGTGCCTTGTCTGCCCGTGCCTCGTCTGCCCGTGCCTCGTCTGCCCGTGCGTTGTCGACTCGCACGGCACCGCTCCCCACGGCATCGCTTCTCACTGCCGAGGTGCGTCGCCGTCCCAGCAGCTCCCACAGCGCCGGAAGAGCGAGGACGGCGAACACCGTGTAGGCGAGATCCTCGACCGGCATCGCACCGATCATGATCCCGGAGATCAGGTCCTCGGCATAGGTGAACAGCCCGACGCGGATCATGAGGTTGTCGAACACGATGGTGAGCGCGATCATCACGATCGCCGCGAGCGCCAGCGCGGACCGGGAGACCCTGCCGGAGCGCCAGCCGACCACCGCGAGCACGAGTGTCGGCACGAGGAACACGAGGTTGATGAGCGTATAGGTCACGGCCGCTCACCTGCCGGTCCGCCGTCGACGTCGGCACGTGCCCTGCCCGCACGTGCCCTGCCCGCCCGCGCCCGGAGGATCCGCGCCCCGCCGGTGTAGAGGTTCATCGTGAGCCAGCACAGGAACACGAGGAAGAACAACTCCTCGAGCGGCAGCTCGGGAGCCAGGTCGATCCCCGTCATGTACGGGCTGTCGCCGCGATGGAAGATCCCGGTGAGGATCCCCAGACCGTCCCACGCGAGGAACGCCGCCAGCCCGAGGCCGTGGACGATCGCCGCACGTCGCGCATCGGCGAACCAGAACAGCCGGTGCCGCAGGTCGAGGATCGCCATCCCGGCCAGGCTGAACAGCAGGCACGCGAGGTACGCCCAGCTCATCACAGCGATTCCAGCCAGCCGCCGGAGGTGTCGCCGCGCAGCTCCTTGACGACGTTCTCCGCGCTGATGAGGCACATCGGCAGCCCGACCCCGGGAGCGGTGAAGGCCCCCGCGTAGAGCAGATTGTCGAGCCGCGAAGCACGCAGCCCGGCAGGCCGCCGCGGCCCGCCGCGCAGGAACACGCTCTGCGCCAGGGTGTTCGCCGGGCCGAGCACGGTGCCCTGCCAGGCGTGGAAGTCGTCGACGTAGTCCCCGGGCCCGAGCGTCCGCCGTACGAGAATGTGCTCGTCGAGGTTCTCGGCGAAGTCCGCCTCGCCGGACCAGCGGGCGATCTGCTCGATGATCCGGTCGCAGTACGCCTCGAAGGCCGGCTGACCGGCGCGCAGGGACGGGTCGGCAGGGCAGGGGACGAGCACGAAGAGGTTCTCGCACCCGTTCGGGGCCACACCGGGGTCCGTGCGCGAAGGGGCGCACACGTAGACCGAGGCGGGGTCGGGCAGGGAGCGCTCCTCGCCGAACACCGCGGCGAAGTTCGCGTCCCAGTCGGCGGTGAAGAAGAGATTGTGGTGGGCGAGCCGGTCGAGGCGCCGGTCGACGCCGAGCATGAGGATCGCGCCGCCCATCCCCGGATCGCGGTGCGCCCACGTCCGCTTCCCGGCGGTGCGGTAGGCCGGGTCGAGGAGCCGGGTCTCGAGGTGGTGGAGGTCGCAGGCGGCGACGACATGGTCGCACTCGAACACCTCGAGGCCGGACTCGGTGCGGGCGACGACCTCGGTGATGGTGCCGCGCCGGCCGGCCGGTGCGACCGGGAGGGCGACCACCTCGGCCCCGGTCCGGATCTCCACCCCGGCGGCGCGGGCCTGCCGCTCGATCGCGTCGATAATCGTGTGCATGCCGCCGCGCGGATACTGCACCCCGTCGATGAGGTCGAGGCGGCTCATGAGGTGGTAGATGCCGGGTGCCCGCTCCGGGTACATCGCGAGGAACACCGCGGGGTAGCCGAGGATCTGCCGCAGCAGCGGGTGGGTCACGGTGGCGTCGATCCGATCGGCGAGCGAGCCGGTGAGCATGCCGGCCAGCGGTCCGAGCCGCCTGAGGATCGCGGGGTCGGCGAGCGCGGCCGGCGATCGGAAGGTGCTGTAGAGGAAGTGGCGCAGCGCCAGGTCGTAGGCATCGGATGCGGAGTCGAGATAGGTGTCGAGGCGCTCTCCGCTGCCGGGTTCGAGCGATTCGAACAGCTCCCTCACCCGGTCGCGGCCGCAGGGCACGTCGACGGTGAGCCCGTCCTCGGCGAACACCCGGTAGCCGGGATCGAGCGGGACGAGGTCGAGCTGCTCGGCGCTCGAGGTGCCGCACAGCCGGAAGAAGTGGTCGAACACCTCGGGCATGAGGTACCAGCTGGGCCCGGTGTCGAAGGTGAAGCCCGACTCGCGATGGATGCCGGCGCGGCCGCCCAGCCAGGAGTTGCGCTCGAGCACGGTGACCGCGTGGCCGTCGCGGGCGAGTAGAGCGGCGGTGGCGAGGCCCGCGATCCCCGCTCCGATGACGACGGTGCGGGGCACCTCGGTCCGGGCAGTGGAGGGCGACGCGGCGGACGATTGTGCGGCGGAGGACTGCGCGGTGGAGGACTGCGCGGCGGAGGATTGCGCGGTGCGGGTCATGCGACTCCTCGGGTCCGGACGCATGTCCGGGTGCGTGGTGGGCGGCCGACGCGATTGCCTGAGCGCGGTCGGCCGGCGGCGGCAGCCGCAGCCAGTGCGAGCTTACGCGGATTCGACACCCGGATCCGTGTGGTGCTCACGCGGTGCGCCGGAGTGCGCGCGATGATCCGGGTGAGCTCGTCGAAGATCCCGTGCGCGGTCCACACCGCCGGCCGGACCCCGCGCGGCAGGTGTGGGATGCGCGTGGCGGCGAGGTCGAGGTCGCCGGTGATGTCGGCGACGATCGTGGTCTTCTGCTCCTCGGTGAGGGAGCGGGGGTCCACCCCGGGGAAGTAGGCGCGGTCGAGCGCGGCGTCCTCCCCGAGGTCGCGCAGGAAGTTGATCTTCTGGAACGCCGCCCCCAGGGCGCGCGCTCCCTCGGTGATCTCGTGCTCGCGGCTCGCGGGAAGCGGCGCGCCGTCGAAGAATCCGCGCACGCACATCTCGCCGACGACCTCGGCGGAGCCGTGCACGTAGGTCGCCAGGCCGTCCGCGTCGTGACCGTCGTGCTCGGTGTCGGAGCGCATCGAGGCGAAGAACGGCCGCCACAGGTCCGGGCCGATCCCGGTGTCGCGGGCAGTGCGGGCGAAGGCGTGCGCGATGAGATCGGAGGAGAATCCCTGCGCGACCGCGGCCTCGATCCGGTGCTCGAACCGATCGAGCTCGGCGCGCGCCTCGGCCGGGTCGGCGGTGTCCCAGGCGCCGTCGACGATCTCGTCGGCGACCCGGACCATGCCGTAGATGCTCGTGATGTCGGCGCGGACCGGGGGCGGCAGGGTGCGCACCGCGAGCGAGAACGAGGTCGAATAGCGGGTGAGCACCTGGTGGGCGGCCCGCTGGGCGGTGGCGGTGTAGAGGTCGGCGGGGCGCGGGGTCATGCGGGACCGCCGTCCGCGTCCGGAGCCGAGGGTCCGGCTTCGTCCGGGATCGTGGTGTCGGCCTCGCCGGTCGCCGAGGTGTCTGCCGCATCCGGTGCCGCGGGGCCGCGCTCGGCCTGGCCGGCGGCGACCTCCTCCTGTGCGTGCTGGACGGCGCGGGTGAGCATGACGATGAGGGCGTCGAACATCTCGATGTCGTCGGGGTGCACCCCGCGCATGACGCGCATCATGTGCTCGACGAGCGGGGCGAACATGTCCGCGCCCTGCTGCCGGGCCTTCTCCGTGGCGTGGAGGTTGACCGCCCGCTGATCCGCATCGGAGCGGTGGCGGGTGAGGTGCCCGTTGCGCACGAGCCGGTCGATGACCGCCGAGGTCGCCGGCCCGGACAGCACGAGGCGCCGGCGCAGGTCCGTGGGAGTGATCGGATAGCCGCGCCGGTCGGCCTCGACGACGGCGTTGACCGCATGCACATCGGTGTGGCCCATGTGCTCGGTGCGGCGGGCCGTCTCGAAGTAGCGCTCCGATTCGACGGTAAACTTCTGGAGCAGGAACAGCGAGGAGAACCCGGCCTCGTGCCGGTGCGGGCTGCGGCTGTCGGCAGGGGCGCCTGCCGCGGCGGTGTCGTCCGGCAGATGCTCGACCACGGGTTCGGAAGCGGGATCGCCTATCGGGTCGCGAGCCGGATCGACTATGTGATCGGCAGTGTGATCGGATTGATCCTCAGGGGTCATGGTTCCACGGTAGATGTTTCAGTGCGGTTCTGACTACTCGGAACCGCTGGAGTTGTTCCACCGTGGAACTAATGACCGTGCAGACGCCTCCGTCTCACCCGCCTCCATCTCACCTGCCTCGGCGTGCATCTGCTGGACCTACTGCCGCGGAAACCGCAGACGCCCGGGGCGCGCGCGATCGAGGGGGAGCACGTGCCCGAAGGAGCTGCGGAACCGGGTGGCGCCATCGATCTCCACGTTCCCGCCGGCCCAGCGCGGGTCGGTGTCGGCGCCGGTCTGGGGGTCGCCGCCGGGGGTGGTGCCGGTGCGGGTGGGGCTGAGCGCACGGCGGATCGCCGAGGCGGTGTCGAGCCGCGGAGCATCGGAGAACCAGTCGTCGGCGCCCGGGTGGGTGCAGATCATGTCCTCGGCGACACTGTGCGCGAGCGCGGTGACGACCGGTGCGGGCAGGCCGGTGATGCGGGCGACGGCCGGGCCCACCGCCTCGGCGGGCACCGGACCGGCAGGCACGTGCGGCCGGTGGAGGCCCGCGACCGAGGCGTAGAGCCGGATGAAGTCGGGGTAGGTCATGACATCGGGCCCGCCGATGTCGATGAAACCGGTGCGCGTCGAACTGATCGCCCATGTCAGCGCTCGCAGCACATCCACGACAGCGATCGGCTGCACCCAGTGGTGCATCCAGCCGGGGACCGGGATCGCCGGCAGGCGCTCGGTGAGGCGCCGGACGAGCTCGAAGCTCGTCGACCCGGCGCCGACGATGATCGCAGCCCGCAGCGACAGCGCCGGGACCGCACCCGCGAGCAGGATCTGCTCGACCTCGAGGCGGGAGCGCACGTGCTCGGAGTGCCGGGTCGCGTTCCGCGCGCTCGCCCCGGTGAACAGGTCGGTGCGCACCTGCGGACAGTCGGCAGGGACGAGCCCCGATTGGTACACGATCCGGTCCAGCCCGGCTGCTTCGGCCGCCCGGGCGAACTCCGCTGCGGCCGTGGCATCGATCCGAGCGAAGTCGCGGTCGGCCATGGAGTGGACGAGGTACACCGCCGCATCGCACCCGGTCAGGGCCGCGGGCATGGTGTCCGGGCGGAGCACATCGAACTCGGCCGCGCGCACCAGCTGCGCCCACGGAAACTCCGCGAGCCGCTCCGGGGCGCGCGCCCCGGCGGTCACCTCGTGCCCGGCGGCCAGCAGGGCGGGGACGAGCCGGGAACCGAGGTAGCCGGTGGCTCCGGAGACGAAGACGCGCATGGGGCTCCTGTTCGCTGGGGTGACGGACGCGGGGATGAATCCCGCCGGGGTGCTTCCCCTAGTATCGACGGTGTGGCGCACGCGCAGCACCCGGAGGCCCCCGTCGACCGCCGCCCGCCGTGGGCGGCCGTCGCGGTCATCGCCCTGTGCCTGCTCATCGGCGCCGGGTTCCTCTACGGCACGTTCGTCGTCGGATATGACACCGCGCTCTTCTTCCAGTTCTCGTTCGTGCTCGCCGCCTGTTGGGTCGCGGTGTACATCGCCGGGCTCGCGATCCGCGACGGGCGCACTTCCGCGGAACGGGCCTCGCTCGGCCGCGCGATCGGGCTCGGTGCACTGGGCGGCTTCGCCGTCGGCATCGTGAGCATCATCGGCGCATGGGTGCTCTCGCTCCTGCCCTGGACCGCGGACCTCATCGTCGGCGTCCTCGGTCCGATCCGCGCCGAGAACTTCACTCCGGTCTTCATCACCGCGCTGCTCGTCGGGGCCACGGAGGAGCTCGCCTTCCGCGGGGGAGTGTTCGCCCTGTTCCGCCGTCGCCCCGTCCTGTGGTCGACGGTGATCTACGCGATCATCACCTGCGCCACGATCAACCCCGCCCTCGTCGTCGCCACCGTGGTGCTCGGCGTGCCCTTCGCGTGGCTGCGCGCCTGGACCGGTCGGGTGGTGGCGGCGGTGACCGCCCATGTCGTGTGGACGACGGTCACTCTCACCGTGCTCTCCGTGCTCGTCTGACGGTGTCGGTCCGGGCGCGGTGCCAGCCCGGCGCGGTGCGCACCCGGGCGCGGTGCGCACCCGGGTGCGGTGCTCGTCCGTCGGCGCTTCTCCGAGTGCGTTCGTCCGGGCACAGCGTTCGGTCGTCTTCGTCATCCGCCCGAGGCGAGGTGCAGGCCGGTGACGAGGGGAGATGCGGTGCATTCGGGATAACCCGCCGCTCCCCTCGGGTTTGCCGCCATTCGTGCCGCATGTGTGTGACACCTCCGTCGAGGCGGGAGAGAATGAGCGGAGTGCAATCCCACCAGGCCCGCGAGACCGAGAAGGTGACATGAGCATTCCCCCGCCTCCCAACCAGCAACCGTCCGATCCACAGTTCGGAGGGCCACAGTTCGGTGGGTCGTCCGCCGGAGGGCCGCCCCAGGGTGTTCCGCCTCAGAGCGCTCCGCCGCAGGGTGGGCAGGGTGCACCGCCTCCCGGACCCGGTGCCGGCAGCCCGGGAGCGAACCACTCCGGTGCCCCCGGACACGGCTACGGCCCGCAGCCGGGCCGGAAGATGAAGCGTTGGGGGCAGGGGCTGACCTGGACCGGCCTCGCGATCACCGTCGTCGGCATCATCGCGGCGATCGTCACCGGCGTGATCGGGTTCGGCAACGCGGTGCCGAGCGAGGACCGGATGACGACCATCGTGTCCAGCGGCACCGTGACCGCCGAGGCGGACGAGGACCTCTACCTCTACGTGCCCGACGGCGCGGCGCCGGCGGTGTGCACTGTATACCCGCCCGGCCAGGCCGAGGTGCACTCGATCGAGAACCCGATCAACACGAACTTCACCCACGAGGGCGCCCAGTATCAGTCGAACGGCGGCTTCACGACCACCGAGGCCGGCACCTATGAGCTCACCTGCTCGAACCCCGAGGTGCTCGTCGCACCCAGCGTGTCCGGCGGCGCAATCGCCGGCGGGGTGCTCGGAGTCGTCGGCGGTTCGATGGCGGCCGTGGTCGGCGGACTCATCCTCATCATCGGCATCATCCTCTGGATCGTCGGAGCGAACCGGATGAAGAAGTCCGGAGTGCGATGACCGCGAGTGGTGCGGAGGTGGAGTCCTCCGAGGATCGGTCTGCAGCGGCCCGGCCGGCAGCGGATCGATCTGCCGTGGATCGCGCGGATCGCAGCGTTCGGCCCGCTGCGCTCACCGTGCTCTTCGACGGCCACTGCGGGTTCTGCACCCGCTGCGTGAATGCCGTCGAGGCACGCGACACCCACGGACGGATCACGTTCCTCGCACACCAGGTGCCCGGGGTGCGGGAGCGCTGGGGCGTCACCCGCGCGCAGGCGGAGTACCAGCTGTGGGCCATCGGCCCCGGAGGCGAGCGGGCCGGAGGTGCGCAGGCCGTCGCCGCGATCCTCGACACACTCATCGGATCCAGAGCGGGCTTCGGATCCCGAACGGGCCTCGGGCCCGGTGCGCGCCTCGAATCCCGTGCGCGGCACGGATCCGGTGGGCCCCTCGGGCCCGGCCCGGACGACCGTGTCGATAGAGCCGGGAGGCGCGGCCCGCTCGAGCGGGTGGCCCGGACCCCCGGCGTCGAACAGCTGCTCGATCGCGCCTATCAGTGGGTCGCGCGCAACCGCGCCCGCTTCCCGGGCACGACCCCGTGGTGCGAAGCGCACACGGGGAATTGCCGCTGAGGATCATCATCCGACGATGCCCTGCCCGATGATGATCCTCGTTCCGAAGAAGACCCTCGTGCAGGCGGGATTCCGCTAGGGCGTGTCCGATAAATGGTGTAGCCACGCAATAGCCGCGTTGAGTACGACTGCTGCGCGGTAGACGATGGCGAGTTTGTCGTAGCGGGTGGCCAGGGCCCGCCACTGCTTCAGGCGGCTGTAGCCGCGCTCGATGACGTTCCTGCCCCGGTACTTCTCGGCGTCGAACTTCGGCGGCCTGCCGCCCTTGGAGCCGCGGCGCTTGCGGTGGCCCTGTTGATCTTTCGGCTCGGGGATGACTGCTTCAATCCGGCGGCTGCGCAGGTAGGCACGATTGGCCCGCGAGGAGTACGCCTTGTCGCCCAGCAGTGCTGTCGGCCGGGTGCGGGCGCTACCGAGTCCGGGGCGCTGGACCCGCAGCTGATCCATGAGCGGGATGAGCATCGGGCAGTCGCCGTCCTGGCCGGCGGTGCACACGGTGACCAACGGCAGTCCGTGGCCGTCGACGAGCTGATGGGTCTTCGTCGACAGCCCACCCCGGGACCGGCCCAGCGCGTGGTCAGGCGGCTCGACGTCCGGATTCGTGTAGTTCGACGAGTCCCTTTTTTAGGCGCGTGATGTTCGTTGCGTGTTGATGAGCACGCGCGATCGTGGAGTCCACCGACAGCGACCAGTCGAGCTGGCCGGCAGCGGCAGCGTGAGCGGTCAAGCGGGCCAGCGCGGTGTCCCAGGTGCCGTCGCCGGCCATCCGGCGATGCCAGGTCCATACCGTCTGCCACTTGCCGAACGTCTCGGGCAGGTCCCGCCAGGCGATCCCGCATCGGTAGCGGTAGATGATGCCCTCGACCATCTGGCGGGCATC
Source organism: Brevibacterium sp. R8603A2 (assembly GCF_023072605.1). Taxonomy (NCBI): domain Bacteria; kingdom Bacillati; phylum Actinomycetota; class Actinomycetes; order Micrococcales; family Brevibacteriaceae; genus Brevibacterium; species Brevibacterium sp. R8603A2. The sequence goes on from NZ_JALLGN010000008.1 coordinate 180,018, forward strand.
AGCGAAGGGCCGGCCCCTGCGGCCGGTCGGAGCAGGCAGCAAGTCAGCGATCAGCGACCATTGAGCATCCGTGAGCAGTTGGAATCTCGACATGCTCCCAGGCTCTCAGCCAGCGAACCACATCATTGTCAGACACGCCCTAGTGACCTCACGAAATCGCGGCGCACCCCCAGCGCTGTGTCGGTGCGGTGAATGGATTCTTCACCGTCCTCGACCGGACCGGTCAGGGCGCGGATCGCGTCGATGTTCTCCGGGGTCACGATGGCCTGGTTGTCGACCGTATACGTGCAGAACAGTTCGGTGCCGTCCACGGTGAGGATGTCTTGCCAGACTGCGACTTCGTACATGTCCCCGCGGGGCCTGCCGAGGTCCTGCATCAGCTCGGCGGTGCTGTTGACCGCCACGATGCCATCGGAGCGGCGGACGACCGCGATCCTGGGCACCGTCCGGAAGGCCTCGAGGACCTCGGCCTTCTCGGCGGGGCGGGTGAGCTCGATCGTCCAGTAGTGCAGGTGGTTCTGGGTATGGGCCCCTTTCGCTGCCATGGTGACGACGTCGAGGTCAGGGACCACCGTCTGGGCGTCGGGTCCCTGGTGGCTGGGAATGCGCCCCTCGGGGACGATCGTGTTCATGATCCCGGAGTGGTCGGACTCCCAGGGGTCGGTGGCGCGTCGGATGAGCACTCCGCGTGCCTTCGACAGCAGCCCGACGTTCTTCAGCGCGGTGAGGGTGCGCACGGTCGCGGTGGTATTGCACGAGACGACCCGGGTGGTGTCGCGGCCGCGGGCGGAGCTGTAGTTGGCGTGGGCGACGAAGGAATGTCCCGTGAGATCGTGCTTCTCCCCGCCCTGAAACACCGATCTCACGTGATGAGCTCGGTAGAGGTCGAGGTTTCCCGCCCCGACTTTGGCCGGGGTGCAGTCCACGACCACATCAACCTGATCGAGCAGGTCAGGCAGCTCACCCGCCACGGCATGCCCGGAGGCACGCATCTCCTGATAAGCCTCGGAGGTGGAGGCGAAGACGGGGATGTCGCGCGCGGCGGCGGCCGCGACCCGGTAATCGGCGGTGACGTCGCTGACGCCGATGAGTTCCATGTCGTCCTGGGCCAGGACGGCGTCGGCGACGCGTTTGCCGATGACCCCGTACCCGTTCACCGCGACTTTGATCTTGGTGTCCATGCTCATTCCTTTCGAGGTGGTGCGCTGGCGTGACCCCGGTCGGCTCGTCGCCGAGTGGTCAGAGTTGGTCGAGCATCGTCTTCATTTCCTGGATCTCTGCTTCCTGGTCTTCGATGACCTGCTCGGCCAGGGCTTTCGCCTGTGGGTTCTGCCCGTCGGCGACCTGCTGTTCGGCCATTTCGACGGCGCCCTCGTGGTGTCTGGTCATCTGTTCCAGGTACAGTTTCGCGGCCTCCGTGCCGGTGGCGTCTTCGAGCTGCTGCATGTCGTCCTCGCTCATCATCCCGCTCATGCCGCCGTGACCGCCGTGACCGCCCGAGTCACCCATGTCGCCCATGGGTTCCTGGCCCCAGGCTTCGAGCATGGCGTTCATCCGGTCAATCTCGGGCCCCTGCGCGTCGATGACTCCCTGGGCGAAGTCAGCGACGTTCTGCGGGATGTCGTCCTTGGCCAGCAGGGTCTCGCTCATCTCGACGGCCTGCTGATGGTGCGGGATCATCATCTGCGCGAACATGACGTCGGCATCGTTGTGCTCCTCGGAGATCTCCTCACCGGAGCCGGCGGTATCGGTGACGACCGAGGTCTCAGGGGCCGGATCTTCCCCTGTGCTGCCGGGGTCGGCGTTCCCGGCGCATGCCGAGAGGATCAGCGTGCCGGCGACGGCTGCCGCAACTGCCAGTGGTGTGCGCTTCATGATGTGACCTTTCCTTGGTGGTGGACGGTTTCTGGTCGGGACGTCTCAGTCGGGGTTGGTGCCAGCCATGCCGGGTTGAGTTCGGTGCGGCGCAGCAGCTGTGCATTGAGGGCGACGACGATCGTCGACAGCGACATCAGGATCGCGCCGACGGCCGGGGAGAGCACGAGCCCGATGGGGGCCAGGACTCCGGCGGCCAGCGGGACGGCGAGGACGTTGTAGCCGGTCGCCCAGGCCAGGTTCTGGATCATCTTGCGGTAGCTGGCCCGGGACAGGTCGATCATCGACAGCACTGCCCGTGGATCGTTGCCGGCCAGTACGACCCCGGCCGATTCCATCGCCACGTCGGTGCCCGCCCCGATGGCGATGCCGACATCTGCACGGGCAAGGGCGGGGGCGTCGTTGACGCCGTCGCCGACCATCGCCACCGACAGTCCCCTGTTCTGCAGGTCGATGACGGCGGAGTCCTTGTCCTGCGGGAGCACTTCGGCGAAGACCTCGTCGATGCCGAGGTCGCGGCCGACGGCGTCGGCGACCTGCTGCGCGTCACCGGTGATGAGCGCGACCTTGACGCCGCGTTCCTGCAGGGCGTGGACCGCGGCCCGGGATTCCGGCCGCACACGGTCCTCCAGGGCGACCGCGCCGATAATGGTCCGGTCCTGGACGATGTGCAGGACGCTGGCGCCGCGCTGGGTCCATTCCTCGACGTCGGCGGCGATCTCGGCTGGGGATTCCAATCCGTAGTCGCGCAGCATGTTGGGCCCGCCGACGGTGATCTCGGAACCCTCGACCATGGCGCGGACCCCGCGACCGGCGGCGGCGGTGAACTCACTGGCCTGCAGACGAGTCGAGGCCGCTTCCGGGTCCTCGGCTGCCGCTGCGGTGATCGCACGTGCCACCGGGTGTTCGCTGTTGGCCTCGGCGGCAGCTGCCAGCGCCAGCACCCGCCCGGCGGTGGTGCCGGTGACATGGGTGATCCCGGTGACCGCATGCGCGCCCTGCGTGAGAGTGCCGGTCTTGTCGAACAGCACGACGTCGATCGAGCGCATCCGCTCCAGCGCGAGCCGGTTCTTGATGAGCACGCCCGACCGGGCGGCCTTCTCCGTTGAGATGGCGATCACCAGCGGAATCGCCAGGCCGAGCGCGTGCGGGCAGGCGATGACGAGCACCGTCACCGTGCGGATCACCGCTTGGTCGGGGAAGCCGAGCAGCAGCCAGACGGCGAAGGTGATGATGCCCGCGACCAGCGCGAACCAGAACAGCAGCGCCGCGGCGCGATCAGCCAGCGCCTGCGCCCGCGACGAGGACGCCTGGGCTTCGGCGACCATCCGCTGGATGCCTGCCAGGGCGGTGTCCCCGCCGGTGGCCTCCACCCTCACACGTACCGCGTTGTCGGTGGCGACGGTGCCGGCGACCACCGTGTCGCCGAGCTCGCGGGCGACGGGCTTCGATTCGCCGGTGATCATGGACTCGTCGAACTCGGCGCGCCCGTCAATGATGCGTCCGTCGGCCGGAACCCGGGACCCGGACCGGACCAGGACGGTGTCGCCGATGCGCAGCTGGGCGATCGGGACGGTGATGATGCCCAGATCGGTGACCTTTTCGGCTTCGTCGGGCAGCAGTTCGGCCAGCGCGTCGAGCGCGCCGGATGCCGCACCGAGTGCACGCATCTCCATCCAGTGGCCCAGCAGCATGATGGTGACCAGCAGTGCCAGCTCCCACCAGAAGTCGAGCATGAAGTCGCCGATGCCCAAGCTGGTGATCCAGGAGGCGACGAAGGCCACGGTGATGGCCATCGCGATCAGCAGCATCATCCCCGGCTGCCGCGATTTCAGCTCATTGAGCCCGCCCTTGAGGAAGGGCATGCCGCCGTAGACGTAGATGACCGTGCCCAGCACCGGGGCGATCCAAGCCGAGCCGAAGAACTCGGGCACCTGATAGCCGAGCAGGTCGGCGACCATGTGGCTGAAGATGACGACCGGCACCGACAGGATCAGACTGACCCAGAACCGGTTCCGGAACATCGCAACACTGTGCCCGGCGTGCTCCCCATGGCCTGCATGCTCGTCATGGTCGTGCCCGGCATGACCACCGTGGGCCGGTGCCGGGCGTTCATCGAGGGCGGAGTGCCCGTGTCCCTGCGGCATCGCCTGTCCGTGGCTGCCCGCGTCGAGGTGATCGTCGTGGTGCTGGTGGTGGTGCTCCGGATTGCTCATCGTTGTCCTTCACAGTCGGGGATGGGTAGCCGATCAGGCTTCTGCTGCGGGGTAACCGGCCGCGGAAAGCGCCGATTGCAGCGCCGCAGAGTCCACCGGTGCGCTGCTGTTCACCGTGACAGTGGACTGGCCGTGGGGCACCAGCGTGACGTCCACCTGGGCGTTCGCATCCAGTGTTTGCACGACGTTGGTTACCCGCGAGGCGCAGCCCTGGCAGGTCAGCCCCTCCACTGCGAGCGTGACCGTGGAGACCGGCTCAGCACTGCTGCCGGTTGCGTTTGCAGTGGCGGTGTCGGCTGGTGCGCAGCAGGCACATCCTGCCGATGCGAGGGGCAGCTGGCGGGAGGACGCGGTCATGATGTGCTCCTGACTAGTGGGCTCGGAGAGGTGGAGAGAGCCTCCAACAACCCCGACTATACCCCCGGGGGGTATGTGAGTAAAGGTGTTTGTTCTCACGGGTAGGCCTTTCCAGGGGTGCGGGGCAGTTCGATGGTGAACTCGGAGCCGTGTCCGGGGCCGGCGGAGGAGGCGGTGAGGGTGCCGCCGTGAGCTGCGATGAGGGCGTGGGAGATCGTCAGGCCGATGCCGGAGCCGCCGTGGTCGCGGTCGCGGGCGGTGTCGCCGCGGTAGAAGCGTTCGAAGATGTGGGTGAGCTGGTCGGCGGTCATGCCGTCGCCGGTGTCGGTGACGCGGATGAGCACGGTGTCGCTGGTGCCGGTGGCGGTGAGGGAGACGGTTCCCTTCGGTGGGGTGTGGCGCAGGGCGTTCGACAGGAGGTTGTCGAGGACTTGTGCCAGCCGTTGCCGGTCGGCGATCAGGACGTCGGCGTCGGCCGCGGTGGTGAGCGTCACTCCCTTGGCCGCATAGTTCTCCCGGACTGCGGCGGCGCAAGTTTCGAGCAGGTCGGCGAGGGGCAGGGGGGCCGGGTCGAGGTCGATCCGGCCCTCCTCGGCGCGGGAGACATCGTCGATGTCTTCGACGAGGCGTGTCAGGCGTGCCAGCTGTTCGGCCATCACGGCGTCGGTGGTGGGGTTCCACTCGACGACCTCGTCCTGCAGCCCCTCGAGGTAGACGGAGAGGACCGAGACCGGGGTGCTCATCTCGTGGGCGAGGTCGGACAGGATGCGTCGCCGTGTCTCCTCGGTGCGTGTCAGCTGGTCGGCCATCATGTTGAACGCCCGGGCCAGGGAATCGAGCTCGACGCCGGCGCCGAGCACCGGAACGCGCACGTCGTAGTTGCCATGGGCAACTTCGGCTGCCGCAGCGGTGAGCTGTTCCAGCGGGGTGCGGATCGTGCGGGAGAGCAGGAAGCTGGCCAGGAGCGCGCAGGCCAGACCGGTGCCCAATGCCACCGCCAGGGTGATCAGGTTCGCGTCGCGGTAGGCCTGCTCGACATGGAACAGTTCCGAGGATCCCCCCGGGATGCCGGCCAGCTCCAGGTGTTCGTGGAACAGCGGGGGCCCGGCCAGGGTGGCGACTGCCACCGCTCCGAGCAGGCTTGCCGCCACCACGATCAGCTGGGTGGCGAACAGGCGGGCGGCCAAGCCGGAGTTGCGCAGTCTCATCGGGGCACCATTCGGTATCCGACGCCGCGGACGGTCTCGATGAGGCCGCCACCGTCGGGCTCCTCGCCGAGCTTGCGCCGCAGATGGCCGATGTGGACATCGACGATCCGTTCGTCGCCGACCCACGACGTGTCCCAGACGGCGTCGATGAGCTGCCGGCGGGAGAGCGCGCGGTTGGGTGCTGCAGACAAGGCGACCAGCAGGTCGAACTCGGTGCGCGTCAGGGGAAGCACCGCGTCAGCCCGCCGGATCTCGTGGCCGGCGAGGTCGATGGTGAGATCACCGACGACGCGGACGGAATCCTGGGGTGGGTTTCCGGTGCGGGGACGCCTGAGCACGGCGTGGACTCGGGCGACCAGTTCCCGGACGCTGAAGGGTTTGGTGATGTAGTCATCCGCGCCGGCGGCAAGCCCCAGGAGCTTGTCGTTCTCGCTCCCCCGGGCGGTCAGGATCAGCACATAGCACTCCGACATCGCCCGCACGCGACGGCAGACCTCGATGCCGTCCAGCCCGGGCAGTCCGAGGTCGAGGATCAGCACGTCAGGCTCCTCGGCCCTGACGCTGTCGAGCGCCTGGACTCCGGTGTGTGCCTGCTCAACGTGGAAGCCGTCTCGACTCAGATAGGTCGCCACCATCTGCGCCAGAGGCTTTTCATCCTCGGCGACGACGATGCGTCCGCCAGGGTGGTGGTCGGTTCGTTCAGTCCGCATGTACCCAGTCTGTCCCCAGTTCAGGTGGCACACAGTCCTCAGCGCCCTCTGCGGCCGGAATCTTCGTCAAACCTTCAAATGCCCGGGCCCGTCCCGCGCTCGGGGGGTCTGGTGATGTCGATGCTCGTGGCGGCCTCGGCCGGGCAGGTGCGCTCGATCTGCAGCGTGGAGAAGTAGATGTCGAACCGGTCGGTGAGCAAATCGGTCGCCTGTTCCAGCACGGCCTCATGCTGGGCCGGGTTGACCACGTGCAGGTGCGCGGAGAAGACGGTGCGCCCTGAGGTGATGGTCCAGGCGTGCACGTGGTGGACGTCCTCAACCCCGTCGATCTCCTCCAGCGCTGTGATCGCTGCCGGCAGGTCGAGGTGTTCGGGGGTGCCCTGGAGCAGGATTCTCAGGGCTGAGCGGATGATGGTCCACGATGCCCACAGCAGCACCACGCCGAAGACCATGCCCAGCAGCGGGTCGATCGCGAGGAAGCCTGTCAGTCGGATGACCACCGCGGAGATGATGATGATGAGGCTGCCGACGAAGGTCTGCAGGATGTGCCAGAACGCGCCCTTGATGTTCAGGTTCGTCTTCTGACGTTGGTAGAGCAACCAGAACGCGATGAGCTCGGTGACAATGCCACCGGTGGCCACCCAGAGCATCACCGTGGTGGGCAGCTCGATCGGATCGGCCAGCCGCATGGCACCCATGTAGAACACGTAGGCGGCCATCAGGGCGAGGAAGAGTCCGTTGAACAGCGCCCCGATGATCTCCGCGCGGGCCCACCCAAAAGTCTCCTGCGCAGTGGCGGGGCGTTGGCTCAGACGCTGGGCGACCAGCGCGATCAGCACCCCGCCGACAGCCGAGAACGTGTGGAAGGCATCGGAGATCACCGCGACCGACCCGGACCACAGCCCGATGACCAGCTCGATGACGAAATACACTCCCGTCAGCCACCCGGAGATCCGGAGGGCTTTGCGGTCTCCGTCGACTGGCAGATGTCCGCTGTGTTCGCTCATCCTGGCCTCCGAGTTGACCTGTCAGGGAATTGAACTTCCGGGGAGACAGCACGGCACCGTCGGGCCACGCGCTGATTCGAATGTAACCCGCCTCACCTCGGCGGGGCTGTCACCCGGGCAATCTTTGTCAAATCTTCAAGAAGCCTGGTCCTTTCACCATCTCCGGCTCGACCAGAATGGAGGGAATCGTTTTCCTGCGAGTCGAAGAAGAAGGATGCTCTCACCTCTGTCGCGTCGTTCGATGATCCGCCGGTCAGGCTCGTTAACCGTCCTCCTCGCGCTTGGCCTGGCCGGGTGCGGCAGCGATGCCGACGAGTTGGCCGACCAGGTGCCGGAGGTCAATGAGCAGGGCTACATCTCCGGGGCCGGCGTCATCACCCAACTGCCCATCGGTGAGCGGGGTGAGCCGATCGAGTTGGCCGGCGAGTACACCGACGGCACCGCCTTTGACCTTGCCGACTGGCGCGGCGCCCCGGTGGTGCTCAACCTCTGGTACGCCGCCTGCCCCCCGTGCCGCAAGGAAGCCCCGGCATTGCAGGCCAACTACGAGCGGTACCAAGAAGACGGCGTGAAGTTCTTGGGCATCAATGTTCGCGATGAGGCACCGGCCGCCGACGCGTTCGCCAGGACGTTCGATCTGACGTTTCCGTCCATGCTCGATCAGGACGGCCTCGGTGTGGCAGCGCTCGGTGCGGTGCTGCCCGCGCAGGCGGTCCCGTCCACCGTCGTCCTGGACGCTCAGGGCAGGGCGGCGGCGCGGGTGATGGGAGCTGTGGACGCGTCGACCCTTAAAGCGTTGACTGGTGACGTGGTGGAGGAGTCGGCATGACACTCACAGCCTCCATCGGTGAGATCTTTTCGCAGACCGCCTTGTCCGGTCCGATGCTGTTGGCGATCCCGGTGGCCATCCTGGCCGGGGCGGTGTCGTTCTTCTCCCCGTGCGTCCTGCCGCTGGTCCCCGGCTACGTCGGCTACGTCACCGGGTTGGGCGCCGCCGCCTTGACCGACCGGAAGATCAGCCGGGTCGTCATCGGGGTCTCCCTGTTCATTGCCGGCTTCGCCACAGTCTTCGTGTCGATGGGCCTGGCGTTCAGTCTCGCCGGTGTCTTGCTCAGCCATTGGGCCGATGTCCTCAACCGCGTGATGGGTGTGGTCGTCATCATCGCCGGCATCGTGTTCATGGGCGGGATCGGCATGTTCCAGCGCACCGCCCGCATCACCAAGCGTCCACCGGCCGGGCTGTGGGGCGCCCCCGCCCTGGGTGCCACCTTCGCGTTCAGCTGGGCCCCGTGCATGGGTCCCACACTCGCGGCGGTGCTGGCGCTGTCGACCAGCTTCGGGGTAACCGGTACCGACGGCATCTGGCGCGGTGCCCTGCTGACGCTGATGTACTGCCTCGGGCTGGGAGTGCCGTTCATCGTCGTGGCCGTGCTCATCGTCAAGGGCACCGGCGGGCTACAGTGGGCCAGAGACCACCACCTGCTGATCAGCCGGATCGGCGGGGCGATGCTCATCATCATCGGCGTGCTGCTCGTCAGCGGCGTCTGGACCCAGTGGGTCAACAGCCTGCAAGGCATGATCGGCGGCTTCGAAACCATCATCTGACACACCCCCGACCATTCAGTGAGACCACGCATTCGCAGTCGTCACTCCTGCGCATGCTGACCCTCGGGCACCGGCCCGAACGACAAGGAGATGAACGTGAAACGAGTAGCGATCGCTGCAGCGACACTCTCGCTGGTGCTGGCAGGATGCGCGCCGGCAGCAGACTCCGAACCATCACCAAGCACCGACTCGCAGGCTGAGTTCCTTAACACTTACGACCTCGACGACATGGATGCCGTCGAGATCATCGATCATCTGGACCGGCTCGAGACAGCCGAAAGACCAGCAGACCTGATCGCATCGGTCTATCCCGATGAGCTGGTGCTGACCGACAACAGGCAGGAAGTGGTCCTGGACCTGCCGCAGAACCTGTCGTATCTGTCGATCGCCCCGTACGTCGAGCAGACACATGACTGCTTCTATCACAGCCTGACCACTTGCCAGGGTGAGCTCAGCAACGCAGCCGTCGACGTCGAAATCACCGACAGCACTACTGGGGACGTCGTGGTCGACGAGCAGGTGGCCACCTTCGACAACGGGTTCGTCGGCTTCTGGGTGCCCAGCGACATCGACGGCACCATTGAGATCAGCTACGACGGCCGGACAGGCACCTCGGACTTCACCACCACCGACGAAGGCGCCACCTGCATCACCGACCTGCAACTCGTCTAACACCCGGTGGGCGAAGCGATTCCCGCAGCAGACCCGGATGCCGGGACAATGAGGCGTATGGCTTCTGCAGATGTCGCTCTTCCCGATGGTTATCGCCACATGCTGGAGGCGCTCAAGCAGCGTGTCCACCAGGCCCAGACACGGGCGCAGCGGACGGTCAACACTGAGCTGATCCAGCTGTACTGGTCGATCGGGAAGGAAATTCTCCTCCGCCAAGAACAGCAAGGCTGGGGCAGCAAAACCATCTGAACCGCCCCAGGTTTGATGCCGCTGCTGTTTAAGTCCGGAAGGATGGACAGCATGCCGAAGAAGATCGATCCCCAGTTGCGCGCGAGGTGCGTGCGGCTCGTGCGGGACCACGCCCAGGAGTACCCCACCTTGACCGCGGCGACGGCCGCGGTCGCTCGCCAGGAAGGTGTCTCACCCGAGTCCGTGCGGCGCTGGCTGGCGCAGGCCGAGGTCGACGACGGGACCCGGCCCGGCGTCACGAGAGAGGAGTCCGTCGAGGTGAAGCGGCTGAAGGCGGAGGTCAAGCGGCTGCGTGAGGACAACG
>NZ_JALLGN010000009.1:0-158268 GCF_023072605.1 Brevibacterium sp. R8603A2
CTACAGCCGCCTGAAGCAGTGGCGGGCCCTGGCCACCCGCTACGACAAACTCGCCATCGTCTACCGCGCAGCAGTCGTACTCAACGCGGCTATTGCGTGGCTACACCATTTATCGGACACGCCCTAGGTGTACACCGTCCGGGATCGTCTGCGGTGAACTCGGGCTGGGCGCATCTCCGACCCCCGTCACGATGGAAGCCCGGGCGATGCGCAGCGGTTGATACGCCGCGAAGCCGAACTCGGCGAGCCGATTCCACATCGACCCCTCACGGCCGGGGCTCACCCCGACGATGAGCTCCTTGAGGACCTGAGCCGATTCCTCGCGTCGCGTGGTGATCGCGAACGTCTCCAGGCTCTCGAAAGAGCGAAGGAGCTTCGCCACGCAATCGAGCACGAGCGCCGGCATCTCGGAGCGCGGGTTCCCCGGGAGCACGGCGACGACGATCGCGTACGTCCTTCGGCGAATCGACACCCGGTGCGCATGGACCTGCCACTTGCCGACGGTCCCGGCGATGCCGGATCCACCGTCGCCGACGACCTCACGGTCCGCAAGGGACTTCCGCCCGGTCCGGGGGTCGAGAACCCAGCGGGACACCAGCTGTCCCGGAGCAGCGCCGACGCTTCGCACGATCTCACCGTGCTCATTGATCACGAGTGCCGAACCATTGCAGACCCGCGCTGCGCGACGCACGAGAGATTCAAGCGGGTCCTCTTGCGCCATCGCAATGAGAAGTTGGTCGAGCACCCATTCCCGGGATCGTTCCACCTCAGACTCCCTGCTTTGTGGATTCCCCAAGGATACCCGTCGGATCCTTGAGTTGATCCATTGACGAGGCAACTCCGCACACCCAGGATATGAACCACATCACGAATGAAGGAGTGGATGTGGCAGACCTCAGAGTCGCAGTCGATGTCGGCGGAACGTTCACGGACGTCTGCATCTTCGATGAAGAATCCCAGATCATGAGAGTGACAAAAGTCCCCTCGACCCCGGACAACCCGATGGAGGCAGTCCTCAACGGCGTCGCACGCGCCCGGATCGACCTCTCCGAGGTCGAGCTCTTCTCGCACGGGACCACCGTCGCGACGAACGCGCTCATCACTAGGAAATTCCCCAAGGCCGCCATGGTGACCACGAAGGGCTTCCGCGACGTCCTGGAGATCCGCGACGGCACGAAGGACGACCTGTGGGATGCATACCGAGATGTCAGCGGACCGTACATCCGGCGCCGCGACCGGTTCGAGGTGTCCGAGCGGATCGACTACACCGGCAACGTCGTCGAACCCCTCGACGAGGACGAGGCGCGGCAACTGGCGGCACTGCTCAAGAAGCGGGGAGTCGACACCGTTGCAGTGTGTTTCCTCAACTCCTACGCCAACGCCGAGAACGAGGAGCGGATGCGCGCGATCCTCACCGAGCACCTCCCCGATGCGAACGTCTCGACCTCGGCGGAGATCCTGCCGGAGATATTCGAGCACAACCGCTTCAACACCACCGTCGCCAACGCCGTCCTCGGCCCGCTGGTGTCCGGATACGTCGAGCAGCTCGACGAGAAGCTCACCGCTGGCGGCTACGCCGGAGAACTGCTGCTCCTGCACTCCGGCGGCGGTTCCATGACCTCGACCATGGTCAAGAAGTTCCCCGTCAGGCTGGCGGCATCGGGCATCGCCGCCGGGGCGATCGCCGCGAAGCACATCGCGGAGCAGTGCGGGTATGTCAACGCGGTGGGCCTCGATATGGGCGGCACCTCGACAGACATCTCCCTCATCAGTGAGGGCGAACTGCGCGTGACCAACGAATGGGAGGTCGAGTACGGCCACCCCATCGTCTTCCCCAGCATCGAGGTGCTCACCATCGGTGCCGGCGGCGGCTCCCTCGCGCACATCGACATCGCCGGCTCGCTCCGCAACGGCCCCCAGTCCGCAGGTGCCGCACCCGGTCCTGCCTGCTACGACCGAGGCGGCGAGGAACCGACGAACACCGATGCGAACCTCTGGCTCAACCGTCTCGGCACCGATCTGGCCGACGGCGAGATGACCCTCGACCGTCGGCGTGCAGAGCAGGCTATCCGCAGCACGATCGCCGAGCCGCTCGGACTCGAGGTCGACGAGGCGGCGGACTCGATCCTCAAGGTCGCGAACGCCAACATGGCCGATGCGGTCCGGCTGGTCTCGATCCGCCGCGGGCTCGACCCGCGGGACTTCGCGCTCATCGCGTTCGGCGGCGCCGGCGCGCTCCACGGCGCCGAGGTCGCGCGCGAGCTCAGCATCCCGGTCGTCATCGTGCCACCCAGCCCGGGTGTCACCTCGGCACTGGGCTGCCTCCTCGTGGACATCCAGCACGACCTGTCGCAGATGTTCACCGCCAGTGCATCCGAGGTCGACGCCGAAGACCTCGCCGAGCAGTTCCGGGCCCTCGAGTCCGAGGGCGCGGAACGCCTGCGCCATGAAGGGGTGAGCGACGACCAGGCCGTGCTGGAACGCGGGATCTCCATGCGGTACCAGGGCCAGTGGCGCTCCCTCCAGGTCCCGATCGGTTCCGATCCCGATGCGCTGCAGGCGGCTGTGCAGACTTTCCACGAGGAGCACGAGAAGCAGTACGCGTTCCGTCAGGACGACACCCCGGTCGAGATCTACCAGATCCACCTCAAGGCCCTGGGGAAGACCCCCAAGCCCAGCTTCCGGCCCGAGAACACCGCACCGCAGAGCCCGGGCGAGCCGGTCGAGGTCCGAGACGTGTACTTCGAGGGCCGATGGATCCCAACCCCGGTCCACGAGCGCGCGGGACTGGCCGCCGGGACGGAGTTCACCGGGCCCGCGATCATCAGCCAACTCGACTCGACGACAGTGGTGCCGCCGAATGCCCGTGCAGAGATCGACGAATGGATGAATATCCGCATCGTCCTCACCGACCGGGACACCGCGTCCGAGCCGGAAACCGATCACGATGAAAGCGAGAGTGCGCGATGACCACCATGGACACGGCACAGCGGGCCGACTCCTCGACCGCATCGCACCGGGCATTGGATCCGGTGACCTTCGAAGTCCTCAAGAATGCTTTCGCGACGAGCGTCGATCTCATGAGCGAGCAGATCCTTCGCACGTGCTATTCGTTCGTCATCTACTCCCGCGACTTCTCCTCGGCCCTGTGCGATCGCGAGGGGAACACGGTGATGCAGGGCAGCGCCGACATCGCCGTCCACGTCGGCACCCTCCACTTCCAGTGCAAAGCCGTGATGGAGGAGTTCGGCGACGACATCAATCCCGGGGACGTGTTCGCGATCAACGACCCCTACCGCGGCGGAACGCACTTCAACGACGTGAGCTTCATCCGTCCGATCTTCGCCGAGGACGAGATCATCGGATTCGCCCAGAACAAGGGTCACTGGGCCGATATCGGAGGCAGTGTTCCCGGTTCGTTCGACGTCTCGGCGAGCGAGCACTTCGGTGAAGGGCTGCGCATCACGCCGGTCCGGATCTGGCGCAGCGGGGAGTTCCTCCACGACGTCGCACAGCTCCTGGTCTCCAACACCCGGGCGCCTGACCAAGCGATGGGCGACCTCCACGCCCAGTCGGAGGCGACAGCGGTCTGTGAGCGCGAGGTCCTCCGTCTGGTCGACAAGTACTCGAAGCAGACGGTCCTCGACGCGATGCAGGAGACCCAGGACTACGTCTGCCGCACGGTCCTCGCCAGCCTCAAGAATCTGCCCCGGGGCGAGTGGGAGACCGTCGACTACATCGACGCCGACCCGGCGAAGGGCGAAGGGCTGGTGCCGATCCGGGTCAAACTCACCTTGGACGGCAACGGCATCCACTACGATCTCACCGGTTCTGCTCCAGCGGTCTCGACCTTCCTCAATTCTGGCTACGGGACGACCTTCTCGGCGGTCTACGCCGGCACGAAGACCTTCTTCCCCGAGGTGCCGCTCAACTCCGGGTTCTATCAGGCGGTGACCGCCGACATCGGGGAGGAGGGGACCGTCGTCAACGCCGGATGGCCGCACGCGGTGACCGGGTTCTGCTCGGGACCGTACGAGAAGGTCATGAATGCGGTGTTCGAGCTGTGGAGTCGAATCATGCCGGAACGCGCCATGGCCTGCGCGTTCAATCTGGAGTACCTGCTCGTCGGGGGCCACGACAGCCGGGTCGCCGGCAACCCGTATTTCATGTGGTACGACTGGATGGCCGGCGGGTGGGGCGGACGCTCCACCAAGGACGGGTCCTCCGCGACCGCACCCGTGTTCGGCACCGGACTGGCAGTCCAACCGCTCGAGGGCCAGGAGCGCTTGAGTCCGGTTATCACCACCAAGCACGCCATCAGCACCGACTCCGGAGGGCCGGGACGGTTCCGGGGCGGCTGCGGGATCGAGAAGGGCGGCATTCTCACGGATGCGAGCGGCACGGTCATGAGCTACTGCTGCGACCGTGGACGGTCGGTGACCTGGGGCATCGAAGGCGGATTGCCCTCCGTCCCCCACGGAGTCTGGCTCAACCCCGGCACCGCTGACGCGAAATACCTCGGAGCGACATTCTCCAGTGTGGCGCTCGCCCCAGGGGACGTCTTCGAGCGGCCCTCCGCGGGCGGCGGAGGATTCGGCGATCCTCTCGAACGCCCTGCAGAGGAGGTGCTCGAGGACGTCATCGACGAGTACGTCTCGATCGATCGCGCCGCAATCGACTACGGGGTGGTGATCCGGGAGATCGATGCCGAGCTCGACGAGTTCGAGATCGACCACCACGCGACCACCGATCTGCGTGCGCGGATCCGGAGCGAGCGGGGTGACCGGCTCGATGCGGACCCCGCTGAGGTCGCAGCGCGGTTCAGGTCGGGCGACCTCACTGTGCACGATGTCGTCCGGCAATACGCCGTGATCCTCGACTGGGGCACCGGGGAGCTGCTTGAGAAGTCGACTGCGCAGTTCCGCGACAGTGTGCGCAGCCGGTCGGCCGCGCACTGGAGCTGACCGAGAGGTCGGATCTGAGCCTTCTTCTCGGGCACGGCGGCTAAGATGGCTCCCGGGCACAAGGCTCCTTGTGCCACGAGCGTGCGCCTGACGGCGCACTCGTCAGGGGAGGCACCGGTGTCAGCTGCAAGCGTCGAGTGCTGCGTGGTCGTGCCGGCGCACGACGAGGCGGAGCTCATCGGTCGCACCCTCGCTTCCCTCCGCACCGCCGCCGCGACCGCACGGATCGCGCCGCGCGTCATCGTCGTCGCAGACGCCTGCACCGACTCCACTGCCGTGATCGCCCACCGATCCGGGGCCGAGGTCGTCGAGATCGACGCACGGAACGTCGGTGCGGCCCGCCGAGCCGGGTTCGAGCACCTCCTCGGTCCCGCGAGCGCTGTCGGCGATCCCACGGACTCCGCGGGCAGCGCGCTGTGGCTCGCGACCACCGACGCGGACAGCACCGTCCCGTCCACGTGGTTCTCCCGCCACCTCGCCTATCGCGCTTCCGGCGCCGACCTCGTCGCCGGCACCGTGGTCCTCGAACCCGGCCCGGCGATCGACCCCCTCCACGAGCGGTGGACGAGCGCCTACTCCCTCAAGATCGAGGCCGGCCGGCACCATCACATCCACGGCGCCAACCTCGGCTTCACCGCGCAGGCGTACCGCGCACTCGGTGGCTTCAGCGCCCTCGCACTCCACGAGGACGTCGACCTCGTCCAGCGCGCTGCGGCCTCCGGCCTGTCCGTGGCCTGGGCGCTCGACATCCCGGTCGCGACCTCGCGCCGCACCCACGGCCGCTCCCCCGGCGGCTTCTCCGACGACCTCAAGGCGATGGTTCCATGACCGCTCACCCGACCGATTCGACTGCCCGCGGGGAACTCGCGACCCGGCTCCGCACCCTCACCCTGCCGCTGCCCGGGCGCGGCGGGACGATTCGCCGCTGGGAGCACCTCGCGCGGCTCACCGCAGAGGACATCGTGACCGGCCGTCTCATCGAGGCCCATGCCGACGCGATCGCGATCACCACGGATCTGGGTGCTTCCGGGCTCGTCACCGCGGACTCGCACTGGGGCGTGTGGGCGGCCGAACCGCCCCGGCCGCTCCTCACCGCGTCGGAGAGCTCAGGACAACCCAGCGGCTGGGTCCTCCACGGCACCAAACCGTGGTGCTCGGGCGCCTCGCTGTGCACCCATGCGCTCGTCACCGCCACCACCCGGGAACGCACCCCGGATTCGCCCGCGGAGGTCGCCCTCTTCGCAGTCGATCTCTGGCAGACGGGGGTCCGGGCGGTGCCGGGCACCTGGCCTGCGGTCGGGATGGCCGCGAGCGATTCCGGCTGGGTCGAGTTCGACGACGTGCCCGCCCGGCGCCTCGGCGGCCACGCCGACTACCTCGAGCGGCCGGGGTTCTGGCACGGCGGGGTGGGAGTCGCCGCCTGCTGGTTCGGCGGTGCACGTGCCGTGGCCGCGCCGCTGTTCGAGCGGGCGGCGCGGGCGAACGCATCTCCGCTCGTCCGGGCCCATGCCGGTGCGGTCGCCGCCGAGCTCGCCGCCGGCTGGAGCCTCCTCGAGCACACGGCCGCGTTCGTCGACGCGGACCCGGACGACGAACGCGGCCTGCTCATGGCCCGCGCGCTCACCGTGCGCACGCGGATCGACCGGATGGCAGCCGGCGTCATCGACCGGGTCGGCCGGGCGCTCGGGGCCGGACCACTGTGTTCGGACGGGGAGCACGCCCAGCGGGTGGCAGACCTCGGCGTCTACATCCGGCAGACCCATGCCGAGGCGGACGAGGCGACGATCGCCGCCGAGGTGCGCGCCCACGCCGAGCGGGCAGGCGCCGCCGGTACGAGCACCGGAACCGGGCCTGGGAACGGGCCTGGGACTGCCGACGTGGACGTCGTCGCAGCAGCTCACTGGGACACGCTCATCGGCTTCGATTCGACCCCGCTGCGCGGCACTGATGACTGAGGCGGATCACCCCACCGCGTTCTCCGGCCGGGACGCGCCCACCACCTCGGCGGGTGACCTCGCCGCGTTCGAGGCCGGAGTTCCCCACTGGGCGGGAGAGCGGGATCGGCACGGCCGGTGGGCGCCGGTGGACATGCCCGCGCTCGTCGTCGTGGCCCCGCACCCGGACGACGAGGTCGTCGGCGCTGGCGCGCTGCTCGGCGCGGCGGTGCGTGCGGGCGTTCCGGTGACCGTGGTCGCCGTGACGGATGGAGAGGGTTCCCACCCGGCGGCAGCCATCGACCCCGAGGAGCTCGCGCGGATCCGCACCCGGGAATCCGAGGCGGCACTTGCCGAGTTCGACAGGCTGGCACCCGCAGGTGGAAGCGGCGCCGGGATCCGCCGCATCCGCCTCGGCCTGCCCGATGGTCATGTCGCCGGCGGCGAGGACCAGGCGGTCGACGGTATCGCCGCGGTCCTCGAACAGCAGCCGGCGGGCACATGGCTCGCGGCCCCGCTGTGTGTGGACGGGCACCCCGATCACGATGCGAGCGGCCGGGCCGCCCGCCGTGCCGCCGCCCGGTTCCCGAGCGTCCGTGTCGTGGAGTTCCCGGTGTGGCTGTGGCAGCACTCACTGCCGGGCGCGCACCTCGAGGTGGAGTGGGACGCCGCCCGCGCCATCGATGTCGACGACGAGCTGTTCACCGCGCGCGAGCGGGCGGTGGCAGCGTTCCGATCGCAGATCAGCCTCGAGCACGGGGTGCCGGTCGATCGGACCGGCGACGATCCGGAGACCGCGGTCGTGCTGCCGCCGCAGGTGCGGGAGCGGATGCTGCGCCGCCGCCAGATCGTATTCCCGCATCCGGGCGGCGGATTCGCGGCCCTCTATGCGCACGGCGAGGACCCGTGGAACCTCGCCGACCGGTGGTACGAGGAGCGCAAGTACGCCCTCACCCTCGCGATCCTGCCCCGGCGCACGTTCCGCCGCACCTATGAGCCCGGATGCTCGATCGGCGTCCTCACCGCGCAGCTGGCGCAGAGGTGCGAGCAGCTCATCGGCACCGACATCATCCCGCAGGCCATCGAGTCGGCGCGCCGTCGGGTGCCCGCCGACCACGTCGACCTTCGGGTCGCGGGAATCGACGACTGGCCGGAGGGCCGGTTCGACCTCATCGTGCTCAGCGAGCTCGCCTACTACCTCGCCGACGCGGAGTTCGAGCATGCGCTCGCGCGCGCTGCGGAATCGCTCGAGGAGGGCGGGGTGCTGGTCGCCGTGCACTGGCGTCATCCGATCCCCGGCGCCTACCGGGACGCCGAGGCGATCCACACCGCACTCGCCGCACAGCCGGGCTGGGTGCGACACGCCTCGTACCGGGACGCCGACGTCCTCATCGAGACCTTCGGACCGCCCGGCCCGAGTGTGGCGAGTGCGGAGTTCCTCGACGCGGAGGGGTGAGACCGGGGGCGGGGGCCTCGCATCGTGGTCAGGTGGCAGGCGCAGGTGAGAGCACAGTTCGACCGGCGACGGTTCCTTCGCGGAGTCCGGTGAGACCGGTGTTGACTCCATCAGCGCTCAGCGGCCCGGCCACGATCGGGATCCTCGGCAACCTGCCGGCCTTCGCGATGTCGACGACCTCGATGAGTTCGGACAGGGAACCGACGTAGTTGCCGAGCAGCGACAGTGCCTTGAGCGCCATGAGCGCGGTCGGAAGTCGGAACTCTCCGCCGTACAGACCGACGTGGACGTAGGTTCCGCCCTTGTCCAACGCATCGAACCCGAGTGCCACAGTGGCTCCGTTGTTGACGAAATCAATGACCGCGGCGACAGGCCCGCCGGCAGCGTCGATGAGTCCGGTCGCGCCATCTCCGGAAGAGGAGTCGACGGTGATCGTCGCTCCCATGTCCCGTGCGATGCCGAGGTTCTCCGCACGAACGTCGACCGCGGCGATGTTCCGATGTCCCAGCGCTTGAAGAGTTGCAATCGCCATCAAGCCCACACCGCCGGTGCCGATCACCGCAACGCAATCCTCATCGGATACATGGGCTAGCGCTTTATGGGCGGCGGAGTAAGCGGTGACGCCCGAACAGGCGAGGGTCGCCGCCCACGCCGGATCGAGCCCGTCGATATCGACGAGGTACTTCTCGTGCGGAACGAGGATCTGCTCGGCGAATCCACCGGGGCGGAAGATCCCGAGGGCTTGGCTCTTCGCGCAGTAGTTGTCCTCCCCGCGTACGCACCGGCGGCATTCGCCGCACCCGATCCAGGGGAAGACGAGGCGCCTGTCGCCCACGGACACCCCAGTCACCCGATCTCCCACCGCGATGACTTCACCCACGGTCTCGTGGCCCATGACGACCGGATACTCCATCCCTCGTGCGGTCATCTCCATGAATCCGCGTTCGCCGAGGTCGTACCCTCCTTCCTGCACGTGGGTGTCCGTGTGACACACTCCGGCGTGAGTCACCGTCAGCAGCACTTCGAACCCTGTGGGCTCCTGGATTTCCACGGACTGCTCAGCGACGGGAGAACCCGCCACGGGTACTGCAAATGACTTCATGTCACGACCTTTCGTCTACGGCTACTTGCGGACCGCAAGTGCCTGTGTGGCGGTGTACTCCAGGAGCCCTTCTATTCCGTTCTCGCGTCCGATGCCCGATTCCTTCCGGCCGCCCATGGGGAATTGCGGGGACAATGCATGGATCTCATTGACCCAGACGACACCGGACTCGATGCGTTCGGCGATCGCCGTCGCGGCCTCGGTATCTGCGCTCCACACGGACCCGCCGAGGCCGTAGGGGCTGGAGTTGACCGCATCGATCACGGCGTCGACATCGGTGAAGCGGAGCATCGGAACGATCGGACCGAAAGGCTCTTCGGTCACGATCGGCGCATCTGCCGGCGGATCGTCGACGATGACCGGCCCGATGAAGTAACCGGACGGCTCCTCGATCGGGGTCTCGAGTACGAACCGGTGACCGGCTTCCCTCGACTGCTCGATGTAGCCCTGCACCTTGTCGAACTGAGTGCGGTTCTGGATTGGGCCGAGCTGCACGCCCTCCGCCATCCCGTTGCCGATCCGCACCGAAAGTCCGTAATCCCGCAGAGCACGGGCGAGGTCGTCGTAGACATCGTCGTGCACATACAGGCGCTTCGTTGCCAGACAGTACTGGGAACTGTTCGAGAAGCACGCCCAGTAGAGGGTGGGGGCGATCTCGGCGACGTCGACGTCTGGAAGCACTACCGCGGCGTCGTTGCCACCGAGCTCGAGAGTCACTCGGGTCAAGTGCTCGGAGGCCGAGGCCATGACCCGCTTACCTGTGGCAGAAGATCCGGTGAAGGCGATCTTGTCGAACCCGGGATGGCTCGTCATCCACGGTCCGAGTTCGTCGCCGCCGGTGATCACGTTGAGCACCCCGGCGGGCAGAACGTCCCGGAGCAGTTCGCCCAGACGCAACCCGGTGAGGGGTGTCATGGGTGAGGGTTTCAGCACGACGGTGTTGCCAGTGAGCAGCGCCGGGGCGATCTTCCACACTGCCAGGGTCACCGGGAAGTTCCACGGCACGATCGCCCCGACGACACCCAGTGGCACTCGCCGGACACGAACCCGGTGCTGTTCGGTGTCCTCGGCGACCCGTTCTTCCCATTCCAGGTCGGCGACGCCGTCGGCCCACATCGCCGCCCGGTCGATCTCACCGCGCGCAAGGGCGAACGGCTTCCCCTGCTCCGAGGTGAGCAGCGCAGCGAGTTCGTCCCGGTTGTCACGGAGGACAACTGCGATGGCTCGCACCGCGGCGCGCCTGTCGTCGAGACCGCGTGACCGCCACCCCGGGAATGCATCCCGTGCGGCGGCGATAGCAGACTCCAGGTCCATCTCGGTCGCCCGCGGCGCCTCCGCGAGAACCGCCTCGGTCGCTGGGTCGATGACTTCGATGGATTCTGCGGTGTGAACCGGACTGCCGCCGACCGTCATGGTGAACGCGCGCTCAATCATGACGGGCGGTGCTCCAGGGCGCCCTTCTCGAACACCTGCTCGCCGAGCGGGCGGAAATCGGTGCCCTCGGCGTCGTACCACTGGTCGAGCTCGGCGAGCTCTCCATCGTCGGTGTAGCCCAGTTCCTCGACGGCGTCGGCCCAGGTCTGCGCAGTCTCCTTGAGCTCCTCGCGGTTGCTCTCCTCGATCACACCGTCCTCGATGAGGCCGTCGACGATCTCCTCCTGGGTGGCGAGGATGTTCTCCTCGACGTCCTGGTCCATCTCGGAGAAGGTGCCGCCCGCGTCCCGGACATCTGCAACAGCATCAGCGCTGGAGGACACGATCGCGGAGATCTGACCGTGGAACCAGTCGACACCCGCAGCATCGAAGATGATCTGCTGGTACGGCAGCGGCAGCTGCTCGAAACTCGCACCTGCGACGTGCCCGGCGGTCACTGCGCCGGTCATCCGCTCCTCGCCGAAGGTCGAGACGTGCGGGGCGGCCTCGAGCAGACCGGTGGAACCCGCGACCATGCCCTGGATGAACGAGCAGTCCACGGTTCCGCGCTGCAGCGCTTCGAACGCCTCGCCGTACTCCATGGAGACCGGAGACGCACCGATCCCCTCGGAGATCGGAGTCTGTGCGGATCCGCCGATCCGGACCTGACGGCCCTTCCAGTCGTCTGCAGAGGTGCCCTCGGAGTTGCAAGCGGCCCAATAATTGCCCGAGGTGACGAAAGGATTGAGCGGAACGAGTCCCTTATCGGTGTATTCGGCGATCGCGGCCGGGTTGTTCCACGCCGCCTCGCTCATCTGCGCTTGGATGGTCGCCTCACCGGTCAGCGGCGCGGCGCTCGCATAGTGGCTGAGCTTGTTGTACGCGTCGAGAACCGGGTACTCGGCCGGGAAGTAGACGGGCACGCTGTATGCGATATCGAGTCGACCGTCGGCCAGTGCGTCGTCGACCTCCGGGTAGCCGGCGATCGACTGGCCCCATGCCACGTCGAAGCTGATCTTCCCGCCCGAGCGCTCCTCAACCGCCTCCATGAACGACCGCTCCGCGACCGCGGCCGCGGCATCGGGCGACGCCGCGTATGGCTGGATGGTGAGCGTCACGGGTTCGAGATCGGCGATCACGCTGTCGACGTCTTCCTGCGAGGCGCCGAAGTCGAATCCTTCAGCGGAGCCCGATCCGCCGCCGGTGCCGACACTGCCGCCGCATCCTGCGAGCAGGGCCAGAGTGATCGGCAGCGCGCCTGCCATGACGAGTCGGGTCGCTTTTCTGAGTTCCACGTCTCTCCTTTGAAACTTAACGAACGTCCGGCCACATTAACCGACGATGACTCAAGTCAACGATGGACATCCGCCGGTGTCAATGCTTCACAACGCCCCACTTGCTCCGCCCGCATAACGAATCGATAACCCGTTGTTGAGTCCAGCTTTCGCTGGAGATAACGTCGCGCTCCGGTTCGGCGGGGCGATCGGCCTACTGTTCAACGTGTTCATGGTGGTGATCGCGCTCGCCTCGATCATCCTCACCGTGCCCTCGCAGAAGAAGCTCGAAGCACAGAGGGCGGCCGCTGAGAAGGGTGACACGGACGCCGAGGCGCCGGTCATCCACACCGGGGAGGCGCGTCGCGACGTCGCTCCCCCGCCCATCGGCAACTGATCATCCCGCTCGGCGGGCGCCTCGGCCGAGGTGCCCGCCGGTTCCCGGCATCGACGCGCCTGCCGATCCGCCGGCTCCGGCCCCGTCCTCTGCTGCACCTCTGCTGCGGACGGGGCCGGAGCTGCATCACGGAGCTGGTGCTGTGGACGGCAGCCTGGGACTATGTCGAATCCCGGGCATGCTCGCATTCCCATGTCAGCGATGCGTGGAACGATGGTCCGCATGAGCATCCCCGACTACATGATCGAGTTCCATCGGAACGCCGCTCGGCAGGCGCCGGGCAGCGACGACAGCACACGTCGAGCGCTTGCGCTGGTGCCGGGCGTCGGCGAGATCCGGCGTGTGCTCGATCTGGGGTGCGGGACGGGTGCGCAGTCGCTCGTGCTCGCGCAGGAGACCACGGCGACGATCACGGCCGTGGACATCCTGCCGGAGTTCCTCGAGGAGCTCGAGGCGCGCGCCCGGGCGGCCGGGCTCGCGGACCGGATCGCCACGCTCGAGGCGTCGATGATCGACCTCGACCTGCCGCCGGAGCACTACGACCTGCTGTGGTCGGAAGGCAGCGCGTACACCGTGGGGTTCGAGGCGGGGCTGCGCTACTGGAAGCGGTTCCTCGCTCCCGGGGGTGCGCTCGTGGTGTCGGAGCTGTGCTGGCTCACCGATGACCGGCCGCCGGAGATCGGGGAGTACTGGGCCGAGGGCTATCCGGGCATCGGGACGGTGGAGGAGAAGCTCGCGGAAGCTGAACGGGCCGGGTACACGTGCATCGAACACTTCGTCCTGCCGCCCGAGGCGTGGACGGATGGCTACTACACGCCCATCCGGGAGCGGTCCGAGGCATTCAGCGAAGCGCACGGCCGCGATCCGGAGATCGACGCGTTCCTCGACTCCGGTCTCGACGAGGCCGCGATGTACGACCAGTTCGGCGAGTACTACTCGTACGTGTTCTTCGTGCTGCGGGCGGGGTGAGGCCTGCGGGACACCGTCGGACGGCTCCTGAAGCGCACTGCACGGTGCGGTCTCACGATCGGCGGGCCACCCTTGTCCGCACGCACCCGGCACCCTAGTGTGAGTGGCACCACACCGACCGCTATTCGCTGAGGTGAGCGATGGAACCCACGATCGTATTTCCTGCCCGTATGGTCCGCACTATGGATCCGGCCTGCCCGTCCGCCGAGGCGGTGGCCGTCCGAGGAAACCTATTCCGGGCCGTCGGCACCGTCGAAGAACTCATGGACTATCCCGGCGCCGTGCTCGACTCCCGCTACGAGGACTGCGTGCTGATGCCGGGGTTCGTCGAAGCCCACGGCCATGCGGGAACGGGGTCCGTTTGGGAAGGTACCTATGTCGGTTACGTCGACCGGACCGATCCCGATGGACGATTCTGGCCGGGGTGCCGCTCGATCGACGACATCGTCGAACGCCTGCACGAAGGCGCGGCAGAGCTCTCCGATCCCGATCGCACGCTCATGGCCTGGGGCCTTGATCCCATCTACTTCCCAGGTGAATCACTCACCGCTGTCGAGCTCGACCGCGCGACCGACACCCGGCTGATCTACATCACCCACACGAGCGGGCACGCCTGCGCCGTGAACTCCGCGGCCATGCGCGCCAGCGGGATCGACGAGACGACCTCGGTCGACGGCGTAGTCAAAGGAGAGGACGGACGACCGACCGGTGAGCTGCACGAGTTCGCGGCGATGGGGCTGGCGGCGCACCTCGTGCAGGGCGGCAGCATCCTGCAGATCGACGAGAACTCCATCGGTCGGTACGCCCATAACGGGGTCAACACCGGGACGACGACCCTCACCGACCTCGGGTCGATGATCCTCATGGACGACGCGGGCGTCGAACTGTATCGGAGCTGCGTGTCGAACGACAGCCCCGTCCGGCTCAACGTCTTCCATTTCGGGGCCGGCGCGGGTCCGGTATCCAAGTCCCTGCCCGAAGCGGTCGAACGCATCGTCCGACTCAAGGAGACCTCGACTGACCGGCTCCGGTTCGGCAACGTCAAGCTCATGCTCGACGGGACGCTCCAGGGCTTCACCGCACGAGTGCTCGAGCCCGGGTACTACGGTGACCAGCCCAACGGCATGTGGAACGTCACCCCGGAGGAGTACCGGGCGGCGTTCGAGGCGTTCCACCGGGCCGGGCTGCTCATCCACGTCCACTGCAACGGCGACCAGGCGGTGCAGCTCTTCATCGACACCCTGCAGGCGGTCCTCGACGCGCACCCGCGCAGGGACCACCGTCACACGTGCACCCACTCGCAGATGACCCGTCCGGCCCAGTACCGTCGTCTCGCCGCACTCGGCGCCTGCGCCAATATCTTCGCCAACCACATCTGGGCGTGGGGTGATCAGCACCTCGACATCACCATGGGCCCGGACAAAGCTCGGCGGAACAACGCCGCGGCAACCGCCGCCCGGCTCGGCGTCCCATTGAGCATCCACTCCGACACCCCTGTGACTCCACTTGGCCCGTTGCTCACCGCCAAGCACGCCGCCACCCGCCTGACCCAGTCCGGCCGGGTCATGGGCGAGCACGAGCGGATCAGCGTGTCCGCCGCGCTCGAGGCGATCACCATCGGCGCAGCTTACATGCTCAAGATGGATCACGAGGTCGGCTCGATCGAACCGGGCAAATTCGCCGACCTCGCGGTGCTGTCCGACGATCCGTTCGAGCTCGCACCCGAGGACTTCGAGCAGATAGGTATCCACGGGACCATGGTCGGGGGTCAGCACTACACGAGCGCGATCGCACAGGATCGCACCGGATCGTGACCGCGAAATTCAGCATCATCGGGGGCTACCTCGGGGCCGGGAAGTCGACGATGATCAACGCACTGCTCCGCGGGGGTCTCCCCGGGCGCACCGCGGTCATCGTCAACGATTTCGGGTCGGTGAACATCGACACGGATCTCATCGCCTCTGCCGAGGGCGACACGATCGCTCTGACGAACGGGTGCATCTGCTGTCAGATCAGCACCGAGATGATCGACACGATCTCGGCGTTGGCCGCCCGTGGAGACCTGGAGCACATCGTCTGCGAGGTCAGCGGGGTCGGTGACCCCGGGCAGATGGCCCGATGGCGCAACTACCCCGGGTTGACCCCCGGTCCTATCGTCGTCTGCGTGGACGCGACGACCGCGCGCAGGCTGACGCGCGATGCCTACGTCGGGGACGTCGTTCGGCAACAGACCTCCTCCGCCGAGGCGATCCTCCTGACCAAGGTCGATCTCGCCACCGACGCCGAGGTCGCAGATGCAGTCGCCGTCTGCAACGACCTCGCTCCCTCGGCCGACATCCACCTCAACGATGTCGACGACCTCACGGCCACTCTCGCCGCACCGGTCTCCACGACTGGACAATCCGCCCCTGCACACACCACGAACTCCGCCGTGCTCGGCACCGCGCCTCATTCTTCGGCGGGCGGCCACGCCGACGTCCACCGTTCGATCACCGTTCGATGCGCTGAACCGGTGGACCCGCTGGCTCTGACCGCGGGCCTCGAGCAGCAGACCGGCCGACTCGTCCGCGCCAAGGGAACCGTGCGCGGCCCGGATGGCGTCTGGCGCGAGATCCACCTCGCCAGCGGCCGGGTCGATGTCGCCGACCGCTCCTCACCCGGGCGACCGGAGGCAGGGTCGTCCCTCGTGCTCATCGCCGCCGGGCCCGACGCCGAAGCAGAGCTGCACCGGGCGGTCCGAGGACTGGCGGCCTTCGTCCAAGTCCCGGCCAGTACAGAATCCGCACCGTAACCCTATGAAACCCACCCCATGCCGTCGAGAAGGGATGAGCTCATGAATATGAAAGTCAGATGGCCCCGCACGGGACGCGGATGGATCAGCTTCGCCATCATCATGGCGGTGGTGATCGTCGGGCTCTGGCCGATCGTCGCGCTGTTCAATCACGCCGGTCTGGTGCTCGGGGTACCCGCACTCGTGTTCTGGTCGATCGTGATCCTGTTTCTCACCACTGGCGCGATGGTCGTCGTCAACTTCATCATGGGTGATCGGTCATGACCCAGTACATCCCGTTCATGATCACCGCCGCCTACCTCGTCGTCGCAGTCCTCATCGGCTTCCGGGCGGGCCGCGGGCACGATATGAACACCGCCGAGGGGTGGGGTGTCGGCAGTCGCAGTATGAGTTCGATCGTGGTGTATCTGCTCGTCGCGGCCGGCGGAGTCAGCGCATACACGTTCATGGGTTCACCGGGTTGGGCCCACGACAAGGGCGCTCCGGCACTCTACGTCGTCGTCTATCTCGCGTACATGGCGATCATCGCCTGGTACTTCGGGCCGCGCGTCTGGGAGCTCGGTCGGAAGTACGGGCACACAACGCAGTCCTCTGCGGTCGCAGACCGCTACGAGAGCAAGCTGCTCGGGGGCCTGACAGCGATTGTCGGATCGATCGGCGGCCTCGCATACGCGGTCCTGCAGACAATCGGATCGGCGTACATCCTCAATGTCATGAGCTTCGGACTCATCCCGATCTGGCTCGGTGTCGTCGTCACCTTGGCGGTGATTTCGATCTACCTCTTCCGGAGCGGTCTGCGCGCGATCGGTCTGACCAACGCGTTCCAGGGTGCGCTGATGTTCATCGTCGCGTGGCTGGTGGGCCTCTGGGCAGTGCAGTGGTTCACCGGCGGCTTCAACGCACGCCCGATCTTCGAGCGGCTCCAGACCGAGGCGCCGGAGTTCCTCACTCTTCCCGGTGCCCTCGGGGACATGAACTATGCCTTCTGGACGACGTCGATCCTCATCTCCTTCTTCTCTATCTGGCAGTCGCACTGGATCGCGTGGATGGGCGCGAGCTCGGCGCAGGGCCTTCGCAGGGCCACGACCTACCTTCCTCTCTACTACCTCGTTCTCATTCCGATGATCATCGTCGGTTTCATCGGGATCTTCGAGTACCCGGACATCGCGAAATCGGATCAGGTCGCAATCCAGATGGCCGTCGACAACATGCCGTTCATCGTCGCCGGCCTGCTCGGCGCAGGAACGCTTGCGGCATCGATGTCCTCGAGCGAGCCGAATATCCATGCGACCGCTCTGACCTACAGCAAAGATGTCGTGCAGCCGCTGTTCAGGATGTCGGACACGAAGGCCGGGCGACTGACGCGGTGGCTGATCTTCCCGATCATGGCGCTCGTCATCGCACCGATCTCCATCATGGAACCGGCCAGCCTCGTCTACATCCTGCTCATCGGCTACGGGTTCATCGGCCAGTTGTTCCCGACTCTCATGGGGATCTTCTTCTGGCCCCGCGCGACGGCGCCCGGTGCGATCGCTGGACTCATCGCCGGATTCATCGTCACTGTGCTGTTCTCGTTCGTGTTCGTCCATCCTCTGGGCGTGCACGCCGGCATCTGGGGTCTTGCGGTCAATGTCCCCGTGTTCGTCGTGGTCTCGTTCCTCACGAAGCCTGCGTCGCGCGGGACTCTGGCACGGTTCTTCGACGATGCGCCGGCCCGTGAGCTCGCCGATGATCATCACCGCCCTCGGTGACCGATTGCTCCCAACGGGAGAGGTCACGAAGTCCGTCACCCACCTCCGTCATCAGGCGGCCACCGCACACACAGCTCGTCACCGATCCGGCACAGGACCCATGCCTGATCGCGGAGCCGATTACGAATCACAGACTCGACGAGCGACACAAGGACCTCCGGGTCTGCGCCGCTTAGAATCCGTGCAATTTCGAGTGCGCATACGGGACCTCCGTCGCGAGCCCGCAGAAGAGCGTTTATGACAGCTTCTGCCCGACGCCGCCGACCCTTATCGGTCGGCTCCCACCACGGTTCGCCGCGCTCACCCAGGGCGATCTTCGCTTCGTGCACCCGGGGACGCGCGGAATCACCGGCAGTCTTGATCTGCCGCCGGGCCCACATCAGTTCGCCGACGAGTTCGCTCTTGAGGTCCGGTGGAATCTCCGGATCCGTGGCCCGCCACCGGCGGCCGTTGACGACGATGTATCGGCCGTCATCGGTGTACCGGTGCTCTGCGTTCATGCGACCCGAGTCTACGGGCACGGTCTGTGCAGGTGGGCGATCCATCACCGCCTACTGGTGAGAAGCGGAGCATCGTCCCTGCAGCTCGGATCACTCTTTCGGCGTCTCAGCAAGTATCACGCGCACGCAATACACTCGTACAGACCGTCAGAGTCGACGACCACGAGGAGAACCCGCACATGACCGCTGCAGCACCCGCCCCCATCCAGGCCTGGCACGATCTCGTCCGCTCGCCCGAGCCGGAGAAGCTCCGCGCGCTCCTCTCCCCCGAGGTGACTTTCCGCTCCCCTGCCGTCCACACCCCGCAGGAGGGTGCGGAGAAGACCTTCGCCTACCTGTGGGCGGCGACCCAGGTGCTCCGGCCCACGCTCACCTACGACCACGAGTGGTACGACGCGAACTCCGCGGTGCTCCAGTTCAGCGCCACCGTCGACGGCCTCGACGTCAGCGGCGTCGACATCATCGAATGGGACGTCGAGGGGAAGATCACCGACTTCACCGTCATGGTCCGCCCGCTCAAGGGGCTCCAGGCCGTCATCGGGGCGATGGGAGCCGAACTGCAGAAGGGTTCGCCCGGGCAGACCGGCTGAGGCCTCGCACGAGGTCGGTCGGCAGGGGTTCTGAGGAGAGAACCCTCACCCCTGCACGGGCGCGAAGCGGGGCAACGCCGCCTCGCCCTCGGTCGAGTGGAACACCACCTCGACCGGCAGGCCGATCGCGAGCGCGCTCTCGTCGACGTCGACGATGTTCGTCATCATCCGCACGCCCTCGGCGAGCTCGACGTAGGCGAGCACGTAGGGCTCCGCGCCCCGGTAGTCGCCCAGGCCGCCACGGCGCACGACGCTCCAGCTGTAGACCTCGCCCTTGCCGGAGACCCGGGCCCATTCGACTTCGAGCCCTCCGCAGTGCGGGCAGAAGCCGCGCGGGTACCAGGTGTACTCCTCACACGTCCGGCAGCGGGTCACCTGGAGCTCGCCTCGAGTCGTCGCCTCCCAGAACGCACGCGTCTCTGCAGAGATCGGTGGAGTGGGGGCCGGCAGATCGCTGCCGATTTGCGCCTCAGCGCCGTGGGTGTCCGCTGTCTCGCTCATCATGCCTCCCGTCCGAGGATGAGCGTCGCGCTGCCCATCCGGGTCCCCAGCGATCCTCCGGTGCCGTGGGCGAGCGCGATCTCGCAGTCGGGCACCTGCACGGCCGGGTGCGCCTCGCCGCGCAGCTGGCGCACGGCCTCGAGGATCTTCGTCATTCCGCCGCGGTTGGCGGGGTGGTTGTTGCACAGTCCGCCGCCGTCGGTGTTGAACGGCAGCCCGCCGTCCGGTGCTCGCAGCGCGCCCGAGGCGACGAAGGCGCCGCCCTGCCCCTTGGGGCAGAAGCCGAGGTCCTCGATGGTCTCCACCACGGTGATCGTGAAGGAGTCGTAGATCGAGGCGTAATCGATTTCGGCGTGCGTCACCCCGGCCTCGGCGAAGGCGCGCGGCCCCGACCACACCGCACCGGTGTGCGTGAGGTCGATGCGTCCGCGGTTCGCGGTCTTGGGCGCCTCGCCGTGGCCGAGTACCGCCACCGAATGGCGATCGAGGCGCTTGGCGACCTCGGGGCTGACGACGACGACGGCCCCGCCGCCATCGGTGACGACGCAGCAGTCGAGGCGATGGAGCGGATCCGCGATGAGCGGGGAGTTGACGACGTCCTCGACGGTGACGACCTTCTGCAGGAGCGCATTCGGGTTGTGCTGGGCATGGAGCGAGGCGGCGACCTTGACCTCGGCGAGCTGCTCGCTCGTCGTCCCGAACTCGTGCATGTGGCGGCGAGCGGCCAGCGCGTACATCGACGGGGTGGACGTGCCGAACACGTTCTCGAACGCGTACTCCGGAGCGCTCGGGGTCACGGCGCCCGGGCTCGGGGCGGACACGGGCAGGCCCGCCATCGTCACGAGCGCGATCTCGCACTTGCCGGCGGCGATCGCGGCCGCGGCGTGCCCGACGTGCGCCAGATAGGACGAGCCGCCGGTCTCGGTCGAATCGAGGTAGCTCAGGCTCAGTCCCATGTAGTCCGCCATCGACAGCGCACCGAAGCCCGGCGCGTCACCGGCGCAGAAGTACCCGTCGACGTCATCGAAGGTCAGGCCGGCATCGGCGAGCGCGCCGACCGCGACCTCGGCGTGGACCTGCGCCACGGACCTGTCGGGGATCTTGCGCAGCGGATGCTCAAAGGCACCCGCGATGAGCGCCGCACCACGGATCGTCATCATTGACTCCTAGTGATCGTTCGTTCAACTTAGGAAATATTACCACGGAGGCATACGCGACCCGGCTGCACGGACATCGAGCGCGACGGAGCGACCCGCCCCTCCCCTACCGGCCTCGGGCGCATCACCGCCCCGCCTACACCGTCGCGCTCAGTCCGCCGTCGACGATGAGCGAGCCGCCGGTCATATAGGACGAGGCCGGGCTCGCGAGGAAGAGGAGCGCGGAGTCGAGCTCCTCCTGTTCGCCGAACCGCCCGAGGATCGCATTGTCGGCGACCATCTCCTGGAGCAGGTCGCCGCCCTCGGCCTCGGTCATCTCGCTCGCGAAGTACCCCGGGCACAGCGCATTGACCCGGATACCCTTGCGCCCCGACCACTGCTGCGCGAGATCGCGGGTGAGCCCGAGGACGCCGGCTTTGCTCGCCGCGTAGTGCGCCTGGGGATAGCGCGAGGAGGCGTGCCCGTGGACGCTCGACAGGTTGACGATCGCGGACCCCCGCGGCATGTGCGGCGCACACGCCCGGGCCATCCAGTAGGTTCCGTTGAGATTGACGTCGACGACGTTCCGGAAGACCTCGGGGTCCTCATGGAGGGCGACACCGGCCGGACCCATCCCCGCATTGTTGATGAGCACGTCGATCCGGCCGAACTCCTCGACGGCCGCGGCGGCCAGCGCCTCGCACTCGGACTGCACCGACACGTCCGTGCGCCGGGTGAGCACGGACGTTTCCGCAGCACGCAGCTCTTCGGCGAGGGCCTCGAGGCGGTCCTCGCGACGCGCGGCGAGGACGAGCGTCGCACCGACGGCAGCCGTGGCACGGGCGAAGCCGACGCCGAGGCCGGAGCTGGCTCCGGTGATGACGACGACCCTGTCGTCGAGCCGGAAGCGATCGAGCGGGTTGGAGGGCATGGCAGGTGTCCTGTTCGTCACGGGCAGACCTGGGCCGACGGGACGGCAGGGCACCGTCGGTCGCACTGCTCTCAAGTCTGCCGATCAAGCGTTCGGTTCGCGTGAATTGTCGCACACGGGCCTGCCGCGTGCTACGGCGCTCCGCGCGGCACTCGGCCCTGGGGGCGGATCAAGCCGCGGGGCCTCCGGCCGGCCGAGATGCACTGCGGCGCTCCCTTGCCCCGGAGACCTCCCCCTGTCAACGTCCCAAACAATCGTTCGAAACATTTTCAGCACCGGCGCATCGGGTCCAGCACCCGCGCCGCGTGCGCCGGACCCCGACAGCAGCCGCACCGAGGAGAACCCGCACCCATGAAAGCTCTGACCTTCCACGGCCCGCGCGACATCCGGTACTCCGAGGTGCCCGACCCGCAGCTCATCGACGAACGGGCGGCCGTCGTCCGGGTTACGCGTGCGAGCATCTGCGGCAGCGACCTGCACATCTACCACGGCGAGGGCTTCAGCGACGACCTCGGTTTCTGCGTCGGTCACGAGGCCGTCGGGGTCATCACCGAGGTCGGCGCCGCTGTCGACCGCCGTTCGGTGGGCGACCGCGTCCTCATTCCCGCGTCCGTGGGATGTACGCGCTGCCAGGCGTGCGATGAGGGCCGGACCAGCCAGTGCACCTCGCGCAGCGGTGCGACCGAGAAGTGCTACGGCCTGAGCACTGCCCTCCAGGGGTCGCAGGCGGAGCTCGTCGCCGTCCCCGACGCCGACCGCAACACCGTGATCATCCCCGAGGGGATCTCCGACGACGCCGCAGTCGTCATGACCGATGCCACCGCCACCGCCTGGTACCGAGCGCGACGCGCCCGCATCGCCCCCGGCGAATCGGTGGCGGTCATCGGCCTCGGCCCGATCGGCCAGACGGCCGTCCAGCACGCGCGCCTCATGGGTGCGGCGGAGGTGTTCGGCATCGACCCCGTTCCCGAGCGCCGCCGGATGGCCGCCGTCCAGGGGGCTCGGGTCGTCGACGCCGAGGACCCGGTCGCCCAGGTCCGGGAGTGGACCGGCGGGCAGGGTGCCCACGCCGCGATCGAGGCGGTCGGCGCCGACGCGACGATCGAAATGGCCCAGCGCCTCGTGCGGCGCACGGGTCGGGTGAGCGTCGTCGGCGTCAATCAGAACAAGCGGTACTCCTTCCACATGGAGCGGGCCCAGGTGAAGGAGCTCGAGTTCGCCATCGGCCTGTGCTCGGTCCAGTTCGAGCTGCCCACGCTCCTCGAGCTCACCCGGGCGGGCCGCCTCGATCCCGAGGTCGTCATCACGCACCGGCTCCCGCTGTCCGAGGGTCCGGCCGCCTATACCTGCTTGGACACAAAGTCGTGGGGTCCCAGCCTGGTTGATTCCAGCAGCTTTGCCGTAAGACTGCTTCCTTCTTCACAGGCCGAAACCGAATGATCGCTCAGGGCCGGCCACCTGGGCGTCAGGGATTGCGCATTGGCTGGAGGGGAAAAGAAGGAGCGAGCGACTCTCCCTGCTCCTTCGAGTGAGCAACGCCATCGTGGAGCGGAAAATCGGGCCGGGCAACCCAGCGCGCGAACTCGATGGTCCCGCCCTCCTCGATGGCGCCCAGGTGCCCGCCGACGATGGTGGCGTCGAAGATGAAGCGCTGCGCCCGGAAAGGGCGCCCGGTGCGCCGGCTGAATGGCGCGGTGAAGTGATGCATCGCCAACAGAGAGCCGAGCTCGACGAGGTACCCCGTCTCCTCGTGGGCCTCGCGCACGGCAGCACTTTCGATGTCCTCGTCGAACTCCACACCGACCCCGGGCAGCGACCAGCCCGGATGGAATCCCGCCGCTCCTCCGTTGAACCAGGTCAGCAGGATCTCATTGGCGTCGTTAACCACCACCGCGTAGGCGGCCAACCGCGTGTTGTACTTGGTTGAAATGCACCCGAAGATTCTATGACTCGAACCCTTCCGGGAATAGCCCTGCCTGGAGGGATGACGATCGGCAGTGAGGTCAGAGCGAAGCCGAGCACCTCGCCGTCAGTCGCGTGCTACTCGATGCAGGCGTGCATGACTCTCTTCCGCCTCAACCACAACGTCGCCTCCGCGCGCGAGTCGACAGTTCTGAAGCGGATCGTTCGACTCTGGAGCGGCTCATTTCATCGCACCGGAGGTGAGGCCCTCGATCAGGTAGCGCTGCAGCAGTACCGCGATGGTGAACACCGGAACAACCGCCAACAGCGACGAGGCGGCGATCCGCCCGAAGTCCTGCACCCGCTCGCTGAGCATTCCTGCCAGCAGGACCGGAACCGTCTGCACGTCCTCGCTCTGGGTGAGGAAGGTGGCGAACAGGAGCTCGTTGTAGTTGAGGATCGCCACGATCACCCCGACGGCGATGAGCGCAGGCACGAGCATCGGCGTGACGATCCGCAGCAGCAGCTGCCATTCCCCCGCGCCGTCGAGACGCCCGGCCTCCTCGATCTCGACAGGAAGGCGCCGGATGAACCCGTCCAGCAGCCAGATGGCCACCGGCACATTCATCAGCGCATACACCAGAATCAAGCCGGGCAGGCTGTTCGTCAGCCCGAGAACACGCAGCAGGGTGAGCAGCGGGATGATCGCCACGATCGGCGGCAGCAGCCACGGGCTGAGGATGAGCCCGCTCAGCAGCACTCCCCCGGTTCTGAACCGCGCCATCGCCCAGGCCCCGGGGAGAGCGAGCGCCAGCGTCAGCAGCGCTCCCGAGACGCTGGCGAGCAGCGAGTTGAGTACGCCGCGCGGCACTGCGGAATCCAACGCTCTCTTCCAGTTGCCCGCTGCGGGTTCGGTCGGAACGAGGATGCCTGCGGCGATCTGCCCCTGTGTCATGAAAGAGATCGACACGAGGTAGAGCAGCGGGACGAGCACGACGAGGACGCTGAGGATCACCCAACCGCCCCCGACCCATGACTGCCAGCGGGCTGCTCCTGCCGAGCGCCGTCGGCGGCTCCGGCTGAAGAGAACCCCCTTCAGCCCGGCTTCCTGCACAGCCTCAGACATCGCGAAGCCTCCTGACGATCAGGAAGATGGGAAGCGTGACGACGGTGACCACGACTGCCAGCAGCAGCGTGACGGTGGCCGCCATGCCGACGTCGAAGCCGCGCAGCGCGGTTCGCCAGATCAGGTATGCGGGCACCAGAGTGGAGGAGCCCGGACCGCCAGAGGTCATGACGTAGACCAAGTCGAAGACCTTGAAGGCGAGAATGAGGCGGATGAGGAACGCGGCGGCGATCGTGCCCGCGATCGCGGGCAGGGTGATGTGGCGGAACAGGCGCAGGCCGGTGGCGCCGTCCAGTCGTGCCGCCTCGGTCACGTGCGGGTCCTGGCCGAGCAGTGCGGTGAACACCAGCAGCACGACGAGGGGTGTCCACTCCCAGACGTCGGCCAGAGCCACTCCGAAGACCGCCCACGTCGTATCGGACAGAACTGCGAACGTGCCCGACCACGGAGTGAAGTGCTGAACAAGGGTGTGGAGGAGGCCACCGGAAGGGCTGAAGATGAAGCTGAAGAGGATGCCGACCACCACCGGCGGGACGATCATCGGCAGCAGCAGCACGGTCCGCACGAATGCTCCCGCCCACAGCGAGCGCCACAGCGCTATAGCGGTCAATGTCCCGAGCACCGTGCTCGCAACAGCAACCCCGATGGCATAACCCGTGCCAAGGGCGAGCGAGGTGCGAACATCCGCAGAGGCGAGGGCTGCCTCGAAGTTCGCGGTGCCGACGAACTCCTGGAACGGTCGGCCCAGGCTCGACTCGGTGAAGGCCGCCGAGGCGATGAACACCAGGGGATACGCCGCCAGTACCACCAGCACGAGCACGCTGGGGCTGACGAAGATCGCTCGATGCACGCGCGCGGGCACTCGGCGGCAGGGCCTGGACGACCTCTCACCAGCGGGTTCCGATGGGACGCCGGTGACCCGCGGCTCGGTGTGCGGGTGAAGATCAGTCGCCAAGGAGCCTCTCCCACTCTGCCTGGACACCATCAAGGGTCTCCTGGGCCGAGCCTCGCTGACCCGACAGGTGAGCGGCGATCTCATCGGTGAGGATCTGTGCGGCCTCAGTGGCGTTCTCACCTGTGGGCCATGCCAATGCCCCGTCGAGCGTCGACCTGTTGACCTCCTGGAGCTCGGGGAATTCTTCGCCATAGGTCGTGTCCTCCAGAGAGGAGACTCGATTCGGATCGATCCCGGTGGGCGGCAGCGCCGTGAGGAGTTCGGAGTTGACCTCGGAGGATGCCGCCCACTGGATGAACTGCTGGGCGAGGTCGGTCTTCTCGGAATTGCCCGCCACCACCCAGCTGAAGCCCGCCACGAGCGAGGCGCGCGGCTTCTCTCCCTCGGCTCCGCGGGGCAGGTACGTCACACCCCACTTGTCGACCACCTCGGAGCCGGATTCGGGATCCTGCGACCGCACGCCCAGGTCTGTCCAGTTCTCAATGAAGGCGACCTTGCCGGCGAACCACGCCGAGTTGCCGGCACCGAAGTCCGTCTCCGCCGGGGTGGGCAGAGCGTCGTCCCAGGTCTCCTCCAACGCCTCCAGGGCGGACACGGCTTCTGCCGAGTTGATGGCGGGGGCACCGGAATCGTCGAGGAATTCGCCTCCGAAGCCGGCCAGGCGGTTGGCGAAGCTCGCCCCGAGGATGAGCGGCGACTGCTCGCCGAAGACGGCAGCCCCGTAGACTCCCTCGTCCCCCTCGTTCTCCGTGATGGTCTGAACCTGCTCGGCGTACTCGTCCCACGTGGCAGGAGGCGCATCGAAGCCGTTCCGCTCGAGGATCTCCGTGTTGTAGAAGAGCGCGTGGATGTCCCCGTCGAAGGGCACCCCGTAGATC
This sequence comes from Brevibacterium sp. R8603A2, assembly GCF_023072605.1. NCBI lineage: Bacteria > Bacillati > Actinomycetota > Actinomycetes > Micrococcales > Brevibacteriaceae > Brevibacterium > Brevibacterium sp. R8603A2. The sequence goes on from NZ_JALLGN010000009.1 coordinate 26,571, forward strand.
TCCTCGCCGACGTGGGCATACGGCTGCCAGATGGACGGGATGAAGTCGTCGACGTCGAGGTCCGGCGATCCCTCGACGAACTCCGTGAGCGGTTGGATGCTGCCGTCAGCGGCAAGGTCGCCGAGCGAGACGTACCACGGAGCCGACACATCGTAGACGTTCGCTCCGGACTGCTGATCGAGGGTGAGCGTCGAGGCGATCTCGTCGTAGGGGACGGTGGTGACGTTGATCGTCACGCCGGTCTCCTTCTCGAAGCTCTCGGCCAACCAGGCACCCGCGCCCTCGTGGGAGGCATTGAGGAGGAGGTTGAGCTCCTCGCCCTCGTATTCGCCCGCGAAGGCATCACCCTCGGCGGCGCTGGCGCTGCCGCACGCGGAGAGCGTCAGCGCGGCCACGACGCCGGCGGCGAGGAATTTCAGGCGGCCGGGGGCCGATCGTGTGCTGCTCATGGGGCATGTCCTTTCGTCGGGTGCGTCAGAGTCCTCGGCCTGCGAGGAGCTGCTGCTTCGGGGTTTCGGTGGAAGTCGCGCTGAGGTGGCCGAAGGCGCCTCGGTAGGCAGCCGCCGGATGGGAGTCGGGAAGCCGGTCGGCCCCCGTCACACGCGCGCGCAGGCTCGTCGGGCGGCGGGTCTGCTCCTCCTCCGCGGTGCGGGCGAGTCCACGGCTGCGCAGAACGGGCAGGACGTGATCGATGAACTCGTCGTAGCTGCCCGGGATCGTCGAGTTGATGACATTGATCCCATCGATCCCCGCGTCCTGCCAGGCTTCGAGCTCATCGGCGATCTGATCGGGCGTGCCGACGATCCTGGTCGCATGGGCACGGAAGTGGGCGAGGTCGCGCAGGGTGACGCGCCCGTTGGGTGCCATCGCTCTGAGCTCCGAGAGGTGTCCCTGGGCACCCTCGGTGTGCTCGAGATCATCCAGCGGGGCGTCGATCGGCAGGTGACCCACGTCGACCCCCAGGCTGCCCGCGGTGTGCGCGATGAGGGCGTGGATGTCGAGCGAGTTGTCGAGGTCCTCCGCCCGAGCCCTCGCCTCGGCTTCCGTCGAACCGACCACGAAGGAGAGTCCCTGGATGAACTTGACGTCCTCGGGCCGGCGCCCGGCCCGTGCGGCACGCTCCCTGACGTCCTTCGCATGTGCAGCCGCGATGTCGCGCCGCGGCGCCATGGAGAAGGTGGCCTCGGCATGTCGGGCAGCGACGTCCCGACCGCGGGACGAGGACCCAGCCTGGAACAGGAACGGCGTGCGCTGCGGCGAGGGCGCCGAGAGATGAGGGCCCTCGACCCGGTAGCGGGCGCCAGTGTGCTCGATCTTGGCCACCTTGTCCGGATCCCCGTGCAGGCCGCGTCCTCGGTCGTGCTCCAGGTGCTTGTCCTGCACCAGCGCACCGTCCTCCCACGAGCCCTCCCAGAGCTTGTAGCAGACCTCGAGGTACTCCTCCGCCCAGTCGTAGCGGTCGTCGTGCTCGGCCAGTCCGTCGCTCCCGAAGTTCCGGTGGGCGTTCTCCGAGGCGCTCGTCACCACATTCCAGCCCACGCGCCCTCCGGAGAGGTGGTCGAGGGTGGAGAGCTGGCGGGCGAAGGCGAAGGGGTGCGCCTGGATGACTGACGAAGTGAGCGCCAGTCCGATCCGATCGGTCACCGCCGCGAGCGCGGAGATGAGCACGAGAGGGTCGTTCGCCGGGATCTGCAGCCCCCGGCGAACATGAGACGCCCATCCGCCCTCGTGGTCGCCGTAGAGCCCGACGACATCAGCGAAGAAGGCGATATCGAATCCGGAGCTCTCGAGCCGCTGCACGAGCGACACCCAGTGCTGCAGCTCGTTGAACCGATGCTGCTGCGCCTCGGGACGGCGCCACGCGCCGCCGATGATGTGGCTCGTGGTGTTCATGAGAAAGGCGGAGAGAATGAGGGGGGAGCGGGACACGTCGGACCTCCAGGGGGTCAGGAATGCGGTCGGCGGGCCGGCGGCCTGCCGTAGCGTAGTGGGGATCACAGGTCCGAGGAGACCGACCAGATGTTGATGCCGGCCTCGCCCCGGGTGATCTCGTCGATCTCGGCGAGCTCCTCGCTGCTGAAGGACGTCGAGGACAGCGCTCCGAGGTTCTCGTCGAGCTGCGCAGTGGATGAGGCCCCCAGCAGTACGGAGGTCACTCCACCGTCGCGGAGCAGCCAGGCGATCGCGAGCTGGGCCAGAGTCTGCCCACGCCGCCGAGCGACCTCAGCGAGTCTGCGCAGGCGGTCGAGATTGTCCTCGCTGAGGTGGTGAGCGGGCAGCGAGGTGCGCCCCCCGGCAGGCTCGGCATGGGGGTCCTTCAGGTACTTGTCCGTGAGCAGCCCCTGCGCCAGAGGGGTGAAGGCGATCGACCCGAGTCCCGTCTCTTCGAGGACGTCGAGCAACCCGTCCTCGACCCAGCGGTTGAGCATCGAGTAGGCCGGCTGGTGGATGGTCAGCGGTGTTCCGAGCTCGGCTGCGATAGCCGCGGCTTGGGCAGTTCGCTCCGCCGAGTACGAGGAGATCCCGACATAGCGCGCCTTTCCGGAGCGCACAGCGGCGTCGAGAGCGCCGATCGTCTCCTCCAGCGGAGTCTCCGGGTCCACCCGGTGGGAGTAGAAGATGTCCACGTGATCGAGTCCGAGGCGGTGCAGCGACTCGTCCAGGCTGGACAGCAGGTAGCCGCGCGAGCCGAAATTCCCGTAGGGCCCGCGCCACTGGTCCCAGCCGGCCTTCGAGGAGATGCTGAGCTCGTCTCGGTAGGGTCTAAGATCCTTCGCCAGGACGCGTCCGAAGTTCTCCTCCGCCGCGCCGGCGGGCGGCCCGTAGTTGTTGGCGAGATCGAAGTGCGTGATCCCGGAGTCGAAGGCGTGCCGGATGATGTCGCGCTGCGTCTGGAACGGGGTCGTGTCACCGAAGTTCCACCACAGGCCCAGAGAGATGGGCGGCAGGAGCAGCCCGCTGCGTCCGACCCGACGGTACCCGAAGCGGGAGTACCGATCGTCGGCGGCTGCATACGGGGTGTGGGTCTCGGTGCCCCAGGCGGAAACGTCGACTGTCTGCGTCATATGTGCTCCTTCGTGGTCAGGTGTAGAGCGAGAGTGGCTGGAACTCGCCGTTGAGGTAGTGAGCGCCCACCTCGAGCTTCTTGTAGTCGACCGGGTCGTGCAGCGAGTGCGTGCGGATGTTGCGCCAGAAGAGATCGAACCCGATCGACGAGGCGGTGCTCGAGGTGCCGGTGGCCTCGAATATCCGGTTCGTCAGGTCCGTGGCGACATCGGAGGAGACGACCTTGAGTTCAGCGATCTCGATCGCCAGTTCACCACGCTGCTCGGAGGTCACCTCCCGGCCCAGGCCGATGACCTCGTCGAATCGTCGATTGACCCTGTCCGCCAGGGCGGAGACCGCGGCTGTGCGCGACTTGAGCTCTCCGTAGAGCCGCTGGACGAAAGGGTCGTGCCGGTACTGCTCCGCCGAGGACAGGAACCACGCGTTGGGCCGCTTGTTGGTGAGACTGCGCCCGGTTTCCAGCGCTCCCTCCGCGATGCCCAGATAAAGGTTGCCGAAAGCCAGCTGGATGCCCGGGGTGACGAGCGTGGAGAACGGCTCCTCCCCGAGGAAGCCGAGGAAGTCGGATTCCTCAACCCGCACATCGTGGTAGATGACGGTGTTCGACGACGAGAGCCGCTGGCCGAGGAAGTCCCAGTCGTCCACGTACTCCACACCGTCCCGGTCGTGATCCAGGACAAGGGCCCCGACCTCCCCGGCTCTCGGCCCTTCGGAGACGGTGGCGTTGACGAGGAGAACATCGCCGACCGCCGAACCCGTCGAATACCTCTTCTTCCCTGTCAGGCGATATCCGTTCGCCTCCGGGACCAGGACGAGATCGGGATCGGTCGGGTTGACCGAATCGCCCCAGATCCACCTGCCCTCGATCGTCGCCCGGTGCCACCGCTCACGGTCGGCGGGGTTCGCGATGTTGAAGACGACGTTGGCTGCGTTGATGTAGTGGTAGGCCAGGACCTGGGCGATCGAGGCGTCGGCGCGCGCGAGAACCCGCACGACGAGGAACGCCGTCTCCCAGTGGGCACCTCCCCCGCCGAACTCCTTGGGCTCCAGCAGGGTCACCAGCCCGGACTCCTTGAGCAGGTGAACCTCCGAATGCGGGGTCCGGTTGGCACGGTCGCGGGCGACAGCGTCAGCAGCGAGGGTGTGCGCCACGTCCTCGGCGACAGCGGTCCACGCGGCGATCTCCTCCGCAGAGGCCGCTCCGCTCCAGTGCGAGCGCTGGGCGATAGTGTGCTCTGTCATTTCGATGCTCCTTCAGGTACGCCCACACTCCAGAGGCGGACAGGATCCGTGCCGCTGACGCGATGGTCACCGGCTATGCGTGCTTTGTAGACCCAGGGGTTGTGGCTGGTCACAGTGCGCGCGTTGCGCCAGTGACGATCCAGCGCCTTCGCACCGTCGACGCCGGATGCGCCGAGCGCGTCGAAAATCCGCGTCACAGCTTCCAACACCGGCCTGTGCAGGGCCACCTGTGCCCGCGCCGTCGCCAGTTCGGCGGCGTTCGCCGCTGCGATCTGCGCTGCTTCATCAGCACCGCGTGCAGCGAAGGCGGCGTCGAGCGCGCGTGCGGTCTCCAGCACCTGTGCCCGCGCCAGAGCTGCGGTTGCGTCCACCTCACCGACCGCCTGCAGGAGCTGCGGGTCGGAGGCGGGTGAGGTCGAGTTGGCATGTGTGTAGATCCGCCTCCTGGTCAGCAGCGATTCGGCGACATCTCGCGCGGCTGCCTCGGCGATGCCGGCGAGCACGATGAGGAGGACATGCTGGTACAGCGCAGTCTGGTAGGGGAAGCGGTCCGCGAGCAGGCGCACCTCGTACTCGGCGACCTCCGCGTCGGTGAGGGTGGCGGTGCCGGACCCGGTGGTCCGCTGACCGAAGCCCGTCCAGTCATCCTCGATGTGGACTCCAGGCTGATTCCTTCGCACCAGCACTGCGAGCTCGTTGCCGTTCTCGTCCCTCGCGGTGACGTCGAGCCAATCGGCGAAGATCGACCCGGTCGTGTAGTACTTCACGCCATTGACCACCGGCCCCTCCGGCCCCTGGGATACGATCGTGCCGGAGCGGTTGTAGCCGCCTGAACCCGGTTCCGTCCAGGCATTTCCGGCGATCTCTCCCGTCCGGAAGCGCTCCAGCCAGCTCGCGGCAGCCTCGCCATCGACGCCCCGCCAGAGAACTTCTTCCTGGACCGCCAGATGTCCGCGCAGCGCCTGCGGAATGTTGCTGTCCTGGGCAGCGAGCTCCAGCAGCACTTCGGTGGTGTGGACCCAATCGAGTCCGAACCCTCCGAAGGCCGCAGGGATTCGCAGACGTCCGATCCCCTCGTCCGCGAGCGAGCGGATCACGTCGACGGGCAGGGCGCGCTCGACCTCTCGTCCACGGGCGCTCTCACCGGCGCGCCTGATGGCGCCGGCGAGCGACTCGGGCACAGGCAGGGATGCAGCCACTCGTCCTCCTCGCTGGGGATGAGCACCTCGAGCAGGCGGAAGTGCTCACGGTGCCGCGACGTCGTAGAGCCAGATCTCTCGGTCGCTCGGGCAGGTTTCGGGTTCACTATGGGGCTGCTTCTCCATGGTCGTTATGAGAATCGTCACGCCGCGTCACGCCGCGTCATGCAGGCACATGAAATTTGGAATCGCCCGGCACGCGCCGCTTAAGTTGAGTGTCGGCCGCGACGTTCTATCTCATCCGACCTGCGGTGATACTCGGAATCTCGGCTTCGACTCGACTCATGGGAAAGGGGATGTGGTGGGCTCTGTTCTCTTCGACGATGTGACCCTGCGCTATTCCGCGGACAGGCAGCCGGCCCTCGATGGTTTCACCCTCGACATCGAGGAGGGTGAATTCCTCGTACTGGTCGGGCCGTCCGGATCCGGGAAATCAACGGCGCTTCGCATCCTCGCTGGACTCGAGCGCCCCACCTCGGGCACCGTCCTGGTCGACGGAGAGGATGTCACCAGGGTTGAGCCCGCACATCGCGACCTGGCGATGGTGTTCCAGAATTACGCGCTCTATCCCCACAAGTCCGTTGAGGACAACATGAGCTTCTCCCTGCAACTGGCGAAGGTGCCCAGGGACGAGATCCGCCGCCGCGTCAGCGAAGCGGCCGAACTGCTCGAGCTGAGCGATCTCCTCCGCCGACGGCCCCGGGAGCTCTCCGGCGGCCAGCGTCAACGGGTGGCGATGGGGCGGGCGATCGTGCGAGAGCCCACGGCATTCCTCATGGACGAGCCGCTGTCGAACCTGGATGCCACTCTGCGCGTGCAGACGAGATCCCAGATCGCGGCTCTGCAGAAGCGCCTGGGGGCGACGACCGTGTACGTGACCCATGACCAGGCCGAAGCGATGACGCTCGGCCACCGAGTCGCGGTGCTGCGCGATGGGAGGCTGCATCAGGTGGCCCCGCCCCGGGAGCTGTACGAACGCCCGGTGAATGCCTTCGTCGCCGGCTTCATCGGCTCTCCCGCGATGAATCTGCTCGACCTGTCGCCGGAGGACCTCGGTCGGCTGCTCGGCGGGAGCGCAGTGCCGGCGCCGGCGTCGGCGGGCACTGCGAACGTGATCATCGGCGTCCGCCCCGAGCACTTGGCTGTGGAGGTTGATGGAGGTGGACTGCCGCTGCGGATCGAGCTGATCGAGGAACTCGGCGCCGACGCCTTCATCCACGGCCAGAGCGAGAACTCACGTCACGGACAGCGGATCGTCGCGCGGCTGCTGTCGGATGCACGGCCGGCAATGGGTGATGTCGTCCGTGTCAGCACCGACCCGTCACGCCTCCACTTCTTCGACCGGGAGACCGAGTTGCGAATCGACGTATGACATTCCGGGTGACCGGATCCGTTCTTTGCGGCCGTATTGGACTTCCTCCGGACGGAGCTGATTGCCTGGTGAAGGGCTCTGGATACAGTTGCGCGCCGCGCGCCGCATCGCATCGCACGAATATGCGCGACGGGGTATGCGCTCATGGACAGTCGAGCCGAGGGCGTGTGCAAGATCGTGCTCGACCCGACGCAGTGAGCGGTCACACTGACCCGACTCGCTGAGCGGCCGGGTTCTCGAGCGGCCAGGATGGCCGGATGGTGAGCGATCGGGGCGAGTGTCGGCGACTGGTGTCGGTGCCAGGTGCCCGGCTCCTCTGCCGAGGTGCCCGAAACACGGCGCACGCGACCGGTCAGCAGTCGTCCAATGCGCTCTCGCGCCGCTGCTCGGCCACGCACCGGATCGAGGCCTCGACACCATCGACGAGTTGGTCGATGGTGAGCCCCGAGTCCTTCACCGCTGCGCCCGCGTCGGTCTCCGCACCCACCCCGGCCCGTCCCCGGTTCCGCACGGCGGGCAGGTGGATAAAGGTCCCTGGGACCTCGGTATCCCGCAGCAGCGTGCGGAAAGCGGCGTTGCAGAGGAACGCCCCGGCGGTCTCGGAGACCTGAGCCGGGACGCCGACGGCCCGGATCGCCTCGGCCAGCGGAGCGGGATGGATGCGCGTCTCGAGCCATTCGGGACCCGCGTCGAGCGGGGAGGCGGGGCGGACGACACCCGCATTGTCGGGGATGCGGCCGGCTCCCCGGTTGTGCGCACGGTGCTCCGGTGTGACTGCGGTGCGGCTACCCGCCTCGCCGAGGGAGAGGATCACCTCGGGTCGGTGGGCGGCGATCGCGTCGAGGAGCGCGGGACCCGCTCCGGCCCAGGTGCACGGCAGGATCGCCGTCGCGAGCTCGACGCCCGGGCACAGTGCGCGCTCCCGCAGGCGCTTCACCACCTGCTCGCTGGCGTTCTCCTGGTCACCGCCGAAGGGTTCGAAACCGGTCACGAGGATCCTCATGCGGCAACCGTAGTCGAGGAGCGGTCGGCGATTCACGCCCGAGCCCACCGCCTCGGTCTGCTCCCGAGCGGGATTCGCCGCCACCGGTTGACCTTCTCCCCGACTGACGTAAAGTGATACCTAACGATCACTCGGTCAGTACCGGGTCGAGATCAAGACACCGCGCCGTGCATCGAAGGAGATGTGGACGATGAAGCGAACCATGAAGAACCGTGCCCTCGTACTCGCCCCGAGCGCGGCGGCCCTGTCGCTCGTCCTCGGAGCCTGCGCCGGCTCGGCGGGGAACGGCGGCGGGAGCGGATCCGAGGCAGAAGGCTACGCCTTCGGCGCCTCGCAGGAGGACGTCGACACCGCGATCGCCGACCTCGACCCCGTCCAGCTCGTGTTCCAGGCGTCGTCCGCATCGCCGGAGTCGATCGTCGCGAAGTCGAACATCGCCTTCGCCGAGGCGGTCGAGGAGCGCTCGGGCGGCAAGATCACCCTCGATGTCGTCTGGGGGCAGGCGATCGCCGGCTACTCCGAGGTCGACGATGCATTGGCCGACGGCCGCGTCGACATCTCCTACACCCAGCCGATGTACGAACCCACGGAGTACTCCGGCAACGACCGGCTCATCGCCGCCTCGGGCGCGCTCCCGCAGTCGCCGATGGTCGGCGAGCTGATCTCCAACGCCGTCCTCGCCGACCTCGCGTGGCAGAGCGATCAGATCACCGAGGACTTCGAGTCCAAGGGCCTCACCCCGCTGCTCCCGACGACGCCCAACAACGGCTACTACTCGCTGTGCACCGAACCGGGCACCGACCTCCAGGACTACAACGGCCGGCAGGTGCGGATCGGGGCCGCCCCGCACGCCACCCTTGCCGAGAAGCTCGGGGCGTCCCCCGTCTCCCTCGAGTACGTCGAGGCGTACGAGGCGCTCCAGCGCAACACCATCGACTGCAGCTTCACCCCGTTCAACGCCGCCGTCCAGGCGGGCTTCCACGAGGTGGCGCCGCACGTCGGCTACGCCACCGACGAGGGGATGCCGAAGGGCTGGGGCTCCTACGCCGCCGGCATGAACTACCAGTCGCTGCCGCTGCCGTACCAGCAGATCATCTTCGACTCCCTCCAGCAGGTCGTGCAGGAGGGCCTCGCGCTCGCGGTCGACACGAACTACCTCGGCGTCAAGGGCGCCAAGGAGAACGGCGGCGAGGTCGCCGAGTACGGGCCCGAGGCGACCGAGGTCATCGTCGAGACGAACGACGAGCTCATGGCCGATGTCGTCGAGGGCGGGGTGCTCGGCGATGACTTCGAGGGTCGCATGGGCGAGTCCCTCGACAAGTGGACCGGAGTGGTCGAGGAGCTCGGCTACGAGGACGGAGGCACGACCGCCGACATGGACACCTGGTACACCGAAGGCGATGTCGACTTCGCCCCGATCGCCGAGCGGCTGTTCGAGGACGTCGTCGCCCCGCACCGCCCGGAGTGAACTCACAGTCGGACACCGCTGACCCCGAGTGCTGGGCCGAAGTCCCGTGAATCCCACACCGCCCTCTGACCGGCCCACGGTCTGGCCGCTGTACGTCGTGACGTTCCTCGCGACGTACACGATCGCCGTCGCCTCGATCTCGGCTCCGGGCATCCAGCACTCGCTCGAGATCCCGGAGACCCGCACCTCCCTGGTCATCGGGGCGTACTCGGCGACCTTCGCCGCCGGGCTCATCATGAGCGGGCGATTGGGCGACCGCTACGGACGCCGCCGGATGTTCCAGCTCGGCACTGCGGGCCTCGCGATCACCGCGTTCCTCACCGCCGCCGCGCCGAACCTCGAACTCCTCCTCATCGCCCGCCTCCTCCAGGGCTGCGCGGCCGCGGCCACCACCCCGCAGGTGCTGTCGAGCATCCAGGCGATCCTCACCGGCGAGCGGCGTCTGCGCGCCGTCGGCCTCTACAGCGTCTTCGCCGGCAGCGGCACCGTGGGCGGGCAGGTGATCGGCGGCGTCGTCAACAGCGGCTTCGGCCCGGAGTTCGGGTGGCGAGCAGCGTTCGGCAGCGTCGGTGTGCTCGCGATCTTCGCGTGGGTCGGCGCCCGCTATCTCACCGAGACCCGCTCCCCGAACCCCATGGGACTCGACCTCCGCGGCTCGATCATCCTCGGCATCTCGCTCTTCCTGCTCATCGCCGGGCTCACGAACAGCGCGGGGATCGACCTCGGTTCCCCGCTCTCACCACCCGGCCCCCTCGTCAGCTCGGCCGTCCTGCTCGCGGCGGCCGCCCTCGGCCTCGGCCTGCTCGTTCCCCATTCGCGCGGCCGGGAGCGCGCCGGGAAGCCCTCGATCCTCCCTGCCCGGGTCATGCGCGAACCCGGCGTGCGCCTGGGCGTCACGCTGTCCTGCCTGCTGTTCCTCATGATCGGTGGGTTCATGTACAACTTCGCGATCCTGTCGCAGATCGGGCTCGGCTACACACCGCTGGAATCGGGCCTCGCGACCCTCACCCTCGCACTCGCCTTCGTCACGAGCTCGGCGATCGCCCCTCGCCTCGTGTCCCGCGCGGGAGGCCCGGCCCGCGGCGGACCTCGCGTCCTCCTCTTCGCCTCGGTGCTCCAGGCCTGCGGGCTCGCGAGCGTCGGCCTCATTGCGCTCCTCGGGCTCAGCCCGTTCGCCGCCTGGTTCATGGTCGCCGCCGTGCTCATCGGCGGAGGTCAGGGGCTCATGCTCGGTCCGCTCGTCTCCGTCGTCATGACCGCCGTCCCCGACGAGGTGGCCGGTCTCACCGGCGGACTCATCGCCACGGCGCAGCAGACGGGGATCGGGCTCGGCATCGCGATCCTGTCGACGGTGTTCGCCGGACTCGCCCAGATCCTGCCGATGCCCACCGCCTACGGCATCACGACCCTCGGCACCGTCGTGCTCTCGCTCGTCTTCGCATTCGCGACCGTGCGCCTGAGAGCCCACGGCCGAGGGGTCTGACGGCGTTCTCCCGTCGAGTGGTCAGTTAATCCCGTCGAGTGGTCATGTTCGGTCGAATACTCGCGAGTATTCGACCGAACATGACCACTCGAAGGGGTGCGGGCCGGGAGTCGTCCCCGCCCCGTGGAGCTAGTCCCCGCTCGTGAGAAGGTAGGTCTTCTTCCCCTGGCGGTAGCTGCCCGAACCGGAGGAATCCCGGTCCGAGGCGCTCGAGCCACCTGAGCCTGAGCCACCGGAACCCGAGCCCGTCCCGCCCGAGCCGTAACCTCCCGAGCCCGGTGAGCCACCATCCGTGCCGTCGGACTCCCCGCGGATCGCGGCCTCGGCCGCGCCCTTCGGACCGTCGAACCTCCCGAGCTTCGAGGGCCACCAGACCTTCTTGCCGATGTCGTAGGTGAGCGCAGGCACGAGGAGAGTGCGGACGACGAAGGTGTCGAGGAGCACGCCGAACGCGACGATGAACGCGAGCTGGACGAGGAACAGGATCGGGATGACTGCGAGGGCTGCGAAGGTCGCGGCGAGCACCACTCCCGCCGAGGTGATGACGCCGCCGGTGACCGCCAATCCGCGCAGCACACCGGCGTGTGTGCCGTGGACGAGCGACTCCTCCCGCACCCGGGTCATGAGGAAGATGTTGTAGTCGATGCCGAGCGCCACGAGGAACACGAATCCGTAGAGCGGGACGGCGGGGTCTGCGCCCGGGAAGTCGAAGATCCCGTTGAACACGAGCGCGGACACGCCCATCGCCGTGCCGAAGGACAGCACCGTGGTGATGATGAGCAGCACCGGAGCGAGGATCGAGCGCAGCAGCAGCATGAGGATGAACATGATGACGACGAGCACGATCGGGATGATGAGGTTCCGGTCGTGGATCGCGGCGTCGTTCGTATCGATCGACGTCGCGGTCACGCCTCCGACGAGCACCTCGCCCGGCAGCTCGTGGAGCTCGTCGCGCAGCTCGCGCACGGTGTCGGAGGCCGCCGCGGAGTCCGCCGCCTGCGTCAGCGTCGCCTGGAGGAGCACCTGGCCCTCGAGCACGGTCGGCTCGAAGTCCGCCGGGTCCACAGCCGAGGCGCCGGCCCCGCCCGGTGCACCCGCACCTTCGGGAGCACCCGACCCTTCCGGAGCCGCAGCGCCGTCGGCGACACCCGGAGGGGGCCCGGCACCCTGGGGCAGCTCGATCTCTCCGTCCGCATTGAGGGGCACGGTGCCTGCCGGGGAATCGGCGGCGGTCACGCTGACCCCGTCGATGTCCTCGTTGTCGCTGAGGATGCGTGCCGCGTCGGGCATCTCGTCCTCAGGGACGATGACGTAGACCGGCGAACCGGAGCCGCCCGGGAAGTGCTCGCCGAGCGCGTTCTGCCCGTTGCGCGCCTCCGACTCCCCGAGGACGAGGTCGGACTGCGGCACGCCGTCGGCCTTGAGCTGCGGGACGAAGGCCGCGCCGATCGCGAGCACGATCGTCGTCGCGATCCAGATGGCGCGCGGCCGCTTGGCCACGGTGCGGGCAGCGTGCGCCCAGATTCCCTTCCGCGGCATCCCGTGCTCGGCCTCGACCGCGGAGGGGTCGTAGTGGGGCCGCTTGGGCCAGAACGCCGCGCGACCGCAGGCGTAGAGCATCGCGGGCAGGAAGGTCAGCGCGGACAGCATCGCGAACACGATGCCGATCGCGGCGACCGGGCCGAGTGTGCTGTTGGATTTGAGATCGCTCAGCAGCAGGCACAGGAGGCCGGCGATGACGGTGCTCCCCGAGGCGAGGATCGGCTCGATCGACCCGCGGATCGCCGTCCACGTCGCCGCCCACGTGCTCCGCTCCGCGCGCAGCGCCTCGCGGAATCGCGCGACGTAGAGCAGCGAGTAGTCCGTGGCCGCGCCGATGACGAGGATGAAGAGGATGCCCTGCGTCTGTCCGCTGAGCAGGATGACGTCGTAGTACGCGAGCCACCACACGGTGAGGAGCGCGACGCAGAGCGCGAACATCGACGTCGAGAGCACGATGATCGGCAGCAGGAGCGACCGGTAGACGATGACGAGGATGACGAACACCGCGATGAGCGCCACCGCGAGCAGCAGGCCGTCGATCCCGGCGAAGCCGGCGGAGAGATCTGCGGTGAATCCGGCCGGCCCGGTGACGTAGACGGTGATGCCGTCGCCCACCTCGGCGCGGAGTTCATCCCCGAGCTCGGGGATCACCTCGCCGACGTCCGCGCTCTCGTCGATCGGCACGAAGGCCTGGGCGGCGAGCCCGTCGTCGGAGGGGATCGCCGGAGACACATCGTCGGCCACCCCGGTGACGGAGGTCGCACCGTCGACGGCGTCCTGGATCGACTCGAGCTGGGAGTCGGAGAGCTCGGAGTCCCCGACGAACACGACGACCGCGGGGATCGCGTCGCTGCCGGTGAACTCGCTCAGCCGCTCCTGCACCTGGGTGGCGTCCGAGGATTCGGGGAGGAAGGTCGTCTGGTCGTTCGACGACACCTCCTCGACCTTGCCGAAGTACGGCCCGCCGAGGCCAGCACCGGCCACCCACAGGACGATGAGGACGGCAGGGAGCATGATGCGCAGCCAACGAGGCACGCGAGTCGCCATGTGGGGAGACCTTCCGGATAATTTACCTAGCCTGGCAAACAATAAACCTAGCATGAGATCAACGGGGATATCATGACGGGATGACCGCGCCGGATCGCCCCGCTGCCGCCTCGCTCGCCGAGGCCGGATCAGCGCGTCCGGAGACGCGTTCGGCGCACGTCTACGACATCGCCTCGAACGACCCGGACAGCCGGCTCGTCGACCGCAGTCGCGTGTCCGAGGACGACCTCGCCCAGATCAGCGCGGTGATGCAGGCCATGGGGAACCTGCGTGATGCGGAGAACCGGCTCATGGAGGCCTCGCTCGACTACATGAAGCTCGGCCGCAACGACATGCGCGCCCTCCACTTCCTCATCGTGTGCGAGAACCGCGACACCGTCGCCACCCCGGGAGCCATCGCCGCGCACCTCCACGTGTCGAGCGCCTCGACGACGAAGCTCCTCGACCGCCTCGAACGGGCCGGGCACATCACCCGCTCCCCGCATCCGAGCGACCGCCGTGCGCTCGCCATCCGCATCACCCCGGAGACCCGGCACACCGCGGTGGAGACCGTGGGCCGGCAGCAGGCCCGCCGGTTCGACGCCGCCGCCCGCCTCACCCCCGAGCAGCGCGCGGTCGTCATCGAGTTCCTCACCTCCATGGCCGCCGAGCTCGAGGACGGCGACGACGCGTGGTGAGCGGCTCCGCCCGTTCCGAGCGCGTCCCGCCCGGACCCGCGCAGTCCCCGGTCGGACCCGCGCAGTCCCCGGTCCGCACCGCCCGGACCCGCACACGCATGCTCCCGCTCGGCATTCTCACCCTCGCGCTCGTCACCGCGGCCGTCCTCCGCCCCACCCCGCTCATGGTCGGGCTCGCGGTGCTCCTCGCCGCGATCGGTGCCGGACGCAGCCTCGTCCGCAGCGAGCCGTGGGGCCGGGCCGACGACATCACCACCGTCCGCCTCGGCCTCCTCCTCATCTTCACCGCGCTGATCCTCGGCGGCACCGGATTCGGGTGGGCCGCGGTCGCGGTCGCCGCGCTCGGCCTCACCCTCGATGCGGTCGACGGGAAGGTGGCCCGGAACGCCCGCTCGAGCGATCCCGGCTGCACCGACGCCGGTGCCGCCTACGACGAGTCCGTCGACGCCCTCGTCGTCCTCGTCCTGTCGCTCGGCCTCGTCCCGCTGTGGGGCTGGTGGTGCGCGCTCCCCGGTCTCCTGTTCTACGGGTTCCGCGGGGTCACCCTGCTCCGCCCCGCGTGGCGGCGAGCGCTCCCGCCGTCTCGCGCCCGCAAGGTCGTCGCCGCTTCCCAGGGTGTCCTCCTGCTCACGGCCGGCTCCCCGCCCGCGCTCGCGTTCCCGATCCTCGGCGTGCTGTGCACGGGTGCGGCGCTGCTGGCCCTCGGCTGGTCCTTCGGCCGGGACATCGTGTGGCTCGAGCGGCACCGCGCAGAAGGCCCAGGCACCTTGTCGGTTCCCGGGGCGCGACCCTCGTAGACTGTGACCCATGTCCTCACTGCCCCAGCCCGACGACGGGCCGAACGCGAGCCCGAGCGCGGCGCAGAACGACCTGCCCGCGCTCGTCCTCGAGTCGGAGACCTCCCTGCCGACCGACCACGGTGTGTTCACCACCCGCGCCTACACGAGTGAGGGCGTCACGCACGTGGCAATGTACCGCGGCGACCCGGGTGCCGTCGAGGCCCCGCTCGTCCGCCTCCACAGCGAGTGCCTGACCGGGGACGCGCTCGGCTCGCACCGCTGCGACTGCGGCGACCAGCTCGAGGCCGCGCTCCAGGCGATCGCCGCCGCCGGCACCGGGATCCTCCTCTACCTGCGCGGCCACGAGGGCCGCGGCATCGGGCTCGCCGCGAAGCTCCGCGCCTATGCGCTCCAGGACGACGGGCTCGACACCGTCGACGCCAATCGCGCGCTCGGCCTGCCCGACGACGCCCGCGACTACCGGGCCGCCGCCGCGATCCTCCACGAGCTCGACTGCCCGCGGATCCGGCTCCTGTCCTCGAACCCGACCAAGGCCGAGGCGCTCGCCCGGCTCGGCATCGAGGTGCCGGAGCGCCTCGCCCTCCAGGTGCCCGACCGGCCGGAGAACGTCCGCTATCTGCAGACCAAGCGCAGCCGCATGCGCCACGACTCGCTGTCCGGGCAGCCGGTGGGCGACGACCCCGAGGACCTGCCCCTGTACGCCGCGCTCGCCGCGCACAGCGAGGTCGTCGCGCAGCTCGCGCAGAGCGCCGACGGGTTCATCGCCGCACGCGGCGGGGACGCGGAGTTCGTGTCCGGCGAGGCCGACCGCACCCATCTCCACCGGCTCCGGGCGGCCGTCGACGCCGTCGTCGTGGGCGCCGGCACCGTCGTCGCCGACGATCCGCAGCTCACCGTCCGCGCGGTCGCCGGCACGAACCCGCTGCGGGTGCTCCTCGACCCGCACGCCCGCATCCCCGCCGGGAGCGCCGTCCTCCGCTCTCCCGACGCCCCGACCCTGTGGCTCGTCGGCCCCGACGCCGAGGTGCCCGCCGGGATCGGAGATCACGTCGAGATCGCACGCCTGCCGCACTCCGCTGACGGCGAGCCCGTCGACCCGGCGGCGGTGATCGCGCTCGTCCGCGAGCGGGTGCCCGGCTCGATCCTCGTCGAGGGCGGCGGCCGCACCGTCTCGGACTTCCTCGCCGCCGGCGTGCTCGACCGGATCTTCCTCACCTCGGCCCCGGTGCTGATCGGCGACGGGGTGCCCGGGATCCGGTTCCGCGGTTCGCCCGTCATGGCCCAGGCGATGCGCACCCCGTTCCGCCGCTACGCGTTCGGCGAGGACGTGTGCACCGAGTTCGTCCTCAGCGATGCGGCGCAGGCGCACTCGGCCGAACGGCCGGCGCGGCCGGCCGACGGCGCCTGAGGGCCGCGAGGAGGAGGGTCACCGCGCCCGGGAGGGTGGAGATCGTCGCGAGCAGCCCGTAGGCGGTCGCCGCGGTGACCGCCCACTCGGCCGTCACCGCGAGCTCGCCGGCGAGGACCCCGGCGCTGATCTCCCGCACTCCCCAGCCGCCGACTCCCAGCGGCACGCTCATCGAGGCGAGCCCCACCGCTGCCGCGCCCGGCGTCACCGGTCCGCCGAGCTCCGCCATCCCGATGAGATAGAGGCCCAGCAGCGCGCCGACGCCCACCGCCGCCGCAGCCCACACGAGCACCGCGGTGCGTGCGGCCATGCCGCGCATGCAGGCGAGCGCGGCGGCCAGCGCGAGGACCGCGACCGCTCCGGCGATCACCGCCAACCGCGCTGAGATGCCGGCGAGGATCACGGCGGAGAGGGAGAGGAGCAGGGTCGTCGAGGTCAGCCGCTCCGCTCCGAGCGCGGCCGCCGGTGACCACCAGCGCCGGTCGCCGGCACCGCGGTAGACCGCCACCCGCGCCGCGTCACCGGCGATGCCGCCGGGCAGCACCATGTTCCCCAGGCTCGAGGACCAGCAGTCCGCCACGGCCCGCGCATACCGCATGGGGATGCCCTTCTCCCGGGCGAGCAGCGTCCAGCGCAGTGCCTGTGCGAGCGTGACGAGGAGCCCGCAGCCGAGCGCCGCGGCGATGGTCGTCGGGGTGAGGACGTCCCAGCCGGCGAGGAGCGCCTCGGTGCCGACGAGCCGCGCGGTGAGCACGAGGAGAACTGCGGTGACGGCGAGCATGAGCACCCGCCGCAGCCAGGAAGTCCTGCTGGGCACACGGGATCCGTTGAGCGCCTCGGGTTCACTGCGCACCCCGGGTCCGGCGGGAACCTCGGACCCGCTGGGCACCTCGGGGTCGCTGCGCACACCGGCTTCTCAGCCGCGGGCGTCGACGAGGACGTCGAGGTGCTCGACGGCGACGCGGAGATCCGTCCCGGCCTGCTCGAGCCTGTCGGCGAGCCAGGCCGCGGCGATCGGACGCAGCTCCGGATCCTCTTCGATGACCGCGTCGATGCGTTCGGAGAGGAAACGGGTGAGGAACTCGCGATCGCGCGGTCCCTGCAGGTCCCAGGGGCTGTCGCCCGTCATCACGCGGGCTCCGGCGCGGCGCGCGGCGGCTGCGAGCACGGCCCCGCCGGCATCGCCGAGCCGGCCCTCGCGCGCCTGGTGCTCGGAGAAGGCGTGCTCGATGAGCGCGTCGCGCCGGTCCGGCGGATCGAGGGGCCAGTGCTCGGTGATGCTCAGCAGGAACAGCCCGAGGCCGGAGAACCGGGTGAGCGTGTCGACGACCGCCTCGACATCGGCCGGGGCGAGGACGTCGAGCACCGCGCTGCAGGTGATGAGCAGGCGGGCGGGGGCCGGCGGACCCGGCGCGTGCTCAGCGGCGGCGCCGTCGGACTCATGGGCGGCGGTGGCCCCGGGCAGGTGCTCGGCGGCGATGGCGGGCAGTTCGGTGATCGGGGCGGTCGCCGTGGTCGCGTCGGGCATCGAGCGGGAGGCGACCCGGAGCGATGCGGCGTCCGCGTCGAGGAGGATCCAGCGCAGCTCCCGCCCGGGCAGCCGGGGGCGCAGGGCGCGGTCGAACCAGCGGGCGGAGTTCCCGGTGCCGGCGCCGATGTCGATGACGGTGAGCGGCTCCGCCTCCGCGGTGCCGGCGAGCGCCTCGACGGCCTGGTCGAGGAGGGCGAGCGAGTGCTCGCGGGCGGCGTCGTCGAAGGGGGCTCGCAGGTCGAGCCAGTCGTGGTCGGCGGCGGTCATCGGCGTCCTTCGCTCGGGGTCATGGTGGTGGGTGAGGGCGACGTGCTCATCGCAGGCCCTGCACCAGGTCGAGGAGCTCAGCGGCGGCATCGTCCCAGGTCGGCAGGCCTGCGCGGCGCTGCAGCGCCTCCTGGCGGAGGGCCGCACGGTGGGCGGGGTCGGTGAGCCAGTCGCGCAGCGCGTCGGCCCAGGCGGCCGGTTCGGGAGGGAGCGCGCGGCCGGCGGCGAGTGCCTCCTCGGAGCCAGTGCCGGCGGTGACGAACGCGGGGATCCCGGCAGCGGCCGCCTCGCTCACGACCATCCCGAAGGCCTCGCGGCGCGAGGGCAGGAGGAGCAGGTCGGACGCATGGTAGAGGTCCGCGAGGGCGGGCTCGTCGAGCTCACCGGGCTGCGCGGCGCTGCCGTCGGGCAGTGCTGTGAGGGCCGTTCGCAGGCGCTCGCCGTAGGCGGGATCCGTCACGGGGCCTGCGAAGGTGGCGTGCCAGCCGGTGGTGCCGGATTCCGTCAGGGCACGGAGCGCCTCGGCGAGGAGGAGCTGGTTCTTGTTCTCCTCGATCGAGGCGACGCAGATGAGGTTCCCGCCGTCGCCTCCCGCGGCGACGGGTCGAGGTGCGGCCCCGGGTGGGATCGCATGCGCCTGCACCCCGTAGAGCTCGGCCAGCTCACGGGCGGCGAAGCGGCTCGTCGTGACCACGGCCGCGGCGGATTCGAGCGCGGCGCGCTCGCGGTCGCGTGCCGTGGGGTCGGCAGTCTGGCCGGCTGTGGGGTCATCACCGGGGTCGGTGCCGGGGCCGGTGGTGGCGCCGGTGGTGGGGGCGGCCCTGCCGAGCGGGGCGTGGACGAGCTGCACGATCGGGCCGGAGAGCGGCGTGGGCAGGCTGCAGCCGATGAGGCCGTCGAGGATCACCGGCCCGTCGAGCCCGCGGACGATCCCGGCGAGCACGGCGGTGTCCCCCGGGGTGGGCTCGGGCCAGGCGCCGGGCACGGTGTGCCGGAGGATCTGCGGCGCGGCCGCCTCGGCGATGGCCGCGTTGTAGCGCAGGCCGCCGCTCACGCGGCCGAGCGCAGGTTCGAGGAGGTGAACGGTCACGTGCGGCCGGGCACGGTGTAGGACACGCTCGCCCGGGGGTTCTCGACGATGCTCACGGTGATGCCGATGTCGGGCTGCTCGGCCAGCCCCGCGGCCAGCCGGTCGCCGATGTAGCGGGCGACGACCTCGGTGGTGGAGAGGCGGCCGGCGAAGTCGGGATGGGTGTCGAGGTTCGCGTAGCGCAGCGGGGCGAGCGCCTCGTCGAGGAGCTGTGAGGCATACCCGATGTCGAGGACGACGGAGTGGGCGTCGAGCTCGGCGCGGGTGAAAGTCGCGTCCACGGTGAGGGTCGCCCCGTGGACGCCCTGGGCGGGGCCGAAGAACTCGTCGGGCAGGCTGTGGGCGATCATCACGTGGTCGTTCACGGTGAGGCTGAACATCCGGTGTCCTCTCTGCGGGGTTCAGTGGGTGCGGGGGTCAGTGGGTCCGGATCAGTGGCGGTCGCGGGCTCCCGGGTCGGTGCCGGGCTGCGGGGCAGTGTCGGCCTCCGGGGGGGTGCCGGGGTGCGGGGCGGTGCCGGACTCCGTCGGCGCCTCCGGCTCCGGGGCGGTGTGGTCGATGACGTGGCAGAGGGTCGCGGCGGCGAGCGCGGTGTCGCCGCTGATCTCCTCCATCACCTGGGGCAGCGCGTGCCACGGCGAGGTGCCGGTGAGGAGTGCGTCGAACCGCTCGTCGGTCAGGGCGTCGAGTGCGGCGCGCATCCGGTCCGCGCGGGTGCGGCGGAGCCGGCGGCCGGCGGCGACCTGCCCGACCTGGCTCGCGACGATCGACAGCCGGCGGGCGTGGAAGTCCGCGCCGAGCGGCACGGCCGGGCTGCGGGTGCCGTACCACGAGGCCTCGACCACCGTGCCGTCGTCGCCGGTGAGCGCGAGCGCCCGGGTGAGTCCCGCCTCGGAGCCGGAGGTGTGGATGACGATGTCGCAGTCGCCGCTCGCCTCGTCGGGGTGGACAGCGGTGAGGCCGAGCCCGGTGAGCAGGCGGCGACGCTCGGGGTTGGTCTCGACCACCTCGAGCCGGGCGAGCGGCATCTGCGCGGCGAGGAGCGCGGTGGCGGCGCCGATCATCCCGGCGCCGACGACCGCGACCCGGTCCGCGAGGCGCGGCGGCTCCTGCCACAGGATGTTGATGCCGGTCTCCGCCGCTCCGGCGAGCAGCGCACGCCGGTCGCTCACGCCGTCGGGGATCCGGTGGACGTCCTCGGCGGTGACGAGATGGTGGCTGTGGTGGGGCAGCAGTCCGAACACGCGCGCGCCGAGCCACTCCGCGGGACCCTCGTCGACGACTCCGACGGCGAGGTAGCCGTAGGACACGGGGAACGGGAAGTCGCCGAGCTGGTGCGGAGCACGCATGAGCGCGGCGACTGCGTCCGGAACGGAGCCGGTGTGGACGAGGGTCTCCGTGCCCTTCGAGATCGCCGTGGCGGTGGTCCGCACCCGCAGCCAGGCGGAGTCGGCAGCAGTGCCGGCGAGGTCGGCGGCAGCAGTGCCGACGGGGTCGGCGGCATCGGTGGAGGCGGGGTCACCGGCAGCAGTGCCGACGGGGTCGGGCACGTGGGGTTCGGGCACCTCGCGCCATGCGCCGCGCTGCGCGGCCTCCGTCCAATACTGCCGAGCCATGCCCCTACTCTACGCCGCAGGGCGTCCTGCGCCCGGCCGGGCGGCAGGGGCGCGCGGACCGCGGATACAAGTGTTCCTGCAGAACACGACCGAATCCCACCCCCAGCGCCCGCTCACGAGCGATGTTCAGTTGTCATCTCGAGAAACACCTGCATCTGGGGCAGGGCGGCGATGCCGGCCGCCGTCGGGCGGCAGCGGCAGCCCAGGAGCGGGGGTCGGCCCCGGAGTGGGCGGGGAATCAGTCGCCGAGGCGGGTGGCGTCGTCCTCGGCCGTGCCGGTGTGCAGCCGCCGGGTGAGCTGGGTGCGCCACTTCTCCGGGAGCTCGGGCGAGGCGAGGAGGCCTTCGATGCCCTCCCGGTCGGTCCGGTCGACGTTCATCACACGGTTGACCTCGGCGACGGACATCGAATCCGGCAGCCGCTCCTCCAGCACCATCGCATCCCCGGGACCCACCGCACCGGGTTCGAGGACGCGCAGGTAGTAGCCGCAGCGGCCGGTGGACTGCATGAGGCGCGGCAGTTCGCGATCGCCCCAGCGCGCGGACACCGTGGTGCAGGGCCGGCGCGGCTGGGTGACCTGGACGCGCGCGGTGCCGAGCGCGAAGACATCGCCGAGGTGCACCGCGTCCTCCGGCAGACCGGACACCGTGAGGTTCTCGAAGAAGCCGTCCTCCCCGATCGCGATCCCATCGGCGGCCCAGCGCGGGTAGTGCTCCGCCGGATAGCAGCACACGGCCTTGTCGGGACCGCCGTGGACCTTCGTGTTGCCCTGCGCGTCGCCTCTCAGACCGAGCGCTCCGAGTTCCACGGGACCGGCGTGCGGGGTCTTGCGGGCGCCGGTGGAGATCTCGCGGCCCGACCAGTGCTGGACGGTGACGGACCCGGTGCACACCCGCTCGACGGTGCCGGTCAGCTGCGGGCTGCCGGCGGGTTGAGGGGCGCCGGCCGGCTGTGGGTCACCGGTCAGGGGCGGCACGGCACCGCTCCTCACATCCCTGCCGGGAGCGGATTCGCGCGGCGGCTCTCGGTGCTCAGCAGCAGCACGGTGGCATCGGCGGGCAGCGGATGGGCGTCGACCCAGGCGCGCACCCCGGCCAGGGTCGAGGCGCCGCAGGGCCCGGAGTCGACGCCGTGCGCCTCGAGGTCGCGGACGGCCTGCGCAGCCTGGGCGTCGTCGACGGTGACCGCGGCGTCGATGCCGGCGCGGAGCACCGGCCAGGCCGCGGCGGACGGGGTGCCGCAGTTGAGGCCGGCCATGATCGTCGCCCCGGTCGGCACGGCGGTGAGCTCACCGGCCGCGAGCGAGGCGATGAGGCCCGGCGCGGCGGTCGGCTCCACGCTGAGCACACTCGGCGCAGGCGCCTCCTCCGCTCGAGTGGTCACTTCGCTGCGGTTCTCCGCGGGATTCCGAAGGGAACTGACCTCTCGACGGGTGTCGGCAGCGGTCCCGCCAGAGAGCAGCCCACCGTCGGCGGTCCGGCAGCGGCGGACGACGGCCTCGGCGAACGAGCCCACCCCCACCGGCATCGCCACGAGGTCGACCCGTCCGACTCCGAGCTCGGCGAGCTGCTGCTCGGCCTCGACGAGGAGCGTCGAGTAGCCGTCGACGATCCACTGCGGGATCTCCTCGTAGCCCTCCCACGCGGTGTCCTGGATGAGCAGCCGCTCCGCGCCCTCCGCGGCACCGGCATCGGTGTAGGCGGCCGCGGCGGCGACGATCGCGTCGTAGGGGGCGCTGAGCTCGTCGACGTCCGCGCCCTCCTCGCGGATCCCGGCCTTCGCCTCGGCGGTGATGTCGGCCGGCAGGAAGATGTGCGCGGGCAGGCCGAGGAGGCGGGCGGTGTGGGCGACGGCGCGGCCGTGGTTGCCGTCGGTGGCGGCGACGAGCTCGATCGGGTCCCGTTCGGCCAGCCGGGTGCGGAGCTCGTCCGTCGGCAGAGCGGCCTCGGGTGAGCCGAGGCGGGCGGACAGCGCACGGCAGGCGGCGTAGGAGGCGCCGAGGATCTTGAACGCGGGCAGTCCGAAACGGGCGGACTCCTCCTTGACGAGCACGCGCGCGCCGCCGAGCTCGGCGGCGAGCGCGGGCACCTCGATCAGCCGGGTGGGGGCGTAGCCGGGGATCGAGCGGTGGAAGTCGATGACCTCCGGCGCGTGCTCGGTGCGCCAGGATCGGGCCTCCGGGTTCGCGTGGATCGTGGGTGCCGCGGCGGCGGATGCGGCGGGGGTGTTGTGGGGGTCTGTCACCGGGAGCTCCTCCTCGTCGGGGTCCCGCCACCCTATCGAAGACGAGGTGCGGGCTCAGGTCGGTCTCAGAGCCGCGGCGGCCGAGTTCTCACCGCACGGCCCGCCGGCTTCAGCGCAGCCCGCCGGCCTCAGCGCAGCTTGGCGAACTGAGCGCAGCCCGCCGACCTCAGCGCAGCTTGGCGGCCTCAGCGCAGCCCGCCGGCCTCAGCGCAGCTTGGAGGTGAGCCGGGCGGCGGCGTGGACGACATGCGGGGCGATGTCGCCGGCGATGTCGATCTCCGCGACCGAGGCGCCCCGGCCGTCTGTGCGCGCGCCACTGGACCCGCCCGGGCCCCCCGCTCCCCCGGTGTGCCGCGGTTCTCCGGTATCGCCCGCTCCCCCGGTATCCCCCGGCCTTCCGGGTTCCTCCGCGCGCACCGACAGACCGACGGCGGCGATCGGCCGGTCGAGGACGTCGAACACCGGGGCGGCGACGGTGGTGATCTCCGTACTGATCTCGCCGCGTTCCACCGCGTATCCGAGCTCCCGGGTGCGGCGCAGGAGCTCGTTGAGCTGCCGCAGCGAGGTGGGCCCGCGCCCGGTGCGGTTGACGAACGCGTCCTCGCCGCTGAGGAGGGCGAGGACCTCGCGTCCGGACAGCGCGGACATGATCGCCCGGCCGGTGGCGGTGAGGTAGGCGGGCATGCGCACCCCGGTCGCGGTGATGACCGCCGCGGAGCGCACCGCCTGCTCCTTGACGAGGTACACCGTCTCCCAGCCCCGGAGCACCGCGAGCTGGGCTGTCGCGCCGGTCTGCTCCGCGAGCTCGCGGACGATCGGCTGCGCCATCCGCTGCAGCGGGTTGGTCCGCATGTAGGCGCTGCCGAGCTCGGACACTCCGGCGCCGAGCAGGTAGCCGGTGGAGGACTTCGTGACGAGGCCGAGCTCCTCGAGCACGGCGAGCAGCTCGTAGACGCTCGAGCGCGGCAGTTCGAGGGCGCGCACGAGCGCCCCGGCGCTCACCGGCCGGTTGGACCCGGCCAGGTGGCGGAGGATCGCGACGGATCGTCGCAGGGCCGGCACCTCGGGCATGGGGCTCCTCGTCTCGTCGTCGGCGCGGTCCGCCGATCATCCCACCGGCAGGCCGGACTGGTCACCGGCCCCCGTCGGCCGGGCGGCTCGGTTCAGTCCGTCGGGATGGTCCGGCCGTCGAGCACCGTCCCGTCGATGTCCACCAGCGTATGCGTGAGCGCGGACGCGGTCTCCGCGGCCGCGACGGCGCGCCCGTCGGCCACCCGCTCGATCGCCTCGGCGAGCTCCGGGGACAGGAAGCGGTCCGGTCCGGGTCCGGGCACCTCGTGGCGCAGCTCGGCGAGGAGGGCGCCGGTGACCGGGCCGGGCGCCTCGGCGCGGAGGTCGATCGCGCGGGCGGCGGTGTAGTACTCGATGCCGAGCACTCGGGCGAGGTTGACCACCGAGGTGCGGAGCTTGCGGGCGGCCGTCCACCCCATCGACACGTGATCCTCCTGCATCGCCGAGGACGGGATCGAGTCGACGGAGGCCGGGGTCGCCTGCCGCTTCATCTCGCTGACGATCGCCGCCTGCGTGTAGTGGGCGATCATCAGCCCGGAGTCCACCCCAACGTCCCCGGCGAGGAACGGCGGCAGGCCCTGGTTGCGGGCGGCGTCCATGAACCGATCGGTGCGGCGCTCGGCGATCGAGGCGACATCGGCGGCGACGATCGCGAGGAAGTCGAGCGCGTGGGCGAGCGGGGCGCCGTGGAAGTTGCCGTTGGAGGACACGGTGCCGTCGGGCAGCACCACGGGGTTGTCGATCGCGGCGCGGAGCTCGCG
Organism: Brevibacterium sp. R8603A2; assembly: GCF_023072605.1. NCBI lineage: Bacteria > Bacillati > Actinomycetota > Actinomycetes > Micrococcales > Brevibacteriaceae > Brevibacterium > Brevibacterium sp. R8603A2. The sequence goes on from NZ_JALLGN010000009.1 coordinate 51,458, forward strand.
AGCGGCGGTCTGCGCGGCGAAGGCCGCGGTGTCGCGGGCGGCCCCGGTGACCTGCGGGGAGCAGCGCAGCGAGTACGCGTCCTGCACGAGGTGGGTGGAGTCCTTGTGGCCTGCGACGATCCCAGAGCCCGCGAGCGCGGTGAGCATGTTCGCCGCGCTCGCCGCCTGACCCGCGTGCGGGCGCAGCGGGGTGTGGAGGTCGGGCATGAACACCCGGTCGGTGCCGTACTGGGCCTCGACGCTCATCGCGGCGGTGAGGTCGGCGGCGGTGAGGAGGTTCTCGAGGTCGAACAGCGCGAGGATGAGCATCCCGAGCATGCCGTCGGTGCCGTTGACGAGGGCGAGGCCCTCCTTCTCCGCGAGCACGACGGGGGTGATGCCGGCGGCGGCGAGCGCCTCGGCGGCGGTGGTCCGGCGCTCCGTGCCGTCGGCGCCCCGCACCGTCACCGGCCCCTCGCCCATCGCGGCGAGCGCACACGCCGACAGCGGCGCGAGGTCGCCCGAGCAGCCGAGCGAGCCGTACTCGTGGACGACGGGGGTGATGCCGGCGTCGAGGATCGCGACATAGGTGTCGAGCACCTCGGTGCGCACCCCGGTGCGCCCGGTGGCGAGCGTGCGGGCCCGCAGGAGCATGAGCGCACGGACGACCTCGCGCTCCACCGGGTCGCCCACGCCTGCCGCGTGGGAGCGGATAAGCGATTTCTGGAGCTGGGTGCGCAGGGCGGCGGGGATGTGGCGCTGGGCGAGCGCACCGAACCCGGTGGACACCCCGTAGACGGGGCGCGGGGCATCGGCGAGCGCCTCGATCGCGCGGCGGGACTCCGCGACGGCCGCGCGCACCTGCTCGGGCACGCGGACCGGCGCGTCGTGGCGGGCGACAGCGACGACCTGCGCGAAGGTCAGGCCGTCGGGGTCGAGGTCGACTGCCGCAGGCCCGGCGAGTGCGCTCGTGTCGGGGCGGGGAGAGTTCTGCGTCATCGGGTGTCCCTTTCATCGGAGTTCTTCGCCGGGGAGCCGGCGATCCGCTCACCGGCGCGGTACACCTCGGCGATGAGCTGGACGCCGGGCCGGTAGGCGAGGTGGCGGTAGGACGGGGCGTCGAGGATGCTCAGGTCGGCCCGGGACCCGGGGGTGAGGCGGCCCACGTCGGTGCGTTCGAGGGCGGCCGCACCTCCGGCGGTGGCGGCCCAGACGGCCTGCTCGACGGTGAAGTGCATGTCGCGCACGGCGAGTGCGATGCAGAACGGGATGCTGCTCGTGAAGCACGAGCCGGGGTTGCAGTCGCTCGCGATCGCGAGCGTGACTCCCGCGGCGAGGTACCGGCGGGCGTCCGGGTAGGGCTGGCGGGTGGAGAACTCGACGCCGGGCAGCAGGGTGACGACGGTGCCCGCGGCGGCCAGCGCCGCGAGGTCCTCGTCCGAGGCGAAGGTCGCGTGGTCGGCCGAGGCGCACCGATGGGCGGCGGCGAGCTGCAGCGCCCCGCCGGCGGTGAGCTGGTTGGCGTGGAGCCGCGGGCGCATCCCGTGGGCGACACCGGCGTCGAGGATGCGTGCGGTCTGCTCCTCGGTGAAGGCGCCCTCCTCGCAGAACACGTCGATCCACTTCGCGAGGCCGGTGGCGGCGGGAATGATCTCCTCGATCACGAGGTCGACGTAGCCGTCGGGGTCCGCGGCGAACTCGGGCGGGACGACGTGGGCGGCGAGCAGGGTCGCCTCGTCGGTGTGGCGGCGGATGATCTCGAGGCCGCGGATCTCGTCGGCGTTGGTGAGGCCGTAGCCGGTCTTGATCTCGAAGGTCGTGGTGCCGGAGCGCTCGGCCTGCTCCACGAGGTGGACGAGGTTGGCCTCGAGCTCGGCCTCGGAGGCGGCGCGGGTGGCGGCGACGGTGGTGCGGATGCCGCCGGCGGAATAGGACTCGCCGGCCATCCGGGCGGCGAACTCCGCGGAGCGGTCACCGGCGAACACGAGGTGGTTGTGGCTGTCGACGAAGCCGGGGATCACGGCGCCGCGGGCCTCCACGGTCTCCTGCGCCCGAGCGCGCACCTCGGCGGGGAGCGAGGCCTCGGGTCCGACCCAGGCGACGGTGCCGTCCTCGACGAGCAGGGCCGCGTCCTCGATGACGCCGAGGAGGTCGGGCGCCTCGGGATCGTTCGTCACGAGTTCCGGGATCGTGGTGATGAGCAGGGCCACGGGCGCCTCCTGTCGGGTCGACGGGTGCGGATCCTCCTCGACCCGCACACCTCAGTGTCGCGCACCCGCGTGCGGACGACAGCGCCCCCGCAGAACGGAATGTCCGAGATCTCGGACTTCGTCCGACGGGGCCGGGAGGGATCAGGGCGCTGGGTGCCCGGCGCGCGGTTCACAGGGTCCACCGGGCCCGGCGGCCGCAACGGACCGCGCCCGCGCCGACGTGGTGTCGGCGCGGGCGCGGTGTCGGGTCCGCCGGGTTTCCGGCGAGCCGGGTGTCAGCTGCGGCGGCGGGCGCGCAGGATCAGGCCCGCGCCGAGTCCGAGCAGGAGCACCGCGGCGGCGATCGTCGCAGCGACGTCGACTCCGGTGCGCGGCAGCGGACTGTCGTCCCGGTCACCCTGGTCCCGGTCACCCGGGTCCTGGTTCGGCGCCTCGTCGCCGTCGTCACCGGGCTTGGGGCCGGGCTCGTCCGAGGGGCCGTCGCCCGGGTTCGAGTCGTCGGAGCCGTTGTCGTCGTCACCGGGTCCGGTGCCGTTGTCGCCGGGTTCGGTGACCGTGACGGTGACCTCGATGGTCTCGGAGGAGCCGTCCGGGTAGGTCACGACGACCGGGAAGGTGTGTTCGCCGGGCTCCACGTCGGTGCCCGGGGACACGGTCAGCGTGCCGTCCTCGTTCACCGTCACCCAGTCCGGCACGTCCTCGCCGGGGGCGAACTCGGTGCCCTCGGGCAGCGGTGAGCCGTCCGGGTTCTCCGGGGTCGGGATGGTGATCGTCTCACCCTGCTCGACCTCACCGTTCTCGTAGACCGGATCGTTCGGGTTGTTCACGGTGACAGTGACGTCGACCGTCTCCTCGGAGCCGTCCGGGTAGGTCACCACGACCGGGAAGGTGTGGTCACCCGGGGTCACCGACTCATCCGGGGACACCGTGATCGTGCCGTCCTCGTTCACCGTGACCCAGTCCGGCGTGTCGTCGCCGGGGGCGAACTCGGTGCCCTCGGGCAGCGGTGAGCCGTCCGGGTTCTCCGGGGTCGGGATGGTGATCGTCTCGCCCTGGTCGACCTCGCCGTCCTCGTAGATCGGAGTGTTCGGGTTGTTGACGACCACGGTGACCTGGATCGTCTCGGAGGTTCCGTCCGGGTAGGTCACCACGACGGGGAAGGTGTGCCCGCCCGGGGTCACATCGGCGCCCGGGGACACGGTCAGCGTGCCGTCCTCATTCACCGTCACCCAGTCCGGCGTGTCGTCACCCGGGGCGTACTCAGAGCCTCCGGGCAGCGCGGAGCCGTCCGGGTTGGTCGGGGTCGGGATGGTGATCGTCTCGCCCTGATCGACGATGCCGGTCTCGTAGGCCGGATCGTTCGGGTTGTTGACGACCACGGTGACCTGGATCGTCTCCTCCGAGCCGTCCGGGTAGGTCACGACGATCGGGAAGGTGTGCCCGCCCGGGGTCACATCGGCACCCGGGGACACGGTCAACGTGCCGTCCTCATTCACCGTCACCCAGTCCGGCGTGTCGTCACCCGGGGCGAACTCGGAGCCCTCGGGCAGCGCGGATCCGTCCGGGTTGGTCGGGGCCGGGATCGTGATCGTCTCGCCCTGATCGACGATGCCGGTCTCGTAAGCCGGATCGTTCGGGTTGTTGACGACCACCGTGACGTCGATCGTCTCGGAGGTTCCGTCCGGGTAGGTCACAACCACCGGGAAGGTGTGCCCGCCCGGGGTCACATTCGCGCCCGGGGACACGGTCAGCGTGCCGTCCTCGTTCACCGTCACCCAGTCCGGCACGTCCTCGCCGGGGGCGAACTCGGTGCCCTCGGGCAGCGCGGAGCCGTCCGGGTTCTCCGGGGTCGGGATGGTGATCGTCTCACCCTGATCGACGATGCCGGTCTCGTAGGCCGGATCGTTCGGGTTGTTGACGACCACCGTGACCTGGATCGTCTCCTCCGAGCCGTCCGGGTAGGTCACAACCACCGGGAAGGTGTGCCCGCCCGGGGTCACCTCCGTGCCCGGGGACACGGTCAGCGTGCCGTCCTCATTCACCGTCACCCAGTCCGGCACGTCGTCACCCGGAGCGAACTCCGAGCCCTCCGGCAGTGACGAGCCGTCCGGGTTCGTCGGCGCGGGGACGGTGACCGTCTCACCCTGATCGACCGTCTCGGTCTCGTAGGCCGGATCGTTCGGGTTCTCCACGGTGACCTTCGCCTCGACGTTCTCGGTCGAGCCGTCGGGGCGGGTGACGACGACGGGCACGGTGTACTCGCCCTCGGGGACGTCGTATCCGGGATTGACAGTGATGGTGCCGTCCTCGTTCACGGTCGCCCAGTCCGGGCCGCCCTCACCGGGGGCGAACTCCGTGCCCTCGGGCAGCGGCTCACCGCTCTGGTCGACGGGTACGGGGACGGTCTTCTCCTCGCCCTGCTGGACGGTGGTGTCCTCGTAGGTCGGCATCGGGAGCACGGTGATGGTGACCTCGACGGTCTTCGTGGTGCCGTCGCCGTAGGTCATCTCGACGGGGAAGGTGTAGTCGCCGGGGGCCGCGTCGCCGGGGACCTCGGCGGTGAGCACTCCGGTCTCGGCGTCGATCGCGATCTCGCCCCAGCCTTCGGGCGGGGTCGCGACGGCGGTGGTCGCATCCGGCTGAGTGCCCTGCGGGATGGCGTCCCCGGTGTTCTCGACGGTCACCGAGTCGCCCGGGCGCACGGTCTGCTTGTCCCACTGGGGCAGCGGCGCCTCGCACTGGAGGGTGGAGAAGTCCGCAGTCGCGGCCGACCACGAGTAGAGCTGGCCGCCCTCGGCGAAGTCATCTGCGAGGACCTCGCCGCGGAAGGTGACGGTGGCCCACGACTCGGCCGGCACCTCGTCAGCTTCGATGACGGCGTAGGTGAGGCCGTCCGCATCGGTCTCGTAGGTGATGGTGAAGTTGCTGGAGGGAGCCTGCGTGTAGCCCGGCGCCCACCAGCCGTTCCAGTTGCCCATGGTGGTGATGCGCGTGTCGACCTTCGCGTGCTCGTCCATCCGGAGGACGAGTCGGAAGTTCTCGATCGGCTCCTTGGTCGCCAGGCGCAGGCGGGAGTGCTGCATGATGTTGTTCGGCGAGGAGACGCCGATCTTGTTGCCCCAGCCGTCCATGGCGAGGGTGAGGTAACCGGCATCGGCGCTGGTGACCTGCACGCGACCGGAGGTGGTGAGGCTGTCCTCCGAATCGGCATCCGTGGCGGGGCGGGTGAGCATGTAGCCGTTGTCGAAGTGCGGACGCTGATCGTAGAAGTTGCGCGTGACCCGCGGAGTCGTCTGCGCGAAATTGCGGTCGACATCGGCGTAGACGCCGTCGGCCCGCATGGGGAAGCCCTGGGACTGGCCCATCATCGTCACGGCGCAGGACTGCTGGTTCGACTGGGTCTGGATGTTGAGGCTCTGGTTGATGTCGTCGGTGGGCCAGATGTCCATGTTCCCGGGACGCGGGACTCCGGCGTCGGCGCCGGCATAGAGCTTGTCGACCATATCGTTGCCGGCCGCACGGTACTCCGGCACACCGATCTGGGTCTGCCCGTCGGCGCTGACGGCGGCGGAGGCGGGGGCCATGAGGATGGTGGGCACGGCGCCGGGTGCCAGTGCGACCGCCAGTGCGAGTGAGATGCCGGCGGCTCCGCGACGGAGCGAGCGGCGAGGACGACGGTTGGACATGGAGGACATCGGAGTCCCTTCCTCTGGTGCGCGAAACGACCCGGGGCGCTCACCGCGCGTGGACGCGGAGGACGGTGGGGGAGGACTGCTGATTCCCCGGATATACACAAGGAGTGTACATGCAAACTACTCATCGGTTCCTACCGAATGCCAGTTCTGATCATTATGGTCTGAACTGTTATGGATCGATGTGATCCCGGTCTCAGCCGCGAATGTTTCTCCTGGTAGCGTGCGAGCATGATCGAACCCGCCGATGCGTCGCGCACCTCTGCACCGCTCGTCACACCGCCTGCGGGCCCCGTCCGCGGCCGCGCCGCATCAGGGTGCTCGCAGTTCCTCGGCATCCCCTACGCGCTTCCGCCGGTCGGGGACCTGCGGTTCGCCGCGCCGCAGTCCGTGCCCCGGTGGGACGGGGTGCTCGACACCTCGGAGTTCGGCCCGCCGCCGCCGCGCTTCAGCACACTGGGGCCCGCCGCGGTCGCACCGCACCGGGACGGTGAGGACTGGCTGACCCTGAACATCTGGACGCCGGAGCTGCCGGGAGCGGAGTCGGCGGCAGAGGCGACCCCGGATGCAGAGGTGGCGGGCGCGGTCGCCTCGGAGGCCAGGGCGGAGGGCACCGCGTCAGGCAGAGCGGGTGCTTCGGCGACGGAAGCCGCGGGTGCCTCTGTGTCGAGAGCGGCGGGCGCCTCGGTTTCGAGAGCCGCGGGCGCCACTGCGGGTCCCGGCCTGCCGGTGCTCGTGTGGATCCACGGCGGCGCCTATGTCGACGGCTCCTCCGCCCACCCCGCCTACGAGGGCTCGCGTCTCGCCCGGGCCGGCGCGGTCGTCGTCACCCTCAACTACCGGCTGGGGATCGAGGGGTTCGCGCACTTCCCCGACGCCCCGGCGAACCGCGGCCTGCTCGACCAGGTCGCGGCACTCGAATGGGTGCGGGAGAACATCGCGGCGTTCGGCGGGGATCCGGCGCGCGTCACGGTGTTCGGCGAGTCCGCGGGCGCCGGGTCGATCCACATGCTCCTCACCATGCCCGCCGCGCGCGGCCTGTTCGCCCGCGCCGTCCTGCAGAGCCCGCCGGCCATGGTCCTCGACGCCGGCCTCGCCACCGAGGTGACCGCGGAGTTCGCCGGGCTCGCCGGGGTGGAGCCGACGGCTGCCGGATTCGCCGCGCTCTCACCGGCGGAGTGCACCGACCTCATGGCCCGGTTCGTGCGGGGGCAGACCCGCCACGCCGCACGCTGGGGGCTCGCGGTGACCTTCGCACCGCCGCTGTGCCCGGTCGTCGACGGTGAGGTGGTGCCCACGGATCCGTGGGAGGCGCTGCGCGCCGGCGCGGCCGCCGGGATCGAGGTGCTCATCGGGCAGACCACCGAGGAGTTCCGCTTCTTCACCGCCGGTTCGGCCCCCGCGTCCGAGGCGCGCGCCGCCCAGCGGGTCGCGCTCGTCGGACCGGCGGGTCGGGGCGAGGAGTACACCGCGCTGCTGGGCGGGGCAGGAGCGGAATCCGGCGCAGGTGCAGGTATCGGTGCGGGTCCGGGGGCGGGTTCAGGTGCGGGTGCGGGTGAGGGTGCGGGTGAGGGTGCGGCTGCCGAACCGACTGCGGACGCGAGCGCCGAACCGGGCGTGCCTGCGGCGGAGGGCCCGTCCCCGGACACCCTTTTCGAGGCGGTGCAGACCGACCGCATGTTCACCGTGTCGACCCTCGATGCCGCCCAGGCCCATTCGGACTCCGGCGGTCGGACCTTCGTCTACGTGTTCGCCGCACGGCCCGACGGCGGGATCGGAGCGGCGCACGCCGCGGACATCGCGCCGCTGTTCGGGAACTTCGACGGCAGCTTCGCCGCCGTCACCCATCCGCGTCCGCACGACGGCGACCGGCACCTCAGCGCGGAGATGCGGCAGGCGTGGGTGCGCTTCGCCGCGAGCGGCGACCCGGGCTGGCCGGCCTGGGACAGCACCCACCCGGTGCGGGTCTTCGACTACACCTCGCGCACGGACACGCATCCCTTCATCGACCGCTGGCGCCTGTTCGCCGACGACCCGGCACGCCCCCTCGGGCTCCGCGAGGCCTGAACAGCGGCGCACCGGGTGCCGGTTGACGACTCGGCACCCGGCGCCCGGCACCCCCCCGAGGCCCGACTGCGCGGTATCCCGAACCGAGCGCGCAATTGCGCGTCGCTCTTTGGATACCGCGCAGTACGCGACTGCACCCGGCAGCCGCAGTGCACACACCGGTCACACCTTGCGAATATTCGCGGATCCGCTCTCAGGAACCTTCAGATATTGCACTTCGGACGGGGACGACTGGACTCAGCCCTGGATGCGACTGGCGTGCCCGGACCAGGCGGCCTCGCGGAGCTCGAACTTCTGGATCTTGCCGGTCGAGGACTTCGCGAGCGCATCGACGAACTCGACCTCGCGCGGCGTCTTGTACCGCGCGAGCAGCGAGCGCACGTGGTCGAGCAGCTCCTCGGCCCCGAGCTCCTCACCCGCACGCAGCACGACGTATGCCTTGGGCCGCTCGCCCCACTTCTCGTCGGGCACCCCGATGACCGCGGCCTCGAGCACGGACTCGTGCGCGACGATCGCCTGCTCGACCTCGACGGTGGAGATGTTCTCCCCGCCGGACACGATGATGTCCTTCGCCCGGTCGCGCAGCTCGATGTACCCGTCCGGGTGCATCACCCCGAGGTCCCCGGAGTGGAACCAGCCGCCGGCGAACGCCTTCGCGGTCGCCTCCGGGTTGCGGAAGTAGCCCTTCATGACGTTGTTGCCGCGCATGACGATCTCACCGATCGTCCGCCCGTCGGCCGGCACGTCGGTGAGCTCGTCCCCGCCGCCCACGGCGACCACGCGGATCGGGTCGGTGTGGAGCATCCCCACACCCTGCCGCGACTGCACGCGCGCCCGGGACCGCCGATCGTAGCCGTCCCACTCGTCCTGCCATTCGCACACGGTGTGCGGACCGTAGGTCTCGGTCAGGCCGTACACGTGGACGATCCGGAAGCCGAGCTCCTCGAGCTGCCAGATGATCGTCGGGCTCGGGGGCGCGCCGGCCACCGTGGCGACGATCGTGCGGTCGAGCGGGTGTGCCTCGAGGGCGTTGACGAGCGTCGTCATCACCGTCGGCGCCCCGTTGAGGTGGGTGACGCCCTCGCGGTCGATGAGCCCCCAGATCACCTCGGCACGGACCTCGCGCAGGCACACCTGGGTGCCCCCGGCGGCCGCCACCGCCCAGCCGGTGCACCAGCCGTTGCAGTGGAACATCGGCAGCGTCCACAGGTACACGCTCGCGTGGTCGTGGCGGGAGTGGATGATCTCGCTCATCGCGTTGAGGTAGGCACCGCGGTGGGTGTACATCACACCCTTGGGCTGGCCCGTGGTGCCGGAGGTGTAGTTGATCGACAGCGTCGCGTTCTCGTCGGCCACCGTCCACGGCAGGTGCGCGGTGTGTGCGTCCGCCCCGGCGAGGAACTCGGCGAGGGAGACGGTCGCCGGGTGGGCGAGCGCCTCGGCCGCGGCATCCGTGCCCGAGGTGCGGGCCGGCCCGGCATCCGTGCCCGAGGTGCCCGTTGCGGCGCCCCCCGCCTCACCTGCCGCGCCTTCGGCCTTCGCATCCGCAGCGGCGCCCGCCGCGAGCAGCGGGTCCTCGGCGACGACGATCCGCTCGACGGTCTCGAGGACGTCGGCCACCGGGGCGACGGTGGACCACAGCTCGGCGTCGACGACGAGGAGTCGCGCCTGGCTGTGGTCGCAGATGTAGCGGACCTCCTCGGCGGCGAGCCGGGTGTTGATCGACACGAGCACGGCACCGGCCAGCGGCACCGCGAACTGCGCGATGAGCATCTCCGGCAGATTCGGCACGAGGTAGGCGACGCGGTCACTGGGTTCGACCCCGGCGGCGCGCAGGGCGTGCGCCCGCTGCTCGACGGCCGCGGCGAACTCCGCGTAGGTCAGCGATTCCGACCCGTAGACGAGTGCGCGCTTGTGCGGGAACACGTCGGCCGAGCGGCGCAGGAAGGACAGCGGGGTGAGCTCGGTGGTCCACACCTGGCCCGCGGATTCGACCCGGGCGCTCCTCCCGGTCGCGTCCCCCGGTTCGGCCACGGACACGTCCGCGGTTTCCACCGGGTTCACATCCAACTGCTCGGCTGCTGCCACGCGTTCTGCTCCTTCCACACGTTCTGCGCTGTCCCCAGTCTTCGGCGCGGTCTCTCCCATCGTCTTTCCCATCCCGTGGACCCTCGGCTCAGCGGACGATCGTCAGGTCGATGGCGCGGCGCTCGGGCAGGCGGGTGACCGCCCACAGGGCGAGTGCGGCGGCGAACAGGATGAACGCATTGGCCGCCCACGGCACGCCCTGGGACACGGCGAGCTGGTTGACGTAGGGCGTGGTGCCGCCGAACACCGCGGTGGCGAGCGAGTAGGCCAGGCCGATGCTCGCGGTGCGCGCATGGGTGGGGAAGGTCTCGGCCATGACGCAGGCGAGGAGACTCGCACCGGCGGACAGCACGAACAGGCCGATCGAGGTCGCGACGAACAGGGTCCACGGGCGGTCGTCGATGAAGGCCATGAGCGGGAACTGGGTGACGATGACGCCGATCGCGAAGAACAGCAGCACCGGCCGGCGGCCCACTCGGTCGGACACCGCACCCCAGAACGGGAGGGCGGCCAGGCCGACGACGAGCGCGGCGACGAGCGACCAGTAGGCGCCGGACGGGTCCATGCCCTCCTGGCTGATCGCGTAGGTCGAGACGTAGGAGGTCCACGTGTAGTTGCTCGCCGCGACGCCGGAGACGAGGAAGAAGATCAGCACGATCGACAGCGGACGGCTGAGCGGGGCGAGGGTCTTCGCGGAGAAGGACTCCGCGCCGAGGCCGGCGTGGAGCGCGGCGCTCCCGGTGCGGGTGGCGGCCGGGTCCTCGACGGCGGGGGTGGCCTCGTCGGCCTGGAACACCTGCGACTCGACCATGCCGACGCGCAGCCACAGGGCGACGACCGCGAGCACTGCGCCGAGCAGGAACGGGATGCGCCAGCCCCAGGACTGGACGTCGGGCTCGGAGAGGGTGCCGGTGATGATGCCGCCGATGACGAACGCGATGATCGCGCCGCCGAAGATCGTCATGAACACCGTCGAGCCCCAGAGCCCGCGGCGGTGGGCCGGGGCGATCTCCGCGATGTAGGAGTTCGCGGTCGCGGACTCGCCGCCGTGGGCGAAGCCCTGGACCACGCGGGCGAGCAGCAGGAGCGCGGAGGCGAAGATGCCGATCGATTCGAAGGTCGGGAGCAGGCCGATCATCACCGAGCCGCCGGCCATCATGAGCATGGTGGTGACGAGGACGAAGCGGCGGCCGCGCTTGTCGGCGATCCGCCCGAACACGACGCCGCCGAGCGGCCGGAACAGGAAGCCGATCGCGAACACGCCGAACGTCGAGAGCAGCGCGGAGACCTGATTCTGCGGATTGAACAGGGCGCCGGCGATGAACGGGGCGAACACCGCGTACGCACTCCACTCGTACCACTCGAGGAGCTGGCCGGTGACGGACGCGAGCATCGAGCGCCGCTGCTTCTTGATGTCGATGGCAGGGGTGGCAGGGGCGCGGCCGGGGCCGCTCGACGCACCGGTGGCGGTGACTCGGGAATCTGCTGTCATGGGCAGACCTTCACACGGGCTGATGGCGATGCCGTGGCTACGGAACGTTCAGCGTCATAAACCGGTCATCCGGCGTCACATTCGGTCGCGGGGCGTCACAGAGTGCCGTCACACGCAGCGGCACCGAGAACCGAACTGCGCGGTATCCCAAGCCGAACGCATCATTGCGCGTCTGGTTCGGGATACCGCGCAGTTCGCGGGTACCGAACCTCGGGACCAGAGTCACAGGAGCCTCATGACGTCATGGTCTCAGCCCTTCACGACCTCAGCCCCTCTTATTCTCAGCCCTGGGCGGACTCCTCGTCGCGGCGGTCGAGCTCCTCGACCATGGGGACGCGGATGCCGCGCTCACCGGCGACCTCGGCGGCGCGCTCGTAGCCGGCGTCGACGTGGCGCAGCACGCCCATGCCCGGGTCGTTGGTGAGCAGGCGCGCGAGCTTCTGCGCGGCGAGCTCGGTGCCGTCGGCCACGGACACCTGGCCGGCGTGGATCGAACGGCCCATGCCCACGCCTCCGCCATGGTGGATCGACACCCAGGTCGCACCCGAGGAGGTGTTGACGAGGGCGTTGAGCAGCGGCCAGTCGGCGACCGCGTCGGTGCCGTCGCGCATGCCCTCGGTCTCCCGGTAGGGGCTGGCGACGGAGCCGGAGTCCAGATGGTCGCGGCCGATGACGATGGGTGCCGACACCTTGCCCTCGGCGACGAGCCGGTTGAAGAGGAGGCCGGCCTGGTGGCGCTCCTTGTAGCCGAGCCAGCAGATGCGTGCCGGCAGGCCCTCGAACTCGACGAATTCGGCAGCCGCGTCGAGCCAGGTGCGGAGCGACTCGTTCTCCGGGAACAGCTCCTTGAGCGCGGCGTCGGTGACCTCGATGTCCTTGGGGTCGCCGGACAGCGCGACCCAGCGGAACGGACCCATGCCCTCGCAGAACAGCGGTCGGATGTAGGCCGGGACGAAGCCGGGGAACTCGAAGGCGCGCTCGTAGCCGGCCTTGCGGGCCTCGTCGCGGATCGAGTTGCCGTAGTCGAACACCTCGACCCCGCGGTCCTGGAAGCCGACCATCGCAGCGACGTGCTTGGCCATCGACTCCTCGGCGCGCAGGGTGAACTTCTCCGCGTCCTCGTCCGCCTCCGTCTGCCAGTCCTCGAGGGCCACGCCCAGAGGCAGGTAGGACAGCGGGTCGTGGGCCGAGGTCTGGTCGGTGACGATGTCGACCTCGGCGGCCTCCGGGCGGTCGAGGAGCGCCGGGAGGATCTCCGCGGCGTTGCCGACGAGCCCGACGGACAGCGCCTGCCGGTTCCTCTTCGCCTCGATGACCTGCGCGAGGGCGGTGTCGAGGTCGGTGACGACCTCGTCGAGGTAGCGCTTGGACTTGCGGCGCTCGAGCCGGGTGCGGTCGACGTCGATGATGAGGCAGGCACCGCCGTTGAGGGTGACGGACAGCGGCTGCGCGCCGCCCATGCCGCCGCAGCCGGCGGTCACGGTGAGGGTGCCGGCCAGGGTGCCGTCGAAGCTCTTCCGGGCGATCGCGGCGAAGGTCTCGTAGGTGCCCTGGAGGATGCCCTGGGTGGCGATGTAGATCCACGAGCCGGCGGTCATCTGGCCGTACATCATGAGGCCCTCGGCCTCGAGCTCGCGGAAGTGCTCCCAGTTCGCCCAGTCGCCCACGAGGTTGGAGTTGGCGATGAGCACGCGCGGGGCCCATTCGTGGGTGCGGAGCACGCCGACGGGCTTGCCGGACTGGACGAGGAGGGTCTCGTCGGCCTCGAGGTCGTCGAGGGTGCGGACGATCGCGTCGTAGGCCTCCCAGGAGCGGGCGGCGCGGCCGGTGCCGCCGTAGACCACGAGGTCCTCGGGGCGCTCGGCGACCTCGGGGTCGAGGTTGTTCATGAGCATCCGCTTGGCGGCCTCGGTCTGCCACGACTTCGCGGTGAAGTCGGTGCCGCGGGGGGCGCGGATGGTGCGGCTGGGGTCGTGGCGGGTGAAGCCCGGCTTCTGGTCGGGGCTGCTGGGGGTGATCGTCATGGCGTCTCCTCGGGGCGGGCCGGATCGGGCGGGTGGTCAGGTGGACGCCGGAGTGGCACCACGGGCGGGGCCGGGCCGACGCGTCCTCGGGGCCGGCGATGCTCCCCATTCTTGGCGCGCGCGAGGCCCGCGACCAGGCCCGAACCTCCCAATCCGTCCGAGATCTCGGACGCACGCCGTCGCCGAGGTGTGCCGCGCACGCGCTCGCTCTCCTAGCCTGGTTGGGACCCCGCAGAACCCCGAGGAGCAGAGCATGAATCGCACGCACACGTGGACCGGCCGCGCGGACGGTCCGGGAGACGAGCATCGCCGCTTCTGGCAGATCGTCGAACCCGCCGAGGCGCCCGCCGCCCCGGGGAACCGGGCCGGCACCGATCCCACCCGGCCCGGTGGGCCCGCCGCCGATGCGCCCGCCGCCGATGCCGTGATCCTCGGGTTCGCGAGCGATGAGGGGGTGCGCCGCAACCACGGCCGCCAGGGTGCCGCCGCCGGCCCCGAGGCGATCCGCGCGGCTCTCGGCTCCCTCGCCGTCCACTCCCCGCTGCGCGTGCTCGATGCCGGGGACGCCGTCGTCGCGGGTGAGGACCTCGAGTCCGGGCATGCCGACCTCGCGCGGCAGATCGCCGAGCTGCGGCGCTCCCCCGAGCTGTCCGGAGCGCTGACCGGGGTGCTCGGCGGCGGGCACGAGACCGCGTGGGGAAGCTATCTGGGGCTCGCCGAGGAGTGCGCGGACCGGCGCCTGGGCATCCTCAACCTCGATGCCCACTTCGACCTGCGGCAGGCGGAGAGGCCCACCTCGGGCACGCCGTTCCGGCAGATCGCGGCGGACCGCGCCGCGCGCGGGGCGGACTTAGACTACACGGTGATCGGGATCAGCGAGGCGAACAACACCACCACGCTGTTCGACACCGCGCGGGAGCTCGGCGTCACCTGGCTGAGCGACGTCGAATCCCAGGACGTCGCGCGGGCGGTCCGCTGGGTCGAGGAGTTCGCGGCCGGGGTCGATGACCTCTATCTCACGATCGATCTCGACGTCCTGCCGGCGGCGGTGGCGCCGGGCGTGAGCGCACCGGCCGGACTCGGGGTGCCCACCGCGGTGATCCTCGCGGCGTGCGCTGCCGCGGCGGCGAGCGGGAAGCTGCGGCACTTCGACATCGTCGAGCTCAACCCGCGCTACGACGTCGACGGCCGCACCGCCCGCACCGCGGCCCGGCTCGTCCACGAGATCCTCACCCGCGCCGCGGCTGAGCGGTCGGGCGACTCGAGGGTCTGAGCGAACGGCCGCCAGCGGACGTCAGACAGCGAACCACGGACTGCAGGAACACGACGCCGGCCAGGCCGACAACCGTCTGATCGACCGGATCCGGCCGCTGCAGCTCACCGCCCGGCGGCGTACCCCTGCATGCCGCGCGGGTTCGCAGCCGCCCTGAGCACACCGGTCTCCGGGTCGCGGATCACGCACGACAGGCGGCCGAGCGCCCAGTCGCCGGCCCGGGTCACGCGGTGACCGCGCCGCTCGAGCCCAATGATGACGTCCTCGCCCAGCCGGTCCTCGACCACCGCTCCCGCGGGTTCCCAGGTGCGCGGGTAGAACGAGCCGGGCATCGCGGTGGTGTGGAACGCCGGGGCGTCGATCGCGGCCTGCGGGTCGAGACCGCCGACCAGCAGCCGGAGGAGCAGGAGCAGCTGCCACTGGTCCTGCTGGTCGCCGCCCGGCGTGCCGAGCGCCATCACCGGTTCCCCGTCGCGGAGCACGAGGGTCGGCGAGAGCGTGGTGCGCGGTCGCGCTCCCGGTTCCAGACGGGACGGCGAACTCGCGTCGAGCCACATCATCTGCAGCCGCGTGCCGAGGCAGAACCCCAGCCCGGGCACGGTAGGCGAGGACTGGAGCCACCCGCCCGAGGGTGTTGCGCTCACCATGTTCCCCCACCGGTCGACGACATCGATGTGGCACGTGTCGCCGCGGACCGCGGCGCGCGCCTCGGGCGTGGGTTCCGCGGGCTTCGGCACCGTCGGCTCCCCGATCCCGAGGCCCCCTGCAGCACCGAACTCCGCCTCGGTGCGCAGCAGCGGCAGCACGGGGCCGGCACCGGGGAGGGTGCCGGGCCGGAACCCGCGGGAGGCGTGTTCGCCGATGAGTGCGCGACGCTCGGCGGCGTACTCCGGGCTCAGCAGCACGGCGAGCGCCTCCGGGGTCAGTGCGGTCGCGGACCCGCTGTCCCCGTAGTAGGTGTCGCGGTCGGCGAGGGCGAGCTTGAACGCCTCGAGCACGGTGTGCGCACCGAGCTCGGTGCCAGGATCGAGGTGCGCTTCGTCGAAGCCGTCGAGGATCGCGAGCGCCTGGAGGAGCACCGGACCCTGGCCCCACGGCCCGGTCTTGGCGATCGTGTATCCGCGGAAATCCAGGGTGAGCGCGTCCTCGAAGCCGGCGGTCCAGTCGGCCATATCGGCCGCGGTGAGGACCCCGGCGTGCAGGCCGCCGTCGGAATGGCGATGCGGGGTGCGGATGAAATCGGCGATGCTGCGCGCGACCCGACCGGTGCGCCATTCCCGCCGGGCGGCGGCGATCCGCTCCTCTCGGGTGGGTTCTCCGTCCCCGGTCGCGACGAGCTCTCGGAGCACTTGCGCGTACTCCGGGTTGCGGATGAGCGATCCGGGCTCGGGGGCCTGCCCGTTCTCCAGCCACAGGTCCGCGGAGCTCGGCCAGTCGGTCCGGAACAGCGCGCTCGCGCTGTCGATCGTCTCAGCGACGCGGGCGAGCACGGGATGTCCCCGTTCGGCGTAGTCGATCGCGAAGGCGAGGACCTCGGCGAGCTCCCACGTGCCGTGCTCCTGGAGGAGCAGGAGCCAGGCGTCGACGGCTCCCGGTACGGCGGCGGCCAGCGCGCCGGCGCCGGGCACCGCGTCGAGCCCTTCGGTGCGGAAGTCCTCGATCGTCGCTCCGGCCGGGGCGGGGCCCTGGCCCATGAGGACGACGGGACGGCCCGGCTCCTGGGCAGTGGCGAACACCCCGGTCATGTCGCCGCCGGGACCGTTGAGGTGCGGCTCGACGACGTGGAGGACGAAGGCTGCGGCGACGGCCGCGTCGAAGGCGTTGCCGCCGCGCTCGAGCACCGCCTGGGCGGAGCCGGTCGCCAGCCAGTGCGTGGACGCGCTCATCCCGAAAGTGCCCTCGAGGGTCGGGCGGGTCGTGGTGGTCTCGCTGCGGAAGGTCATGTCAGCCTCCGGTGACGGTCCAGAGCCGCGAGGTCTGGTCCTCGGTGACGAGAAGGAAGCGGGTGGTAGAGCTCAGGGAGGCGAAGTCGGCGACGTCGCCGGAGTCGTTCGCCTCGCCAGTTGCGGCATCGTAGAAGGTGAGCGCACCGTCGTCGACGACCGGCACGAAGTCGAGGTCCGGCAGGTAGCCCTGCCCGCCCCACGGGTCGGATCCGCCCTGCGCCTCGGAGGCCCACACGACCTCGCCGCTCGCGGCATCGAACGCGGTGACGGAGCTGTCGACGGTCGGGACGACGACGACCGGACCCTCGGGCCCGTCGACGGCGGCGTACTGGGCTCCCCCGATGTCGGATTCGGGCGTCGCGTACTCGAGGACGCTCTCCGGTGCCTGCTCCTCCGATTGCCAGGCGATCGCCGCGAGGTCGGAGCCCCAGTACGCCACGGTCGAGGCGAACAGCTGCACCATGATGCATGCCCCCTCACCGGTCGGGGTGAAGACCGGCTGTGCCGTGCACACCGGATCGAAGGTGTCCTCGAGATCGAGGGCCGCGTACGCCTCGGCGTGCTCCTCCGGATCGAGTGGAGTGAGCGCACCGGCGTCGCTCATCGGGAGACCCTCCGGCACTGTCAGGAACGCCTGTCTCTGCACGAGCCCGCTGTACGGGTCATCCGGATCCTCCCCGCCGTACACGTAGACAGCGCTGCTCGGGTCTCCCGTGGGCACCACCGAGAACCATTCGACGCCGGTGTCGTCGGCCGTGCGGAGCTCGGTGAGGTCGAGCGTCGTGTGCTCCCCGGTCGCGAGGTCGACGCGGGTGAGCATCGAGCTGCCGTCGTCGGCCCATGGAAGCAGCCCGTACCAGCGGTCCGGGGAGATGCTCAAGGTGGACCCGCCGAACGGCAGGCCGCCCGCACCGACGGTGAGGGCCGGCCACGCCTCCTCGCCGGTCGCGGGGTCGAGTGCGATGACGAGCGGATCGCCGTCGGCGCCGGTCGTGCAGCTGTCCTTCTTCATCACCATGAAGTACTCGAGGAGGATGACGTCGCCTTCTTCCAGCACGGTGCCGGTCGCGGTGGTCGCGGGGCCGAAGCCCCAGTCCTCGTGGCACCCTGCTCCGGCCTCGGCGGGCGCGAATCGCCACACCTCCGCGCCGTCGTTCCACTGGCGGGCGACGAGCGCACCGGACAGGTCGTCGATGATGACGATGTCGCCGGAGGAGTAGGCGAGGGGTGCGGACATCATCTCGTCGTCGAGCTGCACCTGCTCGGCCCACAGCGCGGTGCCCTGGTTGTCGATCGCGCGGAGCTGCCCGTTCGTCCAGTCGACGAGCAGCGCACGATCGCGCCCATCGTCGGTGAGGACGTGACCGCTGTAGTCGAGATCGATCGGCTCGGACAGCGCGGGCGGCTCCGGCAATGGGGAGGCCGATTCCTCGGGGGCCGGGGCCGTCCCGCTCTCCGCTCCTCCGGAGCATCCGGCGACCAGCACGAGCACGAGAAACGCCCCGGCGGCGGCGGCGAGCCTCGGTCCGACACGGGGGATCTGCACGGTCATGGCGGGCCTTCCGGTGGTCCGATTCTCGGTCTGCTTCCTTGATTATGCCCGAGCCGACGGCCGGGTGACCTGCGCGCAGACTCGCTCGGCCCGCCATCGATCGCTCGATCTACACATCTATAGCGTCATCACAATAGACGCCCAGAGAGCCGAATCCCCCGCCCCATCGACTGTGCATCCGGCCGCACACACGACGAGCGTGCGGGCAGTGGGCGTTCGCCGTGGCTGCCCACACGCTCTCGAGGTCGACTGGAGAGGTGCTGGAGATCAGTGCTGCGTCAGCTCGTGGCGGCCGACCACCATGTGGTGCACCTCGTCCGGGCCGTCGGCGAAGCGCAGGTGCCGCACGTCCGCGTACAGCTCGGGCAGCGGCGTGAACTGCGACAAGCCGTAGGCACCGTGGATCTGGATCGCCTGGTCGATGATCTGGCAGGCCTTCTCCGGGACATGCGCCTTGGCCATCGAGACCCAGACGCGGGCTTCCTTGTTGCCCAGCACGTCCATGGCCTTCGCCGCCTTGAGCACCAGCAGGCGCATCGATTCGATGTCGATGCGCGCACGGGAGATCTTCTCGATGTTCCCGCCGAGCTTGGACAGCGGCTGGCCGAACGCGGTCCGCGAGTTGCCGCGCTTGACCATGTAGTCCAGCGCGACCTCGGCCTTGCCGATGGTGCGCATGCAGTGGTGGATGCGGCCGGGGCCCAGGCGGAGCTGGGAGATCTCGAAGCCGCGGCCCTCGCCGAGGAGCATGTTGGACTCCGGGACGCGCACGTCGGTGAACCGGATGTGCATGTGTCCGCGGGGGGCGTGGTCCTCTCCGAAGACGTGCATCGGGCCGACGATCTCGACCCCCGGGGTGTCGATGGGCACGAGGATCTGCGAGTGGTTCTGACCGCGCGGACCGTCGTCGTTGGTCCTGACCATCGTGATCATGATCTTGCAGCGCGGGTCCCCGGCACCGGAGATGTAATGCTTCTCGCCGTTGATCACCCACTCGCCGTTCTCCAGCACTGCCCGGGTCGCGACATTCTTGGCGTCCGAGGTGGCGACGTCCGGCTCCGTCATGGCGTAGGCCGAACGGATCTCGCCGTTGAGCAGCGGCTTCAGCCACTGCTCCTTCTGCTCGGGCGTACCGACCCGCTCGAGGACCTCCATGTTGCCGGTGTCCGGTGCGGAGCAGTTCATCGTCTCCGAGGCCAGGGGGCTCTTGCCGAGCTCGATCGCGATGTAGGCGTAGTCGAGGTTCGACAGGCCGTCACCGGTCTCCGCGTCGGGCAGGAAGAAGTTCCACAGCCCCTCCTCCTTCGCCTTGTCCTTGGCCTTCTGCAGGACCTCGAGCTGTCCCGGCGCGAAGCTCCAGCGGTCTGCGTGGCCCTCACCGAGCGTGACGAACTCCGCGTACATCGGGTCGACGGTGTCCTTGATGAACCGCTTCACGTGGTTGAGCAGAGGCAGCGCCTCTTCGGACATGCGCAGGTCATTCAGTGCGTCCTGGGGATCGGTGCTGCCGACCTCGACGTGGTCCTTGGTGCCTTCTTCTGCGAACTTCATCTCTCGCCCTCCTTGGCGTCATGGGTTCCAGGCGGCGGGCTGAAGGGCGGCGAGGACTCGACCCGGCGCCACGTCGACCCATCCGACTCTGGATGGTCGCTGCTGCCAGCTTCTCATACGGCGAGCCCCGATCGCCTCTTCTATACGTCTATAGCGCTATGACAATAGGTTCGTATCGGTGCGAATCTTCCGGGCACGAAGATCAAGCTCAACCACATGTCCCGGTGGGCCGCCGCGCCCGCCTCGCTCCTCGCACTCACCGTCGTCGCCGGCTGCGGCGACCCCGGCCAGGCCGGCGGTCCGGCCGGTGATGAGAGCTCCGCGGGCGCCTCGGCGGAGCCCGCCGCCCGGGAGACGACCGAGGCCGCAGGCGCCGCGCCGCGCCTCGCCGTGACCTATGACGGCGGGGTCATGGTGCTCGACGGCGAGTCCCTCGAGGTCCTCGACACCTTCCCCGCCGAGGGCTTCACCCGCCTCAACCCGGCCGGCGACAACCGGCACCTGTTCCTCACCGAGGGCGACTCCTTCCGGCTCCTCGACCTCGGCACATGGTCCGAGCCGCACGGCGACCACGCCCACGCCTACACCACCGACCCGCTCCTCACCGAGCAGCGCATCACCGGCAGCCACCCGGGCCACCTCGTGAACCACGACGGGCGGAGCCTCGCGTTCTTCGACGGCACCGGGGAGATGCACCTGTTCGACCCCGCGAACCTCTCCGCCGACTCCCCGATCGACACCACGGTCACCACCACGGACGAGGCGCACCACGGAGTCGCCGTGCCCCGCGCCGACGACTCCACCGTCGTCACGATCGGGAACGAGGAGTCCCGTTCGGGTGTGAAGATCGTCGACGAGGCGGGCGAGACGGTCGCGGAGAGCACCGGCTGCCCGGGCGTCCACGGGGAGGCGGTCGCAGAAGGCGGGGTCATCACCGTCGGCTGCGAGGACGGACTGCTCATCATCGACGGGGACGAGATCCGCAAGGTCGACTCACCCGACGACTACGGCCGGATCGGCAACCAGTTCGGCAGCGAGCACTCCCCCGTGGTGCTCGGCGACTACAAGGTCGAGGAAGGTGCCGAGCTCGAGCGACCCACCCGCGTCACCCTCACCGACACCGGATCCGGCGAGCTGCGCCTCGTCGATCTCGCCGCCTCGTACTCCTTCCGCTCGCTGGCCCGCGGGCCGCAGGGCGAGGCGCTCGTCCTCGGCACCGACGGCACGCTCCGGGTCATCGACCCCGCATCCGCCGAGGTGACCCGGGAGATCGAGGTGGCCGAGCCGTGGGAGGAGCCGGTCGAGTGGCAGGAGCCGCGCCCCATCGTCCACGTCGCCGGTGACGAGGTGCTCGTCACCGAACCCGGCACGCAGACGCTCCATGTCGTCGACATCGGCGCCGGCGAGGTGACGCGGAGCAGTGAGCTGCCCGAGGTGCCCAACGAGGTGGGCAGCGCCTCCGGGAAGGCCCCCGCTGCCGACCACGCTCATGACCACGGCGATCACGAGGGGCACGATCATGGCGAGGAGGGGCACGGCCACGAAGGTCATGACCACGGCCACGAGCACAGCGAGGACGACCATGACCACGGTGACCACGAGGGGCACGACCACTGACGACCGCTTCGGTCCGTGACAGAGTGCGCGACGTCCCGGCTCCGGCTCGACTGCACTGCCCGGAACCGAGCTCAGGACAATATCGACGAATCTAGCCTCCACCCGATAGTCCGGTAGCGAGGGATAGCCGAGGGCCCGGGGAAGGAGATCCTTCCCCGGGCCCTCGCACATCACCGGCACCTCACCGCGGAACCGGCCGGTGCTCACGACGGAGCCGGCCGGCTCCTCGGCATGCGGCTCACCGCGCGGAGGTCCTCACAGCTCGGAGATGCGTCCGCCCTCGGCGACGACCTTCTCGAGCAGCGGGGACGGGGTGAAATCGGCCCCGTACTTCTCCTCGTAGTGGCGCAGCCGCTCGAGCACGTGCTCGGCGCCGAGCTGGTCGGCGTAGAACATCGGGCCGCCGCGGTACACCGGCCAGCCGTAGCCGTTGACGTAGATGACGTCGATGTCGGAGGCGCGGACCGCCTTGCCCTCCTCGAGGATGCGCAGACCCTCGTTGATCATCGGCAGGGTGCAGCGCTCGAAGATCTCCTCCTCGGAGATCTCGCGCGGCTCCACACCTTCCTTGGCCCGGAAGTCCTCGATGATCTTCGCCGCGACCGGCGACGGGGTCGACTTCCGGTTCTCGTCGTAGTCGTAGTAGCCGGCACCGGTCTTCTGCCCGCGGCGGTCCATCTCGCAGAGCACCTCGCGCACGGTGCGTCCGGCGGACTCCTCCTTGCGCCAGCCGATGTCGAGGCCGGCGAGGTCGCTCATCTGGTAGGGCCCCATCGGCAGTCCGAAGTTCGTGACCGCGGTGTCGATGTCCCAGGGCATCGCGCCCTCCATGAGGAGGCGCTCGGACTCGCGGCGGCGCGCGTAGAGGATCCGGTTGCCGACGAATCCGGGGCACACGCCCACGAGCACCGGGATCTTGCCGATCTTCTTCGACAGTGCCATCACCGTGGCGATGACCTCCTTCGAGGTGTGGTCGGCGCGGACGACCTCGAGGAGCTTCATGACGTTGGCCGGGGAGAAGAAGTGCATACCGATGACGGACTCCGGCCGCTTGGTCACCGCGGCGATCTCGTCGATGTCGAGACCGGAGGTGTTCGTCGCGAGGATCGCGCCGGGCTTGCAGATGGCGTCGAGCTCGGTGAAGATGCTCTTCTTCACGTCCATGAGCTCGAACACGGCCTCGATGACGAGGTCGACGGAGGCGAGGTCGTCCTTGGTGAGCGATCCGGTGATGAGTCCCATCCGCTCCTCGACCTGGGCGGCGGTGATGCGGCCCTTCGAGGCGGTGCGCTCGTAGTTCTTGCGGATCACGCCGAGCCCGCGCTCGAGCGCCTCGGGCTGCTGCTCGACGATGGTCACCGGGATGCCGGCGTTGGCGAAGTTCATCGCGATGCCGCCGCCCATGGTGCCCGCACCGATGATCCCGACGGACTCGACGGGGATGCGCGGGGTGTCGCGCGGGACGTCGGGCACCTTGGCCGCGGCGCGCTCGGCGAAGAAGTAGTAGCGCTGGGCGGCGGACTCCGGGCTGCTGACGAGTTCGGCGAACAGCCTCTTCTCGACCTCGCGGCCTTCGTCGTAGGGGAGGTTCACCGCCGCCTCGACGCACTGCACGATCGCCTCGGGCGCCTTGAAGCCGCGGAACTTCCGGGCGTGTTTCTTCCGGAAGTCGGCGAACAGCTCCGGCTTGTCCCGGTCGGAAGTCACCTTGTCGTCGCGGTCGCGCACTCGGCGCAGCTCGCCGCCCTCGGCGACGATCCGGCGGGCGAACGCGATCGCGTCCTCGCGCAGCGACGCGTCGGGCACGACCTCGTCGACGACCCCGTACTCGAGGGCCTCGGCGACGGGCACGTGCCGGCCGGTGATCATCCAGTCGAGCGCCACCTCGGCGCCGGTTAGGCGCGGCAGGCGCTGGGTGCCGCCGGCCCCGGGCAGCAGGCCGAGGTGCACCTCGGGCAGGCCGACCTTCGCGGACTGCGCGGCCACCCGGTAGTGGGCGCAGAGCGCGGTCTCGAGGCCGCCGCCGAGTGCGGTGCCGTGGATCGCGGCGACGATCGGCTTGGGCGAGTTGTCCATGATCTCGCGCTCATCGGGGCCGGTCTGCGCGCCCGAGTCCGAGCCGAACTCGGAGATGTCGGCGCCGGCGATGAATGTCCGTCCGGCGCAGATGAGGACGATCGCGTGCACGGCGTCGTCATCGATGGCGGCGGTGAAGCCCTGCTGCAGGCCCGCACGGACCGCGGCCGACAGTGCGTTGACCGGGGGCGAGTCCAGGGTGAGGACGGCGATCCCGTCCTCGATGTCCAGGGTGACGACTTCGTTGATCTGTTCCACGTGGTTCCTCCTCGTCGAGTGCGTTCCCCCTCATCGTATGCAGTGACGCGGGTCACGCGGACCGCCGGGCACATCGTGGGACGCGGGCGCTCCCGAGGTGCCCGCCGGGTCGACGAGGCTTGCCCGGAAGGGGCCGGTGACCGAGCCGGCCGGGCACCGCGCGAGCCGGCCGATCCCGAGGCGCCCACCGGGTCACCCAGCCGGGTCAGGCCACCGGGTCGGGGGTCTCCGGCCGGGTCCCGTCGCCGAGGTCGGGGCCCGGCAACCGGCCCTCCGGATCGCGGAGCATCACCCGGTGCCCGTCGCCGCGCAGCCGGCGCATCCCCTCGAGGATCATGCGTCGGCCCACATCGTGCACCCGCCCCACCCGTGCCAGGTCGACGACGACGGTGCCGGAGGGCACGGCGCAGTCGACCGCCGCGCGGAGGAAGGCCTCCCCGCCGTTGAAATCGAGGGGTCCCTGGAGGGCGATGGTCGTCGCGGCATCGGTGACCTCGACCTCGCGCACGGCGGTGTCGCCCGTCGGCTCCGCGCCCATGAGGTGCATCCCCATGTCCTCGGACAGGCGCTGGAAGATCTTCACCCCGCGCACGCTGTTGCCCTGCGGGTCGAGCGGCGGGGAGAAGGTCGCCAGGCCCAGCCGGCCGGGCAGGGTGCCGAGCAGGCCGCCGGCGACACCGGATTTGGCAGGGATCCCGACAGTCGTCATCCAGCGGCCCGCGGCGTTGTACATCCCCGCCGAGGCCATCACCGCCTGCACCTGCCGGCACACCGCCTGTGAGAACACCCGCTGTCCGGTGATCGGCTGGATGCCGCCGTTGGCCAGGGTCGCGGCCATGACGGCCAGATCACGGACGGTGACGAGCACCGCGCACTGGCGGATGTAGCTCGTCACCGCGTGCTCGGCGGTGTCGGTCACCACGCCGGTGTCGCGGAGCATGTAGGCCATCGCCATGCTGTAATCGGAGTGGGCGAGCTCGGACTCCGCGACCCGCTCGTCGATGCTCAGCTGCCGCCCGGCGAGCGCGGAGAACCGGTCGAGGAGCAGGCCCACCCGCGAGTCGACGCTCGCGGACCGTCCACCGATGAGCTGGGTGACGGCGATCGCGCCGACGTTGATCATCGGGTTGTCCGGCCGGCCGGTCTCCTCGTCGAGCGAGATGTCGTTGAACGCCTCGCCCGAGGGCTCCATCCCCACCCGGGCGTCGACGACCTCGGGCCCGCGCTCCTCGAGGGCGACGGCGTAGGCGAAGGGCTTGGAGATCGACTGGATCGAGAACGCGTGCTCGTCATCGCCCACGCTGTAGAGGTCGCCGGACGCCGTGCAGAGTGCTGCGCCGAGCAGCTCCCGGTCGACCTCGGAGAGCACGGGGATGTAGTCGGCGACCTCCCCGCCGGTCGCGGAGCGGGCATCGGTGATGATCTCGGTGAGGTAGTCGGAGATCGGGCTCTTCATCGTCTCGCCTTCCGTCGCGGTCGCCGTCCTCGCCGGTGAGCGGCGAGGACCGGCACGTGCGGTTCTCATTATAGGGGAGGCGCCGCTCGGCCCGGCTCCGCGGTGGGTTGACCCCGGGCCGATGGCGAGGTGGGCGCGGGCCGATGGCGGGTTGACCCGGGGCCGGCCGCGAGGTGGGCGCGGCCCGGGCACCTTCTCACCGGAGTATCCGCGCATCTAGCGACATCACGATATTCACCTATCGGGTCGTAGCGGGCCGGAGGGATACGGTGGATCCGACAGCCCGGCGACCCCGGGCCGGCCCTCGGTCGGCCCGCCCGGATCCGCCGCTCCCCGCCCTCACCAGGAGGACCCATGTCCCGCACCATCGTCGTCACCGGAGCCGCCTCGGGCATCGGGCAGGCCACCGCCGAGCTCCTCGCCGCCCGCGGTGACACCGTCATCACGGTCGACCTCCGGGATGCGGACATCACCGCCGATCTTACCGACGACGCCGCGATCGCGCAGGTCGTCGAGCAGATCACCGAGCGCACCGGCGGCACCCTCGACGGGCTCGTCGCCAACGCCGGGGTGTCGGCGAACAACGAGCTCTCGCTGCTCGTCAACTACTTCGGCACCGTTGCGCTCATCGAGGGCCTGCGCCCGCTGCTCGCGAAGTCCGAGGCCCCGCGGGTCTCCGTGACGAGCTCGGCGGCGACCCTCCAGGGCAACGACCCCGAGCTCGTCGACCTCCTGCTCGCCGGCGACCGTGATGCGGCGGTGGAGCGCGGGAAGGCGCTCGCCGCGCAGGGCCAGGCGGGGTATGCGAACTACTCGAGCTCGAAGCGCGCGATCTCCCGCTGGGTGCGCCGCGCCGCCCCGACGGCGGACTACGCCGGCGCCGGGATCGGGATCAACGCCGTGGGCCCCGGCCAGGTCCGCACCGCGATGACCGCGGAGCTGCTCTCCACCGAGGAGGGTCGGAAGATGGTCGAGGCCGCGATGCCCAGCCCCTACGGCGGTCCGGCCGAGGCCGTGGACATCGCCGAGGTGCACGCGTTCCTCGTCTCCCCTGGCAACGCCCGCATGACCGGCCAGGTCGTGTTCGTCGACAGCGGCTTCGACGCGGTGAGCCGCGGCGACGACATCTGGAGCTGAGATGAGCACGGACGGCCCCGCGTCCGGATCACCGACCGCCGAGCTGCGCGACCCGATCGAGAAGCTCGATGCGCAGCGGCAGGCGCGCCGGCAGAACCTCCTCGTCACCCTCGCGTGGATGCTCCACTGGGTGCTGCGCATGGGGCTCGCCGCGATGCTCCTGGTCTACGGCTGGTCGAAGGTCGTGCTCATGCAGATGGGGGTCGGCGACTACGGCGACGCGCTGACCCAGTTCGGCGAGATGAGCCCGATGGGCCTGCTGTGGCGGTTCATGGCGTATGCGCCGGTGGTGCAGTGCCTGGCCGGGGTCGCCGAGGTGCTCGCCGCCGCCCTCCTCCTGTTCCGGCGGACCGTGTGGCTGGGGGCGCTGCTCGCGGTCGCGGACATGGCCGTCGTGTTCCTCCTCAACATGGCCTACGACGTCCCGGTCAAGCAGCTCGCCGGGGTCTTGGGCGTGGTCGGGATCATCATCCTGCTGCCGTTCCTGCCCCGGCTGCTGCGCTTCGTCGCTGGGCGCGCGACCGGGCCGGCGCTGCTCCCCACGCCCATCCCGTGGCCGCGCCTCGCCCGTTTCACCCGCTGGCTCGGTGCGATCGTCGCCGTCGTCGCGGTCGCTGGGTCCGGTGCGGTGTTCGTGTGGTCGGCGCAGGGGATCTCCCGGGTCGACGGCCCGCTGCCCGGGGTGTATCGGGTGGTCGAGGACGCCCGGGAGCCGGCCGCGCAGCTCGCCGAGGACGACCGCTGGCAGCAGGTGGCGTTCGGCCAGTGGGACTACCACGACGGCCGCGGCCGGGTGGGCATCCGCTATGCGAACGGCGACTTCCAGGGCGGGACCTACCGCCTCGACGGCGATACGGTGACGCTCTCGCTCGACCGGATCCGCGAGGGCAGCCAGCCGTTGGGTCGCAACGACTACGTCGCGGGTTTCGACCTCACGTGGGAGGAGCTGCCTGATGGCCGGATCGCGCTCACCGGCGACCGGGTCGACATCGTCATCGAGTCCGACGCCGAGGCGCGCTACCTGTTCGACCGCGACTTCAGCTGGGCACCGCGCCCGCCGATCAATCGGTAGGGTTCGGCCGGGCGCGTTGCGAGGGCACGATGACAGAATCGCGCGATCGCAGCTCGCCTGATGAGCCGTCAGGCCACAGAGCTGAAATGGATTCGCAGCCCCAGAGCGCGGGCCACCTTGACGATGGTGGCGAAGCTCGGATTCCCCTCGCTCGACAGCGCCTTGTAGAGCCCTTCCCTGCTCATTCCCACGCGCCTGGCGAGCTCGCTGAGATTGCCGGAACGGGCGATCGTGCCGAGGGCCTGGGCGATAGCGGTGGAGTCATCAGCGCATTCTTCGAGCACGACCTCGAGGTACGCCGCAGCATCGCGCTCGTTCTCGAGATAGTCAGCCGCGTCGAAGAGCGCGAAGGTTTCCGCGCTCGAACTCTTGTCCGAGCCGGAATCAGAGTTGCTTGGGTTCCCGACCATGTGTCAACTGTAGTTCACACTTGCCCTCAGCACAGCACTCGGTCCGAACTTCCCCGGGATCGTCATATCCCGGCAGTCCACGGCGGAATTCGTGCTGAGCCATGATGGGTGGACTTCGTCATCGAGTCCGACGCCGAGGCGCAAGATGTTCGACCGCGACTTCAACTGGCCACCACGTCCGCCAATCAATCGTTAGGGGAGACGTTTTCAGTCCCTCCTGGGCGCCGCCCCGAGCCAGAGTCGCATGGGTCCGATTCCGAGTCACCACCAGATTCGGTGCTCTTTTCGGACTCGCTCTTCAAACTATTGCGAATTAAATACTCGACGGTGAACCTGATATCCGGAGGAACGAGCATTCGAGTCGCCCTGCCGAACATGGGACCCTCTCCCCGATCAGACAACTGATTTTCCTTGATCTTCTTATACCATTTTCCGTGACCCACAATTTCAAAGTCGTCAGGAGACATAATATCGAGCAATGCTGCTCGCATATAGTCCCGCTCCCACTTGGAGGCAAGCCCGAAGAGGCTTATCAAAATTCCCACAAGAAGCCATGGAATGCCGTAGATCAACAGAACTGCACTTGCGTTCTCGCTGCCTGTCTGAAGAAATTCCGGAGTAGATATACCCGCCGCCGTAATACCGGCTCCTGTTATCGTGATAAAGAATCCGAATACGACCATGAAGGCATCAGTCCCGCTCGCCGGAACAATTTGACTAACCAATGATCCGTGTGCCTTGGAACGAATCGCTAAAGCAAGCGTCTGCATTGCCGGGGAGTCACCCTGGTCTTCCAGAACTTTCACTTGCTTGAGGCTTGCTTCCCAAGCCGCAAACCGATCAACGTCCCTCTCCGGCTGATTCCGCGAAAGCAAGTGACCGACGAGTTTCGCCGCAACCCCTGACCCCAGCAGAGTCCCCAAGAAGGTGATGAAGATTCCAATGCTCATGGGCACATGATTGCAGACGTATAAGTTTGCGTCTATACATTTAAGAAAGGGTTCTCGCGGCCTTCTGAACAGCGTCACATTTCGTTCCCCCCGCCTACCAGAATTGGGCGGCGGCCTCTCGGAACTCGTCCTCGAGGCGGAGCGGAGTAGTGAGCACCGACCATTCCCAGTCAAGGGATGTCATCTCGCGTTCGCCTCGCGCAACTGCCCGCCGCGGTGCGATCCGAAGCAGCACCTCGCCCTCGGTGCCGAGCACTTCGGCGCACCCGCCGAGGCGCGACACCTCCTCGCACACCGCCTGGAGTCCGCCGGCAGGGATCCGGCATGCGCGGAGCAGCTCGACGTCGAACCGGGGCCGGACCCGGCCGCTCCCGGCCGAGCCCGGATCATCCGCCGTACGCACCCGCGGGTCCGCGGCGAACACCGCGGGCACCGCGTCGAGCTCGACGTGGACATCGCCCGCGGCCAGCAGCGCCGCCACCACCGGCACGACGACCCCGGGGTCGGTCTCCCCCGCCCAGCGCACCCGGATGTCGGGCACCGCATACACGACCCCTGCCGGGCGCATGATCGGATGGGTGACCCGGGAGGCGAGCGCCACGCTCTCCCGGTTCTTCTCCGCGATCGCCGCCGCTCGGTCCTCCGCGCGTCCGCCCCAGTCCGCGCCCAGGTGCACCGCCTGCGCCGCCGGTTCGTGCCTCAGGTCGATCCCGGCCAGCCACGCCTGCCAGCCGAATTCCCAGTCCTCGCCGCCGTAGCCCACGAGTGTGCCGTCGAATCCGCCCACCTGGTCGAACACCGCGCGGGTGCACGACAGCACGGCGGAGATGACGAACCGGAACCCGGTGTCGTCGACCGCCCGCAGGTCATCGGTGTACCCCCACGCGTCCCGCAGCCACGCGGGCTCCCCGAGGTCGCGCACCGCACCGTCCTCCCCGGTGACGAGGTGCCGGCGGCTGCCGACGACGAGCACCCTGGGTTCGGCCCGGAGCCGTGCGACGACGGCGTCGAGGTAGCCGGGTTCGGGGATGGTGTCGCCGTCGAGGAAGGCGAGCACCACTCCCGAGGCCTCCGCCGCCCCGAGGTTCCGCGCCGCCGCCGCTCGGAATCCGCGGTCCTCCTGACGGACCACGCGGACGTGGGCGGGCACCTCGGGCGGGGCCTGGGAGCCGTCGTCGGCGACGACGACCTCGATCACCCCGGAATAGGTCTGGGCGGCGATGCCATCGAGCACCTGGGCGAGCCCACTCGGATTCTCATAGTAGGGGATGACCACCGAGACCCGGGGCTGGTCCTTGCTCACAGCGGAGCCTCGCTCACAGCAGCTCCTCGTTCATGTCAGCTCGCTCCACAGCCGCGTGTACGCGGCGACGAGCTCGGGCCACCCCCAGGCCGGCGGCGGCTCGGCGCACCATGCGCTCGCGGGGTCGCCGAGCATGGACTCGATCGCCGAGGCAAGGTCCGGAACATCCCCACCCGAGGCGCCCCCCGGGGCGTCATGGACAACCGCAGCACCCTGCCCGGGGCCACGCTCTCCCGCGAGCACCACGCGCTCCGACCAGCGCTCGGCAACCTCGCGCATGTAGGGGCCGTCGGCGACGACGACCCGCCGGTTGTGGGCGATCCACGTGTTGAGCGAACCCGAGGCGGACACGTGCCGGTGTGGGCACACGGGCACCGTGACCGCATCGAGCTCTGCCGCGAGTGCGCTGTCCGGGACGTATCCGCTGACCTCGAAGTCGACCCCGCGCTCAGCGGCGAGCGCGCTCAGCTGCGCGGCGTAGTCGTCGTGCCCGGTGGCGACCGCGCCGAGTGCCCGCACGAGGACGCCCGCGGGCGCCGCCTCGATGACGCGCTCGTACCCCTTGCCCGGGTAGACGAAGCCGAGGAGCCCGACCGTCGGAACCGCCGCGTCTCCCGTCGTATCTCCCGCCCCATCGACCTGCCTGCTAACGTCCTCGCAGCGTGCTGCGACCGGCGGCTGCGGGCGCGGATCCTCGATCGGCAGGGGGATGACGGAGGCGTCGCTGTCGAAGAACGCGGCCTCGTGCGCGGAGTTCACCACGACGGCATCGGCCTGCTCGGCGAGCGCGGCGTACCCGCGTGCCCGGCGGGCGTACCGGTCCTCGCCCTCGGCGGGCTGGGGCACGTCGTGGACTGAGACCGTGAGCCGCGGCCGGTCCCCCGCCTCACCGATCCGCTCCTCGGCTTCGCCGGCCCGGCGGCTCTCCTCACCCGTCCCGCTCACAGCCTGCGCGGCCTCACCTGCCGGGGCGCCGCCGTCGGCCGGATCGTAGAGCAGCCCTGCGGCAGGGCCCGGACGCCGCGCCTCGGCGACGAGTCTGGCGACGGCTCGCGCCGCGGACGCGGGGTCGGACCCGAACAGGTGGTCGGTGAAGGTCACGTGGATGATGTCCGCCTCGACCGACGAAGGCGGCGTCAGGTCCTCCCGGTCGCCGAGGTGCACGAGCCGGTGGGTGAGACCGCCGGGCGAGGATGTGCAGGCGTCGACGAGCGCGAGCCCGTACCGGGTGACCCCGTGGTGGGGCGGGCCGACGACCACGTGGCACACGACCGGCCGCGCGGCGGCTGCCACGACACCCGGGGAGTCGCTCGATGCTCCGGCCGAGCCCTGACCTTGGCCCGAGTCCTGATCCGAACCCTGGCCCGTGCCCCGGTCCGGACCCCGGCCCGAGCCGTCGGCCGCGCTCACAGCCGGAACGCCAGGAGCTCGAGCCGGCCGCGGTGGCGGATCAGCGCGTTGTCCACGAGGCCGGGCCGGGAGGCGTAGAACTCGAGGTGGGCGCGGGCCACCTCGGCCTCGGTGAGCGTGGTCGGCGGGGTGCCGGACAGCCGCCACTCACCGACGGAGGCGTCCGGGCGCAGGACCGCGTCGAGCACCCGCGCGTGCTCCGGGTCGACCGGCGCCTCGACCGCGCCGAGCAGCTCACGGCCCGGATCCCCCACCGGGGAATCGATCCCCAGCCGCTCGCACACCCGGGCGGCGAGCGCGGTGAGGGTGGCGTTGTCGGGGTGGTTGATCGTGTGCCAGTGCGGGCGGGCGGCGAGCACGTCCGACATCCGGATGGTGTCGTGGTGTTCCTCGCGGCGGCGCAGCTGGTCGAGCGACTCCTCCTCGGAGTCGCGCAGCGCCTGCTCGGTGAGGGCATGGTCGACGGGCACCTCGAGCCCCTGTGCGGCGGCGACGATGGTGCGGAGGTCGTGGTAGGGCACGAGGGGCGGGTCGAGCGAGGGGTCGACCGGGTCGCGGGCGATGACCTGGTACGGGTGCAGGCCGGCATAGCGCAGGGCGGGCACCCGCACGCTCACCGCGGAGCGAGCCAACTGCGCCTCGAGCTGTCGGGTGCCGGCGGGCAGACCGCGGTAGTCGTCGCGGATGGGCTGGACGACGAGCACGTCGAGGCGCGGCAGGAGTTCCGTGACGTGTCGGATATCGTCCGCGGTCCACTCGAAGGCCGGGGGAACGCGTATGGTGTCAATAACAAGGGTGCTTGCCAGGAGCACGCGGATCGACTCCGCCTGGCAGTTGCCCACCACGATGCCGAACGGTCGATCATCGCTCCTGGTCAGAGCGGTATTGAGGCCATAGAAATCGGCGTAGTGGCGGGTGCGTCCGGAAATGCTCACGCCTGCATCCTATCCGCGCCGCTTCGTCGTCCCGAGTTCGCCGGGCGGCCGAGGTGCGACAATCGACCTTGAAACGAGGGAGTGGGCGCATCATCGAGCGACCTTGAACCACCGATTCACCGGAAGGAGAGGACCATGCGCACGTCACCCGCTGCACCCGCCCTGCAGGCCGGCGCGGCTCGCGTCACCGTCGCGGCGATCCCCGCCGATCACCCGTACGTCGCCGCGGTCCTCCCCGCCTCCCGCTGGTCCGACATCGCGGCCTTCGCTCCCGAACCCCCTCCCGGCACCCGCGCCGGGGCCTGGTTCCCGCACCCCGCGCTCGAACCCGGGTGGTTGCGGGCGCATACGGAGGCGGTCGACCTCGTCCACATCCACTTCGGCTTCGAGCACTGCTCGCCGGAGCGGATCCGCGAGTTCGTCGACGAGTGCGCGGCCACCGCGACCCGGCTCGTCGTCACCGTCCACGACCTCGACAATCCGCACCTCACCGAGCAGGCCGACCACCACGCGCGGCTTACCGACCTCATCCGCGCCGCGGAATCGGTCATCACGCTCACTCCTGCTGCCGCCGCCCGCATCGCCGCCCGGCTGGGTGTCGCCACCGAGGTGATCCCCCACCCGTTCATCGTCGACCCGGGCACCGCCCGCCGGGTCGTCGCGGCCGCCGCAGCGCGCCGGACCGGGAACCGAGTGGGCCTGTTCCTCAAGAGCATGCGCCACAACACCGCCACGGATCCGGAGTACCACCGCGCGCTGGCCGGCGGCCTCGCGGCGGGCGGGGCCGAGCTCCACGTCCACGTCCACGAGGACGCCGCGCAGCACCCGCTCGTCACCGCGCTCGCGACGACGTGGGGCGAAGGCCTGCACGTCCACCCACGCATGGACGACGCCGCGCTCTTCGCCGCGGTCGCGGAGTACGACGCCGTCGTCCTGCCCTACATCCGCGGCTCCCACTCCGGCTGGCTCGAGATGTGCCGCGACCTCGCCGTCACCGTCGTCGCCCCCGACTGCGGCTACTACGCGGACCAGGCCGACCGGCCGGGCGGGGTCGTGTCCTATGCCACCGGGGCGGGCGCCTCGGCGGCGGCGGCGGCCCTCACCGCGCTCGCCGGCGGCCCGCTGCCCTACGGCGGGAACCGCGAGCGCGAGTACGCGGAGATCGTCCGCGCGCACCACCGGATCTACACTGGCCGTCCCGCCGCCGAGGTGCCCGCCGGCGCAGCACCCTCGGAACCTGCCGACAGCGCAGCGACGCCCGCGCCCGCGCCGACCGCCGCCCCGGGATCCCCGGCGCCCGGCACTGCAGCGGCCGCGGCATCGCGCGTGCCCGCTCCCCGGGCGGCGACGCCATGAGGGTCGCGGTCGTGGGGCCGTCGCGCCTGCCGATCGCCCCGCCGTTCGGGGGTGGTCTCGAAGTGTTCGTCGACCGCCTCGTCGTAGGCCTGGCGGCCGCCGGGGTGGAGGTCGATCTGTTCGCCGCGCGCGGCTCGAACGGGCACAGCACCGCCCTCGAGTTCCCCGGCGTCGACTGGACCGGGTACGAGGAGCACGCGCGCGACGACGAGTACCCGCCCGGAGCCAGGGAGTCCGAGGCGCACGCGTTCGCCCAGCTGAGAGACCACCTAGAGACCACGGACTACGACGTCATCCATAACAACAGCACGCACCCGGCGCTGCTCTTCGCCGACCCCGGCCGGCGCGCGCCGATGCTCACCACCCTCCACGTGCCCCCGCAGCGGTCCATCCAATCCGCGATCGACCAGGTGGGCCCGGATGCCGGGAAGTTCACTGCGGTGAGCGCATTCACCGCCGGCCAGTGGCGGCTGCCCGCCCCGGCCGGAGTCATCCACAACGGCGTCGACACGGCACAGTGGCCGGCGGGCCCCGGTGGGCGCGGCGCGGTCTGGTTCGGGCGGCTGACCCGGGAGAAGGGCCCGCACCACGCGATCGACACGTGCCGGCGCCTGGGCCTGCCGCTCACCCTCATCGGCCGCGCCGCCCAGCCGTCCTATGTCGAGGAGGAGATCCGTCCGCGGCTGGGCGACGACATCCGCTGGCTCGGCACCCTGTCGCCGGACGAGCTCGCCCGCGAGGTGGGCCAGGCGGACGTCGCGCTCGTCACCCCGGAGTGGGACGAGCCGTTCGGCCTGGTGACGATCGAGGCGCTGGCGTGCGGCACCCCGGTGGCGGCATTCGGCCGCGGCGGAGTGCCCGAGGTGCTCGCCGACACCCCCGACCACATCTCCCGCCCGTCCGACCCGGACGACCTCGCCCGCGCGGTGCGGGCAGCGCTCCGGCAGTCGCGTGCGGAGGCTCGGCAGATCGCCGTCGAGCGGTTCGACCTGCGGATCATGATCGAGCGCTACCTCGAGGTGTTCGCGCGCCTGGCCGACGGCGGGCCGGCGCTTCCCGGACCGCGCCCGGCCGTCGAGTACCCGCGGCTCGCGCACCGCTCCCGCATCGATCGCATCACCGCTCAGCAGCGCTCCGCGCGGAAGTCCGTCCGATGATCGGCTTCTACGCCCACCACCACGGCACCGGGCACCTGACACGGTGCCGGGAGATCGCCGCGGCGCTCGACGACGACACGACGATCCTGTCCTCGGCGCCGGGTGCGGATCTCGTGCTGCCGATGGACGCACCGGCCCCCGGGGTCACCGGTGCCCAGCTCGACGCCCACGGGACCTTCCACTGGGCGCCGGCGCACCATGCCGGGCTCGCCGAGCGGATGGCCGCGATCGCGGCGTGGGTGGCGGAGAACCGGCCGCGGGCTTTCCACGTCGACGTGTCCGTCGAGGTCGCGGTGCTCGTGCGCGCCCTCGGCGTGCCGGTGACGGTGCAGGCGATGCCCGGCGTCCGCGACGATGCCCCGCATACGCTCGGCTACCGGGTGGCCGATGCGATCATCGCCGCCTGGCCGGACTGGGTGGAGCTGCCCGAGCACCTGGGGCCGGTGGCCGAGCGGGTGCACGCGGTCGGCGGGATCAGCCGGTTCGCCGGCCGGGTGCCCGCTCCCGCCGGGGATAGAGAGCGCACCGGCGTCGTCATCGTCCACGGCGGCGGCGGGATGGATCAGCCGGCCGCGTATTGGGATGCCGTGGCGGAATCGCTCCCGGTGCCGGTCACGGTGATCGGGCCGGGTGCGTGGGTCGACGACCCCTTCGCTCTGCTGTCCGCCGCCGAGGTGGTCGTCACCGCCGCCGGTCAGAACTCGATCGCGGACCTCGCCGTGCTCGGCGCGCGCGCCGTGGTCGTGCCCCAGGACCGGCCGTTCGGGGAGCAGGAGGCCACCGCCCGGGTGCTGTGCGAAGCCGGCCTGGCGGTGGTGCCGGAGTCGGTGCCCGCCGTCGAGGAGTGGGCCGGACTCATCGAGCGCGCGCGGGAGCTGGAGCCGCGCTGGGAGCAGTGGGGCAGTACGGGTGCGGCGCAGCGTGCGGCCCGGATCATCGAGGAGGTCGGACGATGAACGCGATCCATGTGGTGACCCTGGCCTCGGCCGGGCGGCGGGGGCACGTGCTGCGCCAGCTCGAGGCGGTGGGACGCTGGATGCCCGGCGCCGCGCACCATACGGTGCTCATCGGCGAAGAGCCGTTCACCGTGCCCGGCTCCCAAGTCATCGATCGCACCGGGCCGGGCCCGGTGAACCTGGCGCGCGCCCGGAACGTCACCGGTGACGCCGCTGTTGCCGACGGGGCGGAGCTCGTCGTGTTCCTCGACGCGGACTGCATGCCCGGGGAGGATCTGTGCTCGGGATACGCGCGGGCGGCGGAGCAGCTGCCGGAGGCCGTGCTCGCCGGGCCGGTGACCTACCTCGCGGCGGACGACCGGCCCTACGACCTCGACCGGCTGGCGAAGTGGACGCGCCCGCACGGCGCGCGGCCCAACCCGCGGGAGGATGAGCTGCAGCGGGCGACGGACGAGGAGTACGAGCTGTTCTGGTCGCTATCCTTCGCCGTCACCGCGAGGACGTGGCGGGCGCTGCGGCAGCGGTTCGGCGGGTTCTGCGAGGACTACGTGGGCTACGGCGGCGAGGACACCGACTTCGGTATGAATCTGCGAGCCTGCGGGGTGCCGTTCGTGTGGGTCGGCGGGGCGCACGCCTACCACCAGTGGCACCCGGTCTCCACCCCGCCGGTCGAGCACCTCGACGCGATCCTCGTCAACGCCCACACCTTCTACCGCCGCTGGGCGTTCTGGCCCATGCACGGTTGGTTGCGCACCTTCGAGGACATGGGGCTCGCGCACTTCGACGGGGTCGAGTGGGTGAAGGGTAAGAACAGCCCCTGACAAAACTTCAGGCGGTGTCCAATGGAACGCAACTTCAAGACCGCCGCTCAGTTGGTTGCGCCCGTCTGAAGATGCGACCCAAGATAACCGATATATATACACCCCGACGACCCAGTATCGTCTAGATAATGCATCCGAGGCGATTTCATTCCGATCTTTGCGAGCTTAAAATGCGCCTGCATGTATGCAGTGCGGCCCGGATCCACATCATCCGGGACAGGAAACTTGCGCAAATGACCAAACTGGTTCATCGCTGACTCACTTTCACGCGAGGCATGCATCGACGGCGATACACTGAAGTACCCCGCCGGTGGACTCTTCAGGTACTCGTAAACACCATAAGAGTGGTCACCATTCTTCGACGCTTCAACATAGTCAACCAGTGCACGCAAGCAGTTGGCAGCGTTCTTGATAGCTTGGCCTTTAGAGTCATACTCGTCAATCTCTAGTGCAACTGAAATATCTCCAGTGAAAACCACTCCGTCGTTGTGCAATCGAGGGAGAAGATCCGGCAGATCTGAAAACTCGTTGAGTTCATCCAAATAGAAAGGCTCAGATTCGTATGAATGAGCAGTGGCCGCCTCACCCAATTCAACCAGTCGTTTACGCAGAAAAACACCTTGAGTGCGAATGTTGTTCATCTCGACATCGCGCGAATCAAGAGACGATTGAAGCTCTTCGTTCTCCATCTGCAAGAATTCGATCTCATTCTCTTTGCTCCGTATTTCAGCACTTAGAGCATTCAAACGCTCAGACACCTTCGGGTCGTTTCTACTTTCATAAGATCCGGCAAGGTCCAGGATCAGTTCTTCATCGAAAGACTTCGCGCTAATCAGGTCTCGAAGTACAATCAAATGCCGTGCTTCAGGCTCCGTCAGGAGTGCCGAACCCAGCGAACCGCCGGTATTCGGCGCTCTATGAAGCGCAGTAGACCGCTCGATAAGCGCATCTCGACTCGAAACACCCTGCAAAAGCGCGCGGTTCTTAGCAATGTCGATTGCCCGTTTCGCATCCGACAGTTCTGACGGAAGTTTTCGTGCCAAGCGCGCTTCACTTGCAATAAGTCCGAACCGGCGGCTAATTCTCGAGTCTTCCTCGGATGCGATTCTGGACTTGCCCGTGAAACGGTGGCGCCTCGAATCCGCCTCTTCCGAAAGATTCACGTCCGGCAAATATGATCTAATTGCCCAAGGCGACGGGTCAAAGTACCTACCCAGCTTTTCTGCAATCCACTCTGTTGCCTCCGGGCTTAACAGTACAAAGCACGCCGTACCAACAAGATAGCGGGACCAATCCTTGGATCGGTTTCGAAACTCGACTGTAAGATCGTAGTCGTCGTCGGTTCCAACCACAAAAACAGGCAAACGGCGATTCTCGCTAACGATGTATTCATAAAGATCGTCAACTTCGTCTATTCCGATTTCCACTAGCCCAGAGTGCCATCCGTCCGGCGCGCCGTCGATCGACCCCTTTGATGCGATTTTTCGCATGACACGCGGAGCCGATGCATAGTTGCCGTCGGCGCTTTCTACATTGACCGATACCCAGCAACTGTCATGTGCAACCGCCAACGTAATTGTGGTGGTGAATATGCCATTCGTCTCTTCGACAATACTGAGTTCATTATATCGCGTGTTTCCATCAGTGGTATTGATTGTTTCCGCAACGGTGCGTTTGCGCGCGTCACGAAAAGAGCTGTTCGTGCCGAAATCAGCACGTATTCCTTTCTCACCCAACCACTGATTAATAAGGTCCCGTACGCTGTTCGCACGATTCGGTTTAAGGACGACGAATGAAGTGTATCGTTTGCGAATCGCCCTAATGTCATAAGGCTTCTCTTCGTCTCGTGTATTGCGCTGAGCCGCGTTACTAACCGGGCCTCTATCACGATCTTTCAGCTGTGGAGGAGTAAGTCTGGCCAGCATGCTTGGGTTAGGAGTCGACCCTTTTCGTTCTCTCGTTGTGCTCGCACCCGCTTGTCCATTTGTGCTAGGTGTTTTCGCCTCGGGCTTGGTGTCTTCGACAGGCCTCGGAACATTTGACTTCGTATTCGCACCACGTTGACGGTTCCGAGGTTCAATTGTTTGTGGTTGCTTTTTCATCGATGGCCGAGTCTGACTCCTCCTCGGCGGCTGTGATGCTGCCGGG
Organism: Brevibacterium sp. R8603A2; assembly: GCF_023072605.1. Lineage (NCBI taxonomy): Bacteria > Bacillati > Actinomycetota > Actinomycetes > Micrococcales > Brevibacteriaceae > Brevibacterium > Brevibacterium sp. R8603A2. The sequence continues at coordinate 90,394 of NZ_JALLGN010000009.1, forward strand.
AATGCGCCTTCTTGACGAAGGTTCTTTCGCGGAACCAGTGTATAAGGGTCCCGGTAGAACCGCCGTACGATCGACAGATCGTCATCGTCGGCGTTGTCGGTGAAATTTCGATCCCGAAGGGCCTTGAGGACTTCAGTACGCAACGCGCGAACTGTTGACATCGTCCCCGACAGCTGAGCCTCGTGAATCCGAAGGGCCAGATCTTTCGCAGATGTTTCAGATCCCGTATCCGCCATCATTGCCTCCGTGTCGCCGTTGAAAAGATGTACCCATCACAGGTTTTCAACTATAGAACGCACGTTGCACATTCTTGGTAGGCGAACGGATTAATCGACACAGTTGCTGGTGGCGATCGTGTGCATCCAGGTGGTCAAAGGAAGACACTCTTAGGCGAACAGGTTTCTTAGCGAGCCGCTGTCGCACTAGTTTTCGTTGCTTGAGCAACTTTCGAGGACATGGGGCTGGCGCACTTCGACGGGGTCGAATGGGTGAAGGGGCCCCGCCCGAAGGAGTGACGACCGCAGGAATCGGGGCGGGGACGCATCCGCGCCCCTGCCCCGGTTTCACCCCTGCATCACTTCGAGAGCGCGCGGGAGATGATGGTGCGCTGGATCTCGGAGGAGCCCTCGTAGATCCGGTAGATCCGCACGTCGCGGACATAACGCTCGAGGGGGAAGTCGCGGGTGAACCCGTAGCCGCCGTGGATCTGCAGGGCCTCGTCGGTGATGAAGGCGGCCGCCTCGGAGGCGAACAGCTTGGCCGTCGCGGATTCGAGGGTGAAGTCCCCGGAATCTCGGGCGGCGGCGGCCTCCATGGTGAGCAACCAGGCCGCACGGAAGCGGGTGTGCATGTCGGCGAGCTTGAAGGCGATGTCCTGCAGCCGGTTGATCGGCTTGCCTGAGATCTTCCGCTCCTTCGCCCAGGCGATGGCGGCGTCGAGCGCAGCCCGGCTCACGCCCAGGCTCATCGCCGCGACCTCGATGCGGCCGCGGTCGAGCACCTGCATCGCGGTGCGGAAGCCGTCGCCCTCCGTGCCCAGGAGCGCCGATTCCGGCAGGTGGGCGTCGATGACGAATTCGTAGATCGGGCTGCCGCGCAGCCCCATCGTCTTCTCTGGGGTGTTGAAGGTGACGCCCGGAGTGGTCTTGGGCTCGACGAGGAACGCGCTGATGCCGTGGTGGCCGGCCTCGGGGTCGGTGATCGCGAAGACGACGATGAAGTCGGCGAAGCCGGCATTGGTGATGAAGTGCTTGGTGCCCTTGAGGTGCCAGCCGTCCTCGGTGCGAACGGCCCGGGTCGACATCTCCACCGGGTTCGATCCGGCGCCCGGCTCGGTGAGCCCGAACGCGCCGATCGTCCGTCCCTCGGCGGCGGCCGGGAGGAGCGCCCGGCGCTGCTCGTCGGTAGCGCCGAGGAGGATCGCGTCGGTGGCGAGGTAGTGGGCGGTGATGATCGAGGCGGTGGCGGCGCAGGCCTGGGCCACTTCGGCGACCATGTGACTCATCGCCACGGAGCCGATGCCGGGTCCGCCGAGCTCCTCGGGCAGGTTGAGTCCGAACACGCCCACCGAGGCGAGCGTCTTCAGCACCTCGGGGGCGACGCGCTCGGCCTCGTCGGCAGCGGCGGCCTGCGGGGCCAGCGTGCCGCGGGCCACCTCGGCCACGGCGGCGATGAGTTCGCGTTCGTCGGGAGTCGGCTCGAGTTCCATGGTCATCCTTCAGTCCGGAAGTCCGTGCGGGCCGGGTTCTCGCCGAGCAGTGCGGCGTTGTGCTCACCGAGCCGGGGCACGGGCAGGGCGGAGGCCGGGCGGGAGCCGTCGACGAGCAGCGGGTGGGCGACGTAGCTGTGCCGAAGGCGCTCGTCGTGCGTGAGCAGACCGCGCTCGGTGCTGATGTCGCTGGTCACGGCCTCGGCGAAGTCCCAGACCGGGGAGGACGGGATGCCCGCGGCATCGAGGTGCGCGCACATCTGCACGACCGTGCGGGTGCGGGAGAACTCCTCGATCGCCTCGCGCAGGGCTGCGTCGTTGTCGCTGCGTGCGGGGTCGGTGGCGAAGCGCGGGTCGGCGGCGAGCTCCGGGGCGCCGAGTGCGTCGGCGAGCGCGGCGAACAGACGGTCGTTGGCCACCGCGATGACGAACAGCCCGTCGGAGGCCCGGTAGGTGTCGAACGGCGCTGACACCGGGTGGCGGTTGCCGACCCGCTGCGGGGCGCGGTCGGTGGCGGCGTAGATCGCGGAGTTCGTCGGCTGCATCGCGAGCATGACGTCGAACATCGGAATGTCGATGTGGGCGGGCTGCCCGGTCCGGTCGCGGCGGACGAGGGCCGAGGTCACGCCGAAGGCGGCGAACACGCCTGCGGACACGTCCGCGATCGACTCGCCCACGCGGGTCGGCGAGCCGTCGGGAAACCCGGTGGTCGCCATGAGGCCGGTGAGCGCCTGGATCACGGTGTCGTAGGCCGGGCGCTTCGTCGCGGAGCCGGTCTGGCCGAACCCGGAGATCGAGGCGTAGACGATGTCGGGCTTGACCGCGACGATGTCCTCGAAGGCGAGCCCGAGCTTGGCGGTGACGCCGGGACGGAAGTTCTCCACGACGACGTCGCAGCCGGCGATGAAGTCGAGGAGCGCGGCGCGGGCAGCCGGATCTTTGAGGTCGGCCTCGAAGGAGTGTTTGCCCCGATTGATCCCGGAGAAATACGTGCTGTCGTCACCGCGGAAGGGTCCGAGATGTCGGGAGTCATCACCGACGCCGGGCAGCTCGATCTTATAGACCTCGGCACCCTGGTCTGCGAGCAGCGCAGTGCAGTACGGACCGGCGAGGACGCGGGAGAAGTCCGCGATCCTGATACCGGCGAGGAGCGGTTCAGTGGTGTCCATACCACCATGGTTTCCCGAACCACTCGGGATGCATACCGCACTTCACGAGGATTAATCCGATATATCGGACTAAATGTGATCGCAGTCACCATTGATGCATGCATCGGATAAGGCGGGACTCGGAATCGTCATCATCCCATCGAATCGCACGTCTGCTCTGCGGGTGTCATGCTCGGCGAAGATGCGTATGAGCCCTCAGTGCGCGATCAGCTCTCGCCGGACTCCACGGCTGCGGCGAGGGATGCGAGGGACTTGCCGAGGTACCGCTCGCTGACGGCGGGCATGCCGCCGATCAACTCGATGGTCTCCAGCGGGGTCTCGGCCCAGTCGTAGGTGAGGCGCACACGGGTCCCGTCTGCCACCGATTCCAGGTCGTAGCGCCAGAACCAGCCGCCGGCCACGATCTCGCCGTCAGGTGTGCGCTGGCCGGGCGCCCATGCGATGGCGCGGTCGGGTTCGAGGACGGTTATGCGGTTGTGCATCTCGTAGCGGCCGCCGCGGTGGGTGTTGAACATCTCCATTCCGAACACCTGATCCACCTCGGTGATCGGCACGGGCTGCCCCTCGAGGCTGCCGCGCACCCAATCGCGCGGCTCGGTCAGATGGTGACGGGCGGGGTCGGCGAGGAGGGCGAAGACCTCCTGCGGGGAGGCGTGGACGGTGCGCTCGGCGAAAATGCTGGTGGTGCCGTTCATGGTGGCGTTATCGGATGTCATGACGGGGTCCTTCCGTGGAGGGCAGCGTTGCCCGGGGAATCGAGCCGTTTCGAGTGACGGTGGAATGCAGTCGCGTCTCGGTCACATCCTGTCATTACTCGCCTCTGCGGCCCTCCGGGCGGGGCGAAGCGCCCTCCCCAAAATAATCGACAGGGAGCGTGGATCCGGCGAGCAGGGGCCGAGACCGGAGCCGGCCGCCGCAGTTCCACGAGTGAACCCATCGGCCGGGGCGGCACCACCCGCGATGGCGTTTTCGCCCGGGACCGGAGCGTGCTCACCGCCGACGCGCAGAGCGTTGAGATACAGGGCGGGTAGCTCGCCGGACGGCTATGCCTTCCCTGCCGACGACTTACCGCTACCTCACGTCACTGCGCGAGTTCGACCTCGTCGAGGAGCATGCTGGACCCTGCATCCGCGTCTTGCGCCTCTCCGTGTGGTCGAACGCGGACATCCCGAGCGGCCGCCTGCTCGAGGTCAGCCAGCGGTTCCTGCGCGAATCCACCGGCCGCACCGTCGACATCGCATTCCCCATTGCAGTGGCGCTCGGCAGCGTCGTAGCGATCGTGTATGCGGCGATCGGCGGCTTCCGCGCCGTGGTGCTCACGGAGACGATCCAGTTCGCGCTCCTGCTGCTGGGCCTCGTCGTGACCATGGTCGGTGCGATCATGCTCTCCGGCGGCTGGGACGTGATCTCCCGGGTGGCCGCCGAGCAGCGCGATCCGGGCTATTTCAACCTTTTCTCCGGCTTCTGGCCGAACCTCACGTACATCGTGTCGTTCGGGCTGGCATTCATCATCGACGGAGCGGCCTGGCAGAGGATCCAGGCGGTGCGCAGCCCGGGGCAGGCACGCCGCACTTCGGTGAGCGCGATGATCTATTTCATCCCGCTGTACTGCCTCGTCGTGATCAGCGGCATCGGCTAGATCGGGATCTTCAACGAGGTCCCGGAGAACAGTGTGGTGGCGACGCTGGCGAACGAGGAGTTCGCGCCGATCTTCGGACTCATCGTGTTCATCGGAATCGCGGCGGCGATCATGTCGACGGTGTGCACCACGCTCAACCTGTCCTCGCTGTACATGACGGAGCTGTGGGAGAAGGCGCGCGGCCGGCGCGATTCGGACCACTTCAAGGTCAAGCTCGGCATGGTGTTCACCGTGGTCGCCGCGGTGCTCGGGTTCATCGTCGCCGTGCTGCTGCCCTCCGCTCTGGCCCTGCTGGCACTGGCGAGCGAGTTCCTGGCCGCCGGGCTGTTCTTCCCGCTCATCCTCGGGTTCTTCTGGAAGCGCGGGAACACCGCGGGTGCGATCGCGTCGATCATCTGCGGCGGCGGGTTCATCCTCTACGGGTTCCTCGTGGAGCTCCGGGTGGCGCTGCCGCACTTCTGGGAGGGCGGGGCGACCCGCATCCTCCTGGGCATGGCCGTCAGCGGCATCGCCTACTTCGCCGGCTCCCTGCTCACCAGGCCGGAGACCGCCAAAGCCGAGGCGTTCACGGACCTGGCGCGGGGGCGTGGGGTTGGGGCTGGAGTCGGGGCGGCGGATAGCGATGTGCGATAGAAACCCCTCAGTCACTGTTCCGACTAGCTGCTGCTCAACCGAGGGCCTGCCGTGTTGAGGTATGCAAAAGTAGGATATGACCATTTCTACCGTTGAGGTTGTTGGCGCCGTAATCATCCGCGGAGATCGAATCCTCGCGTGCCGCCGCGCGCCTCATAAGTCAGCTGCCGGAATGTGGGAGTTCCCTGGTGGAAAAGTCGAGCCCACAGAGCGCCCCGAGCACGCTCTCAGCCGAGAACTTGCCGAGGAACTCGGAGTCACCGCCCATCCGATCCGATTGCTCCATCGTGAAACGACTCGTGTAGCCGACACCATGATTGATTTGGCCTGCTTTGAGACGGTCATTTCCGCGGAACCAATAGCCAGTAGCGATCATGACAAGATCCGATGGGTTCCGATGCAGGAGCTCGCTCAACTGGAGTGGGCGAAACCAGACATCCCCACAGTGGAGCTCCTGATAGCAGAGAATCTGAGATTGCAAAGATCGAGCCAGCACTGACCAGGGCATCCGCCTATATACTGCGGGTGTCGCCACTTGGGTGGCGTTGGCAGTGTGTGGTCAACCAACTGCCAAAGATTGGGGAGATCTCCGCGGTCGCCCTGAGAACTAGGAGTCGGACCATGGAACCACCCGGCCTGAGGGATGCTGCTATTGCTTGGCTGCTTGAGCGTTCGTCAGACGGGCAAGAGCCCTTGACCCGCGAAGACATCAAGGACTTCACGTTCAACGGTGAACGCTTTCCCATTCAATCGACGCAGAATGGAATCCGGAAACCCGCGGGTTTTGAGGCAGCCTTATCGTTCTACACAGTTTTCCGAACACCTAACCAAGAGCGTCCGTATGACGATGATCTTGGAAGCGACGGCTTGATCCGTTACGCATGGCGGGGAGATAATCCTAATCACCCTGAGAACCGAGGCCTACGACGCGCGATGGAGTTGCGTCTACCAGTGATCTGGTTTGTCGGCGTAGCGATGAAACCGGCACGGTTTCAGATCGTTGCCCCTGTCTACGTCGTCGACGAAGAGCCGCAGCACAAACGCTTCGTTGTTGTTCCGGTCGAAAACAGCCTGTTCCTACCAGATCAGCTCGAAGGATCAGCCGTCGAAGAATCGATGAAACGATACTTGCGCAGGGAAACTAAAGTTCGCCTCCACCAGCCAGTTTTTCGATCGACAGTTCTCATGGCGTATGAGAATCACTGCGCCGTGTGCAATCTCGCGCACACACAACTCCTCGATGCTGCTCACATTGTGCCGGACCATGATGAGCGTGGAATCGCGTCCGTTGTCAACGGTCTAGCGCTCTGCAAGATTCACCATGCTGCCTTCGACCAGCAATTTCTAGGAATTAGGCCCGATCATTACGTAGAGATTCGCCACGACCTGCTTGAAGAGGTCGATGGCCCAATGCTCCGACACGGGCTCCAGGAGCTGCACGGCAAACCATTGATGAAGCTGCCTACGCGACGGGGGCAGCATCCAGATAAGAAACTCCTTGAGATTGCTTACGAAACCTTTCGGTCAGCAACTTCAGCAGGATATCGATAAGTTGGCAAAGCGCTATGTCGTCGTCCGGGCGACCTCTTTAACAATCTTCCACCAACCCCGCGAACGCGCTCATCTCCGCGAGCGCCTGCGGTGTCGAGGGCAGATGGTCGAGCAGATCGGGTGAGTAGACCAGATATGCCTTCCACTTCGCACGTGAGATCGCGACGTTGAGCCGGTTCTTCATGAGGAGGAAGCTGATGCCGCGCGGCACCTCGGAAGCGGAGGACGCCGCCAGCGTCATGATGGACACGACCGCCTGCTGCCCCTGGAACTTGTCCACCGTCCCCACCCGGACATCGCCCAGCCTCGCAGCATCGAGCGCCGCTCGCACCGTGCCCACCTGGGCATTGTAGGGAGTGACCACGATGACATCACTCTGAGCCAGCGGTCTCGCGTTGCCTCCGCCGTCGTCCCACTGCACACCCAGCATCCTGCGGACGATCCCGACCACTTCCTCGGCCTCCTCGACCGAACTCGTCGCATTGCCGGCGTGCCGAACCCTGATGGGCTCGAGGCCAGGAGCCACCCCGGCGAGCAGGCGGGCGCGCGTGCTGGGGTGCGAGTCGAGACGCCCGTCGTAGGACAGCTCGGAGACCGGCGCACTCACTGCAGCATCCATCCGCCGGCTCTCCCCGAGGAAGTACCCGAACTCGGTCGGCAGAACGTCGTGCCCGGCGCTGAGGAAACCGAGAGCCGAGGTGTCGACCGGCTCCGGATGCGACCCCTGACTCACCTGCGGCAGCTGCTGCGGGTCGCCGAAGAGCATGAGGTTCCGTGCCGCCCGGCTGACGGCGATCGTGTTCGCCAGGGAGTACTGGCCGGCCTCGTCGATGACCAGCAGGTCGAGTGCGCCGCTGCCGATCGCTTTCGCGTTCGAGAAGAACCAGGCAGTGCCGCCCACCACGTACCCACGGTCGGCCCGTTCGGCAGCGAACTCACTCTCCCACTTCGTCGGGGTCGTGACAGTGACATCCGGATGTAGCGGATCCCGGTCCTCGCTCTGAGCTTTGGAAACCGCCCCGACCTCGAGCAGGCCGCTCTCCACGATCTCCGTGAGCACGTTGTCGACGACGGCGTGGGACTGCGCGACCACTCCGATCTTCCACCCGTAATCGGCGACGAGGCGCGCGATGGCGCGCGCCGCGACGTAGGTCTTCCCCGTCCCCGGCGGTCCCTGGACGGCGAGGTAGCTCTCGTCCAGACGCAGTGCGGAGTCCACGACCGAGCTCACGACGTTCTCACCGGCCACCGGCGCGAGCCCGCCGCCACTCAGCCGGGAGGGCCGCCGGGCCAGGACGTCAGCTGAAGCACCGACCGGCCAGCCGGGAGCGCCCTCAACGACATCGGCAACCCAGTCGAGAATCGACTGCCGAAGGCTCGTGGTCCTCGGCGGGGCATCCGGGGTCATCGCGATCGGGAGGTGATCGTAGGTGTCGGGGAACTTCAGTTCGGTCTTCTCGGTGACGACGAGATATGAACCGCCGACATCGCTCGCTACCTCTTCGATATCGATGCACCTGATGGCGTCACGGACGCCGGTGTCGTTCTCGCGCGGGGGCCTGGGTCCCGGGTGCTCGTAGAGGAGGAATCCCGAGCCAGGCACTCCCGAGCTGCCCTCGGTCCACGCACCGTGCAGGGCGAGACGCCGGCTGTGCGTCCTCGCACGTCCCTGTTTGGTCCAGTCCTCGACGACCTCGGCGTGCTCGATGAGGAAGACGTTGCGATGCTCCGCCCATTCGTCGCGCGCCTGTTCGAGCCGGGCGAAGTGCTCCCACCAGAAGCCCTTCTCCTCGCGTTCGTGGTACCGCAGCGCCGCGCGCGCCATCCCCCATGCCCGCTGGGTGTCGGTGCGGTCCGTGGCGAACGGATCCCCGGCCAGGTCCTCGAGCTCTGCCTCGAGCTGATTCCGTAGTGCGTCGTCGGCTTCGTTCTTCTCCCGCCTCGCGCGGGCGTCGTCGGTCTCCGGCTTCGATGCCTCGGACCCGGCTGTGGACGCCCCGGGCGTGGTACCGGCGGACGCTGGATGCTGCGCAGCAAGGGCCCGCAACCAATCGCGCAGCTTGAGCGTCGAGATGCAGTCATACTCGTTGTACTGCTCGATGTCGTCGAGCCGAGCCTGAGCCTCCTCGGTTCGCCCCTCATCACGGAGCTCCATCGCCTGGGCGTACGCGTCGATGCTGTCACCGCCGCTCGCCACGCCTTCGCGCTCCTCCTCTCCGGCCATGTGGAGTGCTTCGAGCTTCTTGATGGAGTACGACCGCAGACCAAGCACCAGGGACTTGCTCACCGTGGCGTACAGGTCGATAAGGACTCCCTGCCGCAGCAGTTCGTCCACCCTGTCCTCGCCCACACCGTGGCGCTGTGCGATCGACAACAGGTGAGTGCGTTCGTAGGGGGCGTAGTGGTAGATGTGCATGCCCGGGTGCTCGCGCCGTTTGCGCTCCGCGAGGTCGAGGAAGTCGAGCAGTGCTTTCTGCTCCTGTGCCATGCCGTGGGCCCAGAGCGGAGTGAAAGTGCCACCGGCATCGGCGATGCCGAACAAGTAATCGAGGCCCCACGTGACACCGTCCGGAGTCCACAGTGGATCCCCTTCGAAGTCGAAGAAGAGATCGCCCGGGCTGGGTTCCGGGAGCAGGTGGAGAGCGGTCGGGTCGGCGACCTCGAACACGGGGTCTGCCTGGCCCTCGCTAGCGATCTGCAGCTGGGCCTGCCGGGAGAGCTTTTCCATGGTTCGTGCGGGCACGCCGCCGGTCTCCGATCCCGGTCGCCATTTTGCGACGTCATCGATCGTCTGCAGGCCGGCCTTGCGCAGCCGCTGCCGCTGGGAGACGGAAAGAGAGTAGACGAGCCACATGTCCCGGTTTGCTTCGATCTCGGCTGTGCAATCGGGGCATACACCGCACTGCGTGTAACGGGAGTCATTCCACCGGGCCGGCTGAGATGCTGCCAGGTGCTTGACGATCATGTCGACGAGGCGTGCACGGCGGAGTCGGTACATCGGCGCGATGTCGGCCAACCGGTGTGTGCTCACCGTCCGATCACCGAGGATGAGGTCGACCTCGTCGTCGACTGCCACGCCGAGTTCGACCAGGCGCTGAGCATAAGCCGCCAGCTGGAGAAGCGCTGTGACCTTCGCACTCCTGGCGAGTTTGGAGTCCTGCACCCGCCAGCGGCCGTCAGGCCGCCGGACGAGGAAGTCGGCGAAGCCGACGAAGGGCAGACCATCGTCGCCTGCGAGAGCGGCCTGGACGACGACATCGGCACCGGAGTCGAGCGCCGCGAGTGTAGCCCGCTCGGCCTCTTCCACCGCACTACGATCGTGGAGACGCGGCCGATCGAGGGTGACGACAGCGAGACCCTGCTCCTTGAGTTCCTCGATGATGCGCGCCTCGTGTCCGACGCCGAGTTCCGCGGTGCGCTCAAGCAGCGGGTCCGCCTCGCGAGGAATCGACTCGATCCTGCCGAGCTTCTCGTCGAGCAGTCGGAGAAAACCGAACTCGCAGGCCGAGGCGGCAGTCAAATCACCGGCACTGGTCACCACGCGATCGTGGAAGTCGATGTACATCGTCCCTCATTCCGTGTGCCTATTCGTTCTGATCACATCCTGCCAGTCCGCACCAGACTAGACCGGCAGGGTCGCACTGGACTGTTCGACATTGTGATCGCCGGCTTCCCCTGCAACGGTTTCACTTGTGACAGATGTGCCTATTGTGACAGAGTAGATGATCTGACACTCTTCCCTGCCTGGAGGTCACCCGTGACGAAGACCATTGCCACATCACAACTCACCAACAACGACCTCGACCAGTTGACCGCGGTTCGGAACGAGAGTGACTCGCCTCAGATGCGAGCCGTTCTCGACCGTGTCATCGCATCCGCTCGCCACGGCCACGATATCGCCGAACTCAGCACTGCTGCTGTCGTCTCCCCGCAGGAAGCCGCCGACAGTCTCGGCATGAGCCGCACGCACCTGTACAAGCTGCTCGACCGCGGAGTCCTCCCCTTTCACCGCGTCGGGAGCCATCGCAAGATCCAGGCGAGCGACCTCGTGGAGTTCCGAGCGCAGCGAGAAGCCGACAAGAAGGAACTCGCAGAACGATTCGCGTCACAGGACCGGACTCGCAAGTCAGCCATCGACGAGATCGCCGACCTGCTCTGACACGCAACCGTGTCAGTGGTCGGTTTCTACCGCTGTCGCAATCTCGCGAAACGCACCGACGGCTCAGGTTGGCCGGGTGGAAGAGTCACGTCGTACCCCAGTGACTCCAGTACTTCGATCGCCGATTCCGGGTCATCTCGAACTGCCGCTTTGGTCTGAGTGCGCCGCCACCGCACCCGCCCATCGGCAAGCGCGTCTTTCGCCTTCGCCGCACCGTCCACACCGAACTCATCGATCAGCATTTCGAGGATGTCTTCCAGGCTCGGCCGGAATCGGTGTCCGCCAACTGGGAAGTGCAGTTCACTGATTGCTTGAACACCCGTGCTGTCTGCACGTCGAGCTCCCCGTTTCGTCTCTTTCCCCGCCCGCACCATCAAGGCGGTGAAAGCATCCCGATGCGCATGCAGTTGCAGGTGGGCCGCAGGAATCTGGTTGGCATCGCGCACATATTCATACCGGAACAACGGCTCCGACGGTCCCGCGTGAACCGCGATCTTCGACTTCTCGATCGCCATGTGTTTTCCGACTCCGTCAAGGCAACACCAATAGTCGACCTTGAGCCGGATCAGTGATTCGTTGTTGACGGACAGCGGAATACCGTCTGCAGGGTCCTGCCTCACTGCAAAGCGGAGGCCACCTTTCACTGCGAGCGATTTGAACGGTGCGCAACCTGGCGCGATGGCGCTGACGGTCTGGGTGAGTTCCTCTGCAAAACGGGTTACTTGAACCTCGAGGTCCTCTCGCTCACCCACCGAGCAGAAAATCCAGCTCGCAGAGATCGTCGTACAGCTCGAGCTCCTTGCCGTGGAGTTCGTATGCTTCGCCGCGCTCCCTGAAGCGGGCCTCATCGCCCACTGCATGGAGTATCGCGTCCCGGCGGCTTTCTGCCTCAACTCGGGTGATGATCTCGGGTACTACAGCAGTCATGTCGCCCCCTTCGTCGTACGCCTCATGATACGACGAGCGTAGACGTAGGCACAGACACGGCCCCAGACCGGGGATTCTCGGTCTACTCGGATGACTTCACCCCAACAGAGAATGCGCTGTCGCACATCGTGACAGCGCATTCTCGCGTTCGGCCCCTACCGCCGCACCACGTCCAAGGCCGCCCGCTGGATCGACGCAGCGTCGATCCCGTGCAGCGCGTACGCCTCGGACACGGATGACGCCTGGCCGAAGCTGCTCACGCCCAGGTTCACCGTCCGGTCCCCGCGCACCCCGGCGAGGAAAGCCAGCGTGTGCGGGTGCCCGTCGATTACGGTCACTAGAGGTGCCGGGCAGTTGGCGGGGAAGAGCGCCTCGGCGATGGCCGACCTCTCCCCTGCCGCCACCCGGTGCCGGTCCTGCAGCGAGCGGAACACGAGGTCCGGGCTCGTCAGGCACACCACTCCGGCGGTGATGCCGCGAGCGGCGAGCTCCCGTGCTGCGGCAACGACCTCGGTCATCATCGCGCCCACGCCCACGAGCACGACCTCGTCCTCGTAGGCCGGGTGCTCGCTGATCCGGTAGCCGCCGGCCACCGCGTGCTCCCGCCTGCGCGCCAGCAGCACCGGGTCCTCCGGCAACGCCGCGATCGACTGGTCCACCGGCCGGGTCGAGAGCCGGAAGTACGCCGAGTGCCCGCCGGGCTTGCCGATCGACTTCATCGCCTCGAGCATGGTCCACTCGAGGTCCTGCGCGAACGCCGGCTCCCACGCCACGAGCTCCGGGATCTCCATCGTCACCGACGGCGTGTTGAACGACTGGTGCGCCCCGCCCTCCGGCGCGAGCGTCACCCCGGACGGCGTGCCGACCATGATCGACTGCCCTCCGGCGTACATCCCGAACGTCCACGGCTCGAGCGCCCGGTTGATGAACGGGTCGTAGATCGTCGCGATCGGGATGAGCGGCTGACCCCACCGGCTGTAGGTCGCGCCGAGCTCACCGGCGAGGCTGACGAGGTTGACCTCCGCGATGCCGAGCTCGATGTGCTGGCCGCCGGACACCTCTTGCCACTTGAGCACCCGCTCGCGGTCGTCGCTGAACCAGTCGTGCCGGCCGGTGAGCGACCACACGCCGGTCTTGTTGATCCAACCGCCCAGGTTCGTCGACGTCGCGACGTCCGGGCTCAGCGTCACCACGCGCTCGGCCACCTCCGGCACTGCCCGCTTGAGGTCGGACAGGAACCGGCCGAGCGTCGCCTGCGTACTCGTCACCTGCCTGTGGCCCCACTCGAGCTCGTCCGGGATCGCGCCCACGGTCTCCTCAGCGATTGGCTCGCGGTGCAGGCGCTCGGCGGTCGCCGCGCACAGCTCTCCGGCCGAGGTGTCCGCGTCGAAGAGCTGCCAGGGGGATTCGAGCACGGTCCCGGAGATCTCCGCGAGCTCGCGCATCTGCGACTCGGTGAGCTGGGCGGCGTGGTTGTTCGGGTGCCCCTCGGTCGCCAGGCCGCGGCCCTTGATCGTGTAGGCGAAGATCACCGTCGGCCGGGTGTCGTCGATCTGCGCGAAGGTGCCGAGCAGCTGGGAGATGTCGTGCCCGCCCAGGTCGCGGACCACCTCGGCGAGCTCCCGAGGCGTGAGCGACTCGACGAGTGCGCGCAGCCCCGACCCCTCGGCATCCTCGACCCCGGCGAGCACGCGCTCGGCGACCTCGTCCGGGTGCGAGCGCAGGATCCGCTGGTACTCCTCGTTGGGCATGTCGGTCATGCGCTGCTCGAACGCCTGCCCGCCGGCGCCTGCGAACAGACCCTGGATCCGCGCGCCCCACTTGCAGGTGAGCACCTGCCAGTCCGCGGCGGCGAACATCCCCTGCAGGCGCGCGATCTGCACGTCGGGGATGATCCGGTCGAGCGACTGCCGGTTGAGGTCGACGATCCACACCGCCTCCCCGAGCTGACGCACCTCGGGATCGATGATCGCCTCCCACACCGCACCCTCGTCCATCTCCGCGTCGCCGAGCAGCGAGTAGAAGCGGCCGGCCTCCGGCGCCTGCGGGAAGTGCTCCTTGACGTAGCGGTGGCTCAGCGCAGCCCACAGCGGCGCGGTCGCCCCGATGCCCACCGAGCCGGTGGAGAAGTCGACCGTGTCGGGGTCCTTGGCGCGCGAGGGGTACGGCTGCAGCCCGCCCTTGGACCGCAGCGTGGTGAGGTACTTCTCGTCGAGATCGCCCAGCAGGTAGTTGATCGCGTGGAGCACCGGCGAGGCGTGCGGCTTCACCGACACCCGGTCCGCGGCGGTGAGCTCGGAGAACCACAGCGCGGTCATGATGCCCACCATCGAGGCGCTCGAGGACTGGTGCCCGCCGACCTTGACCCCGTCCGGGTTCTCCCGCCCGCGATTGGCCGCGTCGATCATCGCGGTCGCGATCCACAGCACGCGCTGGGCGATCTCGTCGAGCACCGCCTCGTCCGCCGAGGCGGTCGCCGACAGCGGCCTGGAGTTCACGCTCGGCGGGTCGAGCTGGGTGCTCGTCTCGAACTGGTGGCGGTCCTCCGGCTGGGCGTCCGGGGTGCGGACGTCCTGGGACCGGGCGTCCGGGGTCCGGCTGTCGGGGGCGGCGGCATCCTGAGGGGCGGTGGGGTTCGAGCTCATGATTCTCCTGTCGAGCAGGTCGGCGTGCGCGGGCGGTACAGGTGCGCGGGCGGCGCAGGATGGGGCAGCAGTGCGGGGCGGAGCGAGCGACGGGGCGAGCGGCGGTGCAGCCGTCCGATTCCACAGTCTTTCTGGTGCGGGCGGCGGGTTCCATGTCCACTCCAGTGCGGTCCGGGATGCTCCGTGGTCGATCCAGTGCGGAATCGGCAGGCGAACCGCACTGGATCGACCACGGAACCGGGGAGCAGAACCGGGGAGCACCGAACCACTACGGAACCGGAGCCCGCTGGACCACCACGGCCCCGGGGCGGTAGGCACGTGCCCACGGTCTCGGTGCCCACGGCCCCGGCGCCCGGGGTGGTCAGTCGAAGATCGACGAGTACGCGTTGAGGGCGAGCTGCCCGCCCAGGTGCGCGTAGAGGACGTTGGAGTCCTTGCCGATCTCGCCGGACTTCACCAGGTCGATGAGACCGGCCATCGACTTGCCCTCGTACACCGGATCGGTGATGAAGCCCTCGAGGCTCGCGGCGGTGCGGATGGCGTTGACCGTCGACTCGACGGGGATGCCGTAGTAGTCGCCGGCCCAGCCCTCGAGGATGGTGATCTCGTCGTCGCGCAGCTCACGGCCGAGCTCGATGAGCTCCGCGGTGTTCGCCGCGATCCGGCCCACCTGGTCGCGGGTCTTGTCGATCGTAGCGGAGGCGTCGATGCCGATGACATTCCGCTTGCGGCCGCCGGCGTCCTCGAGCGCGGCGAACCCGGCGATCATGCCGGCGTGCGTCGAGCCGGTGACGGTGCACACGACGATGGTGTCGAAGAAGACGCCGAGCTCCTTCTCCTGCTCGGCCACCTCATGGGCCCAGTTCGCGAAGCCCAGGCCGCCGAGCTTGTGCTCCGACGCGCCGGCCGGGATCGGGTACGGGGTGCCGCCGTTGGCACGCACGTCCTCCATCGCCTCCTCCCAGCTCGAGCGGATGCCGATGTCGAAGCCGGCGGAGTCGAGGCGCACATCGGCACCCATGATCCGCGACAGCTCGATGTTGCCGACCTTGTCGTTGACCGGGTCGTCCCAGTCGACCCACCTCTCCTGCACGAGGCGCGCCTTGAGGCCCAGGTGGGCGGCGACGGCCGCGACCTGGCGGGTGTGGTTGGACTGGTAGCCGCCGATCGACACGATGGTGTCCGCGCCGGAGGCGAGCACGTCGGGCACGATGTACTCGAGCTTGCGGGTCTTGTTGCCGCCGAACGCCAGGCCGGAGTTGACGTCCTCGCGCTTGGCCCAGATGCGTGCACCGCCGAGGTGCTTGGTGAGGTTGTCGAGCGGGTGGACGGGGCTGGCCCCGAAGGTCAGGGGATAGCGTTCGAAGTCGGAGAGTGCCACGGGAGCTCCTAAGGGTCGGTGGCGTGATGGTCATCGCGTGGTATGCAATATATTGCACTTCGCGAGGTAGGATGTCAAAAGTCACCCCGCCCACCAGGAGGTCTTCCATGCCGGTCCCCGCCGCTCGGGGCGTCCACCGCCGCACCCTCCTACGCGACGACGTCTACTTCTCCCTGCGCGACGCGATCGTCAGCGGGCGGCTCGCCCCCGGCGAGAAGCTCCGCGACGCCGAGCTCAGCGAGTGGCTGGGCGTGTCCCGCACCCCGATCCGCGAGGCGCTGCTCCGGCTCGAGCGCTCCGGCCTCGTCATCGCCGAGCCCGGCCGGCTCACCATGGTCTCCCCCGTCACCGACGAGGCGGTGGCCCACGCCCAGCAGATCGCCGCCGAGCTCCACGCCCTCGCCGTCCGCCTGGCCGTCCCCCTCATGACCGAGCACCACATCAACACCATGGCCGAGGCGAACGCCTCTCTCGACACCGCACTCGCCTCGGGGGACGCCGAGGCGGCCGTCCGGGCCGACGATGCGTTCCACGCCGTGGCCGTCGAGCTGTGCGGGAACCCGCTCGTCGCCGAGCACCTCGAACCGGTGACCGCGATGCTGCGCCGGGCGGAGTACCTGCGGTTCGGGGACGTGCGCGCGATCGACTCCGCGGCCGACCACGCCGCGATCATCGACGCCTGCGCCGCCGGTGATGCGGACAGGGCCGCCGAGCTCACGCGCCGCAACTGGTCGACGCTGGCGATCCGGAGCGAGGGCGCGGCTGCGGATCAGCCCGCCTGAGCCGAGGACCGGAACTCCTGCTGGGCCGAGGTCAGCGCTCGCGAGCCGGAGGTCAGCGTGCGTCCGCCGGGGGCATGTCGTAAGTGATCCAGTCGGTGCGCGCGGCAACCTGATCGTAGAGCCCGCGGGCGCGATAGTTGTCGTCGCGGGTGATCCAGCGGGTCAGCGTCCAGCCGCGGTCCGCGGCGACCCGGGCGAGCCCCGCGAGCAGCAGGCGCGCAGCACCCGATCCCCGGTGCTCCGGGTCGACGAACAGATCATCGAGGTACATGCCGGTCGACGCGGACAGCGGCCGGGCGAACGGCCGGAAATGGGCGAGCCCGACGAGCATCCCGTCGGACGCCTCGGCGACGAGGCCCTGCGAGGTGTGGGCGTCGTCGAGCAGCCACGCCAGCACGGTGTCACGCATCTCCGCAGTCTGCTCGACCCGGTAGAACTCCGCGTAGCCCGTGTAGAGGCGGTGCCACTGGGCGGCATCGTCCCGGGTGACGGGGCGGATGGTGATGTCGGTGCCGGCCATGGGTCCTCCTCGGTCCTGCGGGTCCGTTGGAGCGACCGTAGCACCGGCCCGCGGCTCAGCCGATCGCGGCGAGCTTGTCCTGCACCTGGGCGCGCGAGGGGTTGGTGAGCGTGGTGCCGTCGGAGAACAGCAGGGTCGGGACGGTCTGGTTGCCGCCGTTGGCCTGCTCGACGACGGCCGCGCCGTTGTCGATGGTCTCGATGTTGACCTCGGTGACGGGGATCTCCGCCTGGTCGAGCTGCGGGCGCAGGCGCTTGCAGTAGCCGCACCAGCTCGTGGTGAACATGGTGACGGACCCGGTCTCGGGCAGGAACTCCTCGACGCTGACGCTCATCGTGCCTCCTCGGCAGTCATGCACGGTCTCCGGCCTCCGGTCGGCCGGGCCGTGCGGGTGATGGTGCTCGCCACCCACAACCGCGCACCCCCACGCGCTATTCCCGGGCCCGAGGCGGCACGCACCTCGACACCACCGGCTCCCGACTCCACCGCCTCTCGACACCACCGGCTTTCGACACCGAGCGCCGATACAGGTGTTTCTGCGAAAGACAACTGGATCTCAGCTGTACTCGCCAGTACGCCGAAGATCCGGTTGCCGATTCCGAAAAGACCCGCAATCGCACGGTGCGGGCCCCGCTTCGCCGGCAATGGGGCCGGGGCGGCGCGCACCTCGACACCACCGGCTCTCGACACCGTGCGTCGGCGGCGGCACAATCGGGGCATGAGCGACGCAGCGAAGACCGGCGCGAAGAAGTCCGGCACCTCGAAGTCCGGTGCGAGATCCTCCGGCACAGCGAAGTCGAGCACGCGAACACCCGACGCGGGCGCCTCGGCCTCGGGCCCCGCGACCGGCCCCACCGACGTCGACCCGCGCGCATACATCGATTCCCTCGAGACCCCTCGGCGGCGGGTGCACGGGCACCTGCTGCTCGACATCTACTCCGAGGTCACCGGGGAGCCGCCGGTGATGTGGGGGCCGACGATGATCGGCTACGGGACCTACGACTACACGTACGCGTCCGGCTGGTCGGGCACGTACTTCCGCTCCGGCTTCGCCCCGCGCAAGGCCGCGCTCTCCCTCTACGGGCTGCCGCAGGAAGACGACGCGCCCGAGCTCTGGGCCCGGTTCGGCAAGCACCGGCGCGGTGCCTCCTGCGTCTACGTCAACAAGCCCGAGGACATCGACCTCGACGTGCTGTGCGAGCTCATCCGGATCGGCTGGGAGTCCGACAGCCCGCACTGCTGACCGGATCCGCACTGCGTATCGCGACTCCCATGGTTACAGCTCAGGACGCCCGAGCACCTCGGCGAACGCGACGTTGAGGAAAAGACGCTCTCTCCCGATCTTGTGGTCCACCAGTGTGCCGTTCTCGACAAGAGCATTGAGCCAGCTGGTCGCTGTCGGGCGGGAGACCTCGCACCGTGCGACGACGTCACTGATCCGGCAGTAGACGTTCTCGAACAGGACATCGAGCAGATCGGCGTTGGGACCGGCGGTCGTGACATCGCGGATGCTCTGCATGACCGATCGCTGCGTCTCCTCGATCCCGTCGATCTTCCGCAGTGTTGATCGTGCCGTTTCGCGGAGGCCTCTCAGCATGAAGAGGATCCATTCCTCCCACGCGCCTTCCGTCGTGACCTGCAACAGGAGACGGTAGTAATCATCTTTGTGCTCGATGATGTACCGCGAGAGATAGAGCACGGGGACTTCGAGAAGCCCGGCATGCACGAGGTGGAGCACGTTGAGGATCCTTCCCGTTCGTCCATTGCCGTCGCCGAACGGGTGGATAGCTTCGAATTGGTAGTGCCCGATGGCCATGGCGATGAGCGGATCCAGTTCATCCGATGCATGGATGAAGCGCTCCCAGTTCGACAGCAGATCGCGGATCGTCTGCTCGCCCGTCGGCGACGTATACACGGCCGTACGCGTACGCTGATCCGCGATCATCGTTCCAGCCGTGCACCGGATGGCCATCTCGCGGTCATGGATGATCGTGCAGATCTGCACGGCAGTGTTCGTGGACAGCGGCCTGCTCCTGATGCTCTCCAGACCGGCGAACAAGGCGGTCCGATAGCGCAGCGTCTCCTTGGTCTCCGGGCTGGCCGATTCCGCTTCGCGCTGGACGTTGCGGAACAGATCGTCGCTCGTCGTCACGATGTTCTCGATCTCGGAGCTCGCCTGGGCTTCGAGAATCGACAGCGAGTTGATGAGGATCGACGGATTGGGGATCCTCTGCACGGCTTGGTCCAACGATGCCAACGACGCCCGTGCCTCGATCGTCTCCTTGAGGATCTCCCTGGACTCGACATCTGCGGTCGGAGGAAGCGGCGGCAGATCGTTGTACGGCTTCTGAGGATCCCAGTGCATATGCAAACAATAGTTGCAGATCGCCAGAACGTGTAAAAAAATCACCTGATTCTTTACACGTTCCGCCGATCTGTCATCGGTTTTGACACGTCACATACGGGCACCGACACCGTCGCACTGACCAATCGATCGCCGTCACCAACGGTCGGACCCCCACCCGGGAGTCACTTCAGAGCCCACGTCAGCCGTTCAAGAACAAAGGGCCACGCGATGCGTTCCTGCTCGAGGCGCAGCCCGCCCATCCGATTCACGCCACCAGGTCCGCTGCTGTCAACGCCCTCAGCATCATCCGAGCCGGCAGAGCACGCACGGAGGGATCGGTAGACGTCACGCTCGTCCTCGGTGAGGGTCTGCAGATGCTCGGGTTCGACATCGAGGGGACGCGGTTCGTGCACGACCAGATGCCGAAAGGTATCGAGCGTCCCGCAATCCATGAGCACCGACTCCGCATGACCGACATGCGCGCGGAATCGGTTGAGGATCCCGAAGCCGTGGGAATCGATGTCTCCCCAGTAGTAGACCCGGCATGAGCTCAGCCATGGGAGATCGGCCACCAGGGATGCAGCGTACCCACCCCCGTAGATCGCGATCACCCATCCCATTGACCCGTCGGTCGGCAATGCGATGAAGCTCTCGAGGTTCTCCACCACGAGCACACGCCGATCCTCCGCGCCGAGCCCCGGCAAGGAGAGAGCAGCGGCCTGCGACCACGGGATCTCGAGATCGTCGAGTCCGACGATCCGCAGCTCCGGGTGCAGCAGGCGCAGGCGCACCCGCGACTCCATCGCCGCCAGCCCCAGATCGTCGGCTCCCGTAACCGCTGTGACGAGTCCGGTCACCACGCGCCGATGACGGCCCAACCACTTCGTATCGACCCCGGCGATCGGCAGCTGCCGGACGTACATCCCCGACTCCGGGTGAGCGGTCAGCCATTCGAGGACTCCGAGCAGCCTCATGAAATCGCTCTCCTCAAGTGTGACGAGGTCGCCGAGGAGTGCTCGCACCAGTTGCCGGTCCTCCGTGCTCGGATCCGCCGTCGCCCGCACCGTGCTCAACCAGTCGAGCACACCCGCCGCACGGCTCTGCAGCCGCCGGAACTGTGCGCGACCGCCGACGAACTCCACCGCCGCACCGGTGGAACCGAGCCGCAACCTGGTAGGCAGCTGCTGAGTTCCGAGGCCCGCCCACCGGCGCACGGTGAACTCCACCTCCGGCCTGTCGGGCGGTGACGGTGCTGAGCGGCGATCCCTTCCAGCGATGTGGTTCCAATCCGCGATCCACGCGGATACCCCGGGCAGATCGGCGAGGGCGGCCGCCTCGGTGGGAGGACGCAGGCCGACCGTGATCGGGGAGAACTCGAGGCCGACTGCCCACGCGCGCTGATGCGCGGTGACAGCGCGCCGAACGCGCGCCCGCGCCTCGGCAACGGTGAGAGGCGTTGTCGGCGCCGACGACTCCCGCGTGCTCATGCGTCGTCCCAGGTCGTCCGGCTCAGCTGGGAATCGCGGCGATCACTGTTCCGCACCAGGGTGATGCCGCCCACATAGTCCTCGAGAGTCTGCAGGAGCTTCTTCGGAGTCACGAGGATCATGTGGAACCCGAAAGCGACGAAGATGTCCATCGCCATCCGCGCGAAGTCCTGGTCCGCCCGATCGAAGGCCTCGTCGAGGAACACGGTGCCGAACCGAGGGACGTCCTCGGCTCCGTCGGTGAGCTGATACCGCAGCGCGGCGGCGAGGCAGAACACGACGAGCTTCTGCCGCTGTCCTCCGGACAGTCCGGCGGCCGACTCGTACACGCTCACCACCTCGCCTTCCGCGTCCTGATCGACCCCGACGAAGCTCACGTGCCTGCGGGTGTCCAGGCACGCGCGCCTCCAGCGGAGGTCGGCGGGCTCCGACGACTGCAGCCGGGTGATGATCTCTTCCATCACGGCGAACTTCCTCTCCGCCTCAGCCGGTTCGATGTCCGACAGTCCGCCGGAGGTGACGGTCTGCAGTTTCTGCATGAGTTCCCGGACATCGGCGTTGAATCGGGTCTTGACCCGGATCTGGAGGTATCGGCCCACATCGAACTGGGATCGCAGGAGCGAGGTGTTCACCGGATCGACCCGTGCACGAATCTCTTGTGCGGCGTTGCGGAGCATGGTGTTGAGCTTGCCCATGTTCTGCGTCGACTGCTTGCGCAGCATCTGGGCGAACCGATCCTCGAATTCCGGCAGACCGTCGGACTTCAGCCGTGATCGCAGTTCGCGGTAGCCCACGCGATCGTCCACCGAGCCGGTGAGGTCGGCGCTCACGCCCGGCCACGTCCTCCTGAACTCGCCGGCTGCGGCCGTGAACCCGGCCTCCGCCTCGGTGCGCGCCCGGTCAGCAGTCTTCTCCTCCCGCTGGAGTTCGATGGAGAGGTTCTTCGAGAGCCGCACCAGATCGAAGTACTCGATGTGCCGCTTGGCCGCTCGAATGCGCCTGCGAATGACGTCTCGCTGCCCGGATGCCACCACCGGCGCCGGGACTTCGCCCGTAGACGTGTCTTCGGCGACGACTTGTCCTTCCACGGTCCTTCTCAGGTCGGCACGCGCGTCGTCCAAGGCCCGGGTGACGGCTTTGAGCTCCTGCCCGATCCGGGCGTGCTCGCGGTCGGCGTCCCGGCACCGCACCCGAGCTGCGGTCAGGGACTTCTCGGCCGCGTCGAGATCACGCCGGGCAGCCGCCAGCCCGGCGCTCGCCGCAGTGAGAGTCTCGATCCGGTGCTCCACCGCGGAGATCGCTGCGGACGCTGCGGTGATATCGAGGTCCACCCAGTCGGTGTCGGCGAGATCGACGATGAGTCGTCGGCGCTCCTGAGCCTGCGCGTGTCGGCGCATGGCCTGTTCGAGCTCCTTGTCCGCGTTCGCGATCTGTCGGTCGATGTGCTCGAGCTGTTCGAGGAGACGAACGACCTTGTCCTCGGCGCTGAAACCCATCACCCAGGTGCTCGGATCATCGACCCGCCAACGGTCGTCCTTCTCGAATCGGCCGGGTCCGCGTTTGACCTGACCGGCGCGGGTGAGACCGCGATCGACGCCGGTCAGCTCCGCAGTGCTGCCCACACACGAATAGTCGTATCGACGGGCGAGCTCGGTCCGCAGCCAGGCGGCCTTGGGCGACCAGTCCTTGAGGTCGACCCGATAGACGAGTGAGCGGTCATCGGCGAGCGCCCGCGGGGCGGGCACCTCGGCGGGAACGGATTCGACGACCACCCGGGTGCCGAAATGGTGCTCATCGAGGGCGCGCGTGACCTCGGGCAGATGCCGGTCCTCGACGAGGATCGTGCGTGACAGAGGCCGCAGCACCCGTTCGATGGCCCCGGTCCATTCGGTGTGCTCGGGGCGGACCTCCATGAGTTCCCCGGCGAATGGCAGTGCGGACTCGTTGAGGCCGGTGGAGCGCGCGATCAGTGTCCGCGCGGCGAGCAGTCGGCGGTCGAGATTGGACTGCTGCCTGCGGGCGGCGTCCCGGTCCGCTTCGAGGCCGGACCGCGACTGCCGCAGGTCCCGGAGCCGGTCATGGGCGGCGAGCTTGGCGTTGTCGAGTCGTTCGAGCAGGTCCGTATCTGCGGCTTCCTTCTGCCCGGTCCGCTGCAGTTCGGCGAACTCCTCCCACGAATCCGGCAGCGATTCGATGCCCACCGTGCGGATCCGGGCAGCCAGGCGCTCTCGGGTGCGCGTGATCCGCTCGTGCTCCCGCCGCGCATGGGTGAGCAGCGCCTGCTGGTTCTCGAGCTCGGCACCACCGGATTCGAGCAGGCGGCTGTGCACGGCGTCCCGATCCCGCTGCGCTTCGGTGAGCGCAGTCGACGCCTGTCTCTGCTCGCCCTCGGCCCGTGCGTTCGACGCCTGAGCCCGGTCGAGCTCCTTCTCCGCGAGCTCGATGATCCATTCGTTCGTCACCGGATCGAGTGCTTCTGCGAGTGCTCGGACCCGAGCGCTGTCGCCACTCGCCGTCTCCCACCGGTCGAGGAGTTCAGCGATCGTGTCGAGGACGTCCAGCTGGCGGCGGGCCTCGACCACACTGCGGTGCGCCTGTGACAGTTCCGAGAACTGTTCGACCGCCATATCCGCAGTGGCGAAGGTCTTCGGTTCGTCGAGCATGTACTCACGGAACAGAGCATCGAGGCTGCCGAGGTTCTTCGCCGCCATCGTCCGGTGGAGCAGCAGGATCGCCGAATCCGACACGATGCCGAGGAAGCGCTGGAACCGCTGCTGGAAGACGGAGTGCTTCTCCGTGATCGTCGCCTGCGGATATTCCTTCTTCAGGCCGCGGATGTCGACGGCTTCGGAGACGAATGCTCCGAGTTTCGCGAGGTCGAGGTCCTCCCGCGCGAGCACGCAGATCTCCTTGACGTCGCCGGAGGACATCTGTCCGCGGTTGAGCTTGAACAGCTTGACGAGCACTACCGGATCCTGCCCGTCAGCCGTGTCGAAGCGCAGGCGCACTCCCGACCAGCAGGCTCCCGCGCGAAGGAAGTCACTGCGCACCTCGTCGGCGTCCTCGGCATCGGTCGATCGCCACGCACCGCGGATGTAGCTCACCAGGCTGCGATCACTTGCACGGACCGATTGGTCCTGTGCTGCGGCGTTGTACCGCACCTTCGAGCGCGGAGTGAGTACCGTGGTCACCGCATCGAGCAGCGAGGACTTGCCGGTCCCGGAATCCCCGGTGATCACCAGACCGGTCCTCGGCACGTCGATGACGTGATGACCGTTGAAGGTCCCCCAGTTGACCACATCGATCCGCGACAGGCGCCATTGCCCGGAGACATCGGGTGAGGCGGCTGCGGCAGGCAGCGTGCCGGATCGGAGGAACGGTGCATCGACCGTCCCGGAGGCCGCAGTCTGCTCGGTCGACACCAGGTCCTCACCGGCGGGAGTCTCGACGTCGAACAGAGTCGCCGGCGATTCAGCGGGTCGGTTCATTCGTCGTCCTCCATCGCGTCCATGACTTCATCCCGGTCTTCCCGTGCGTGAGCGGCATTCGTCCCGACCTCGGCGAGCCGCCGCTCGTACTCCTCACGCACCGCACGGATCTCGTCCGGTCCGAAGATCAACCGCAGGACCGGCGAGATCTCGAACCGGTCCTCCGTCGCGGTGTCGGCGAGCAGACCGTACTTGTGCATTTTGGTCCACGAGGCGTTGAAGCGCTTCGCGAAGCCCACCTCGTCGAGTCCGTATGCGCTGCCGTACACCCGGAGTGCATCGCGCGACTCGTCGACACCGACGATCACGCGCTCGGACCGGTCCGCTCTAAGCAGCTCGTGCCGCAGATGGAGCAGCAGAGCGGTATCGAGGAAGGTCAAGCTGTGCGTACGGACCACGGCCGGGACCTGCTCGTCGGGTACCTCCGCATTGCGCACGAACGCGAGGCGCGAATCGGTATCCACGACGAGCTCGAGGAACATGTCGGACAACCGGGCTCGCAACGCTGCCTCGTCCCCGAGCACGGATCGCCACAGCTGCGGGTGACTGCGACCGGAGACGTACGGGCCTTTGATCAAGGCCACGAGCGCCCGCCGCGTATCGAGAGCGAGCACTCCTGTATCGGTCGCCCAGAGCGGCCGTCGGGACTCGCCCTTCTCCGCACCGAGCCCGGCCGTCGTCGATTCCTTCGCGTGGGCACCTGTTCCATCGTTCATGCGCCACCCCTCCTCTGCTGCGCCCGTCGGCGCCGACGCCCGCCGGGAACGTCCTCGGTGAAGCGGAATCGGTCGAGCTGGGCTCGCCGTGAACGCCCTGTCATCGACGACCAGGTGACCGACTCACCTCCGGCTTCCCGGATCCCGTGCCCGACTCCGAGATCGAGGAGCCCGACGACGCTCGCCACACCCTGGGTGGCCGGGTGGCGGCGGAGCACCTCGGCGATGGTGACGCCATCCGTCCGAGGCGCCCCTTCGCCTGCCTCACGGTTCCGGCCCTCGAGCTCCCCGCAGCGCGCGGCCTCCAAGGTCTCGTTGATGTTCTCGACGAGTTCGCCGATATCGATCTCGGTCAGCCGGGCCATCTCTCGCAGCGCCTCGATGTCGACCGTGCCTGTCGCCCGCATCTCCACGGGCTCGATCACTCGGGCGTCGGCGGGGTTGTGGAGCCGAAAGCTCGTCACCGAATCGATCCTGACCGAGGTACGACCCAATTCGACGTCGAGCTGCCTGTAAGGAGGTATCTCAACCGCGAGACGGAGAGCGAGCGCGCGGGCGGCGTGGATCTCAGTGTTCACTGCCCGGTCCTCGCGGAACTCCTCGGACTGGACGAACCGTCGCAGGGATCGGGTCAGACCTGTCATCACATCGCCGACCTCTGCGGAACGGTCCTGGAGCATCGGCGTCAGACGACGAAGGAACCTGGTGTCGGCCCGATCGAGCGCACGGACGAAAGCGCGGTCGAGGAGCGCAGCGATGTTCGCTTCGAACTCGGACCCGGACTCGTGTTCGAGAATGAGTGCGTAGAACCCATCGAAGCTCCGTCCGGCCTCGGAATCCGCGAGGTGATCGACTCCGCGGAACACGTCGTCAAGGACGCGCGATCGCGCGCCGGTGTTCTCGATGAGCTGGGCCCTCAGCCCGCGGTTGATCTCCTCGAGCGCGGAGCGCACGCGGGCGAAGTCGCTCGGCAGCTCTTCGGCGAGCGCGATCAGGTCCTCAACCGCTTCCCGCGCCCGCTCAGGATCGAGTCCGGTGTCCTCACCTGCGCGGACGGCGGCGACGCGGGCGTCCAACCGATCGCGTTCGGCGTGGAGCGCGGTGAGCCGCGTCTCGACATCAGGGTCGGTGTCGCGGACGAGGACACGCAGCCGCTCCTGGATGTTCGACAGCCGCGACTGCGTCACGGTGGTGCGGTTGGAGTCGAGTCGTTCGATGAACTGGAGCGCTGTCAGCCCTGAGGGCGAGAGTTCGAAGGTCTCGTCCCTCGTGGACTCCGCGCTGCGGCGGATGAGGATGCCGTTCTTCCGCCATTCGGCGCAGTAGTGCTGAGCCGTGCCCGGGATCTCGTGCCCGTGCGATCGCAGGAGTTCGAGGTCCGCATCGATCCGCTCGAAGAGCGCGGAGGCGGGCAGTCGCCGATCCGGGCCGGCGAGATGCACTCGCAGCACTGCAGCGGCGAACCACACGTTGTCGCCGCGCAGGAATGCCCAGGCGGCGTCGTCCTCGAGCAGCCGCCGGTGCGCCAGAGCCTGGGTCAGCACATCCATTCCCTCAGCCTATGGGGTGGCACGGACACCGACGCCACCGCGGCTGCCCTCACACCCCCACAACGCCCGAGGCGGGCCCTGGTCGGAGACCATGACCCGCCTCGTCAGCGGTGCCGGGCCGGCGGCGCTGACCGAACAGCGCACGACCAGCGGTGTCGGAACACCGGTGCCGGTGCGGCGGTGTCGGAACACCGGTGCGGTGATCAGCTCACCGGTTCACACCCGGACACCGTCACACCCGGTCGTCGGTGACGTCGACGCCGCGGTCCTTCTGCGCCTTGCGGAAGCCGGCGCGGATCCGCTTGCGCTTCTCCCGCACGCCGGCGCGGCGCTTCTTCTCCGAGGCCACCTGCTCCTCGGTGGGCTGGTGATCGCGCAGCCCGACCTGGAGGTCCTCCGGGATCTCCTCGAGGGTGCCGGAGGCAGCCTGGTGCTTGTGCCGCAGGATCTCCAGGCGGAGGACCTTGGCGAGGAAGTAGATGCCGAGCAGGTTCGGCACGCTCATGAGGAAGAACATCGCATCGGAGAACGCCACGACGCTGTCGAGCGAGATCGAGGCACCGACGACGACTGCGATGACCCACACGACCTGGAAGCCCTTCTGGGCGAAGAACGACTCCTTGGTGAGGAAGCCGATCGCCTTCTGGCCGTAGTAGGCGTAGGACAGGATCGTCGAGAACCCGAACAGCATCACACAGATGGTGAGGATGTAGGGGAACCAGTCGGTGACCGTGCCGAAGGCCTGCGCGGTGAGGTTGACGCCGGCCTCGGTGGAGCCGTCGCCGGCGTCCGCGTCGTAGAGGCCGGTGGTGATGATCGCGAGCGCGGTCAGCGTACAGATGATGACGGAGTCGATGAGCGGCTCCCACATCGCGGTGAAGCCCTCGGTCGCCGGACGCGAGGTCTTCACGGCCGAGTGCGCCATACCGGCCGAGCCGACACCGGCGGCGTTCGAGAACAGCGCACGCTGGATGCCGACGATCGCCACGCCTATGATGCCGCCGGCGATCCCCTCACCGGTGAACGCGCCCTGGAACATGAGGACGAAGGCGTTGGGGATCGCGGTGAAGTTCAGCAGGAGGATGATGACGACCGACACGAAGTACAGGATCGCCATGAGCGGGGTGATCGCGGAGGTCCAGCGGGCGATCGAGGTGATGCCGCCGAGGATCACGATGCCGGCGAGCACGGCCATGATGAGGCCGATGAGCCACAGCTTGTCGGCGAAGAAGCTGGCCTCGCCGCCGGTGGAGTTCACGAGGATGGCCGCGGACTGGTTGGCCTGGAACAGGTTGCCGGCACCGAACACGCCCACCACGGTGGCGATCGCGTAGAAGTAGGCGAGGAACTTGCCCAGCTTGGGACGGCCGATGTCCTTGAAGCCGTCGCGCAGGTAGTACATCGGCCCGCCCGAGGTGGTGCCGTCGGGCATGATCGTCCGGTACTTCACGCCGAGCGTCGCCTCGGCCATCTTCACGGTCATCGCGAAGAAGCCGAAGATGATGATCCACAGGGCCGCGCCGGGTCCGCCGATGGTGATCGCGACCGCGACACCGGCGATGTTGCCCAGTCCCACGGTGCCGGAGAGCTCGGTGGCGAGCGCCTGGAACGAGGAGACCTCACCCGGGTCGGTCTTCCGGGTGAGCTTTCCCCGGATCACTTTCACGGAGTGCGCGAGCCCGGTGATCGGCTGGAAGCGCAGGTAGACGGTGAGGAACACCGCGGCCGCCATGAGCCACACGACGATGAGGGGGAGCTCGGTGCCGGCGACCGGCACTCCGAAAAAGACGATGGCGGACAGCACATCGGCGATCGGAGCGAACGCGTTCTCGACGGCCTGGTCGATGCCGGAGGCGGTCAGCGTCGTCTGCGCTGCGGAGAGTGTGACATCTGAGGACGGTGGAAAGGCATGGACGAGTGCGGATTCAGGATTCATAGTCGCGTGGCGCGGCAGTAGCTTTACGTCCGGATGGTCGGTCCGGTTTCGGCACCGTCAACGAACCTTAGCAAGCAGGCTCTGCCCAGGCCTAACACAGGCGGTGCACATGAGCCTGCGGTAGTGGCCCTGACCTGGGGCCGAGCACCGCGGAATCGGCACCGTGCACCCCACCGGATCCCGGTTCAGCACGCTCAGTCCTCGGGCGGGCACCCCAGGGTCGAGGCGAGCGCCGCGCGCAGCGTCGGGTGCCGGAACGTGTAGTCCGCCCCGGTGAGCGCCTCGGGCACGACCCGCTGGTCGGCGAGCGCGAGCTCGCGGGCCGCCTGCGGGCCGAGCAGCAGCGTGGGAGCGAGCGGCGGCACCGGCAGCGCCGAGGGCATCGACAGCAGGTCGCCGAGCGTCTGCGCGAACTCCCGCTGCCGGACCGGCTCGGGTGCCACGGCGTTGACGGGACCGGACAGGGAGTCGTCGAGCGCGGCGCGGGCGTAGATCTGGGCGATGTCGTCGAGCGACACCCACGACAGCCACTGGTCGCCGGCTCCCAGCCGACCGCCGAGGCCGGTGAGGTAGAGGGGCAGCTGGAGGCGCAGCGGCCCTCCGAGCGTGGTGAGGACGACCCCGGTGCGGATCGACACCCGGCGCACGCCGAGCTCCTCGGCCCGGGCCGCCTCGGTCTCCCACCGACGGCACACCTCGGCGAGGAAGCCGTCGCCGGAGTCGGCGGATTCGGGGAGCCGCTCGTCGCCGCGCTCCGCGCCGTAGTACCCCACGGCCGAGGCGCACACGAAGGTGTCCGGGCGGTCGGCGGGGTCGAGCTGCTCCATGGTGAGGACGAGGAGGCGCGTGCTGTCGAGGCGGGAGGACAGGATGCGCTCGCGCGCAGGCTCCGTGAAGCGGGTGCCGATGCTCGCCCCGCTCAGGCAGATGACGACATCGGCCCAGGCGAGCGCCCGGGCGTCGAGCAGGCCGAGGCCGGGGTTCCAGCGCACCTCGTCCTCGCGCCACGGGGTGGTGCGGACGAGGCGGCGCACCTCGTGCCCGGCGGTGGACAGGAGGGCGGCGACCTGCCGGCCGAGCAGGCCCGAGGCGCCGGCGATGAGGATGCGCTGCGGGGCGCCCCCGGTGCGGCGGGTGAGGTCGGCCTGGAAATCGAGGTCGCCGAGCAGCCGGCGGGTGCGGGCCTCGAAGGTGTTCGTCAGCACCGTGTCCATGGCGAGGGTGTCGAAGCCCTCGGACAGGCGGCCGCTGGACGGGGCGAGGTGGTAGTCGATCCGGTCGTCGATGCGGCAGGCGGCGGGATCCGCGGCTGCGGTGAACCGGTGGGTGTGCGTCCAGGAGTGCAGCGGGCCGGTCGTCATCCGGTCGATGAAGGAGAAGGGCTCCGGGCCCGCCGCGTGCTCGCATACGAAGGGCACGCGGACCACCCCGCGGGTGCCCGGGACGGAGGTCTTCATCCGGGCGCGGGTGCCCGGGGCGAGCGGGGGATGCGACTCCTCGACGACCGCCTGCGCCCATTCCGGGCTGAGTCGGGTGAGCGCGCCCGGGCGCATGTGCCAGGAGAAGACGGTGTCGAGGGAGTAGGGCACCTCGGCCGTGTGCGTGAAGACTGCCATGTCCCCATCGTGCCAGCCCGCCTACCGTCCACCGGACATGCCGCGCGGGGCTGCGCGGGTACTGCGCCGGGACAGCGGAAGCCATGAGGACATGACGAAGGCCCCGGACCGTAGGATCCGGGGCCCTCGACAACTGTGCGCGAGGGGGGACTTGAACCCCCACGACCTTTCGATCACTGGCACCTGAAGCCAGCGCGTCTACCAATTCCGCCACTCGCGCGAGCGACAGTAGGAAACTCTAACATCACCGCCGTTCCGCGCCAAAACCCGATTCCGGGCCGTCGGAACCGGGTTCCGGGTCGTCCGAGCGCTCTCGGATCCCGCGCTGCGCACGACCTCCGCACCTGGTCCGCCCGGGCCGCGCGCCGCCCGACTGCGCGGTATCCGGAACCGAGCGCGCAATTGCGCGTCGATCGTCGGATACCGCGCAGTTCGGCAGCGGGCCCCGGCACGCACCCGGCACGCACCCAGAAAGCACCCGGGAATTCGCCCGGAGCTCCCCCGGAGCTGCCCGGCAATCCCTGTCGGAATCCCCGCCCGCGCACGTGCGAACATGTCAACGCGGGAGTCTGCCGTTAGCATGGAGTGTTGACAGTGTTGGCAGACGGCGCCGCCTCGGCGACCGGTGCAGCGGACCGAAGGAGGCAGGCCATGGGCGTACTCGACCGTTTCGAGAAGGGCATCGAGCGCGTCGTCAACGGTGCCTTCGCCAAGGCGTTCCGCGCCCAGGTCGAGCCCGTCGAGCTCGCCGGCGCGCTGCGCAAGGAGACTGACACCCACGCCGCCGTGGTGTCCCGCGGCCGCACGCTCACCGCCAACAGCTTCATCATCGAGCTCTCGCAGTCCGACCACGAGCGCCTCGAGCCGATCGAGTCCGAGCTCCGCGCCGACCTCCGGCAGGTCGTCGGCGACCACGCGATGGAGCAGGGATACAGCTTCATCGGCCCCGTCATCGTCACCTTCGAGGCCGCCGACGACCTCGACACCGGCATGTACCGGGTGCGCGCCTCGACCAGGCGCCCCGACGGCTCCCCGGCCGCGCAGCCCCAGAACCGCGGCGGCTACGACCCGCCCTCGCGCGCCAACCCGATCGTGCCCGAGGCCTACGTCCACGCCCACAGCGGGCAGCTCCGCGCCGCCGAGGCGCCCGCCCCCACTCCTCCCCCGCCGGTCCGCCGCTCCGAGGACCCGCGCCAGCCCGCCGTCGAGATCCGCGGCCGCCTCACCCACCTGCCCCAGGGCACCACGGTGTTCGGCCGCTCCTCCTCGAGCGCCGACATCGTCCTCGATGACCCCGGCGTGTCCCGCCGCCACTTCGAGATCGCCGTCTCCGGCGCACAGGCGACCGCCACGGACCTCGGCTCGACGAACGGCACCCTGGTCGACGGCCGCCGGATCACCTCGATGCCCCTGAGCGACGGCATCACCCTCACCGCCGGGGACACCGACGTGGTGTTCCGCGAGACGGAGACGGGAGGCCGATGAGCGAGTTCACCGTCATGGTCCTGCGCTTCGCGTTCTTCGCACTGCTGTGGATCTTCGTCTTCCTCGTCGCCGGAGTGCTGCGCCAGGACCTGTTCGGGCCCCGCCGCAGCAACCGCGTCGGCCGCCGCGGCCGCTCCCGGGGAGAGCGCGGGGCGGTCCCCGCAGGCGGGCCCCCGCCCGGCCGGGCCGCGCCGCAGCACGCACCCCCGTCCCGGGCCGCACCGCCGCAGCAGCAGGCACCGCCGGTCCCGCGCGCGCTCCACCTGACCTCCGGCGCCCTCGCCGGGATGGTGATCCCGCTCGGCGGCGGACCGATCACCCTGGGCCGCGCGGGCGGCAACACCGTCGTCCTCGAGGACGACTTCGCCTCGGGCCACCACGCACGGATCGTCCCGGATTCCGGCCACTGGTACGTCGAGGACCTCGGCTCGACCAACGGCACCTTCATCAACGGCCAGCGTCTGCACTCCCCGGTGCAGATGCGCATCGGCACCCCTGTCACCATCGGCCACACCACCCTGGAGCTTCGTCCGTGAGCAGCCTGGATTTCACGCTGCGGCACGCAGCCCGCTCCGACACCGGCCTGGTCCGCAAGAACAACCAGGACTCCGGATACGCCGGACCGGACTTCCTCCTCGTCGCCGACGGCATGGGCGGTCATGCCGGGGGCGATGTCGCCTCCGCGATCACTGTCGCCCGCCTGTCCGACCTCGACGCCCCCGGCCACGGCGGCGACGCCCTCGACGTCCTCCGCCAGGCGATCCTCGACGCGAACGAGCGGATCACCACCTGCGTCGCCGAGCAGCCCGAGCTCGCCGGCATGGGCACCACCGTCACCGCGCTCCTGCGCACCGGCGACCGGCTCGCGCTCGCCCACATCGGCGACTCCCGCGCCTACCTGCTGCGCGACGGCGAGCTCTCCCTCGTCACCCGCGACCACACCTTCGTCCAGATGCTCGTCGACGAGGGTCGGATCACGCCCGAGGAGGCCGAATCCCACCCTCAGCGCTCCGTCGTCATGCGCGTGCTCGGCGACGTCGGCTCGGCACCGGAGCTCGACCTGTCCTTCCGCGACACCCGGCTCGGCGACCGCTGGATGCTGTGCTCCGACGGGCTCACCGGCTTCGCCTCGATCGAGGACATCCAGGAGGCGCTCGCCGACATCGCGGATCCGGGCGCCTGCTGCGACCGGCTCGTCGACCTCGCCCTCGCCGGCGGCGGCGCCGACAACGTCACCGTGGTCATCGGCGATGTCGTCGCGCCCGAGGACGCCGCGGGAGCAGGAGCGGCGGCGCGCGGTCCGGGGGAGTCCGTGGGCTCCGTGCGCACCAACCCGCAGTACGCCCTGCTCGGCCGCACCGACACGCCCACCGAGCTCATCCCCACCGGCCCGCTCGACACGGTCGACGAATCCGCCGACACCCAGCAGCTCGACGTCGTCGACGCCGAGCGCACCACCCCGGACGAGGACGGCTCCCGGGACGAGCAGGGCAGCGGGGACGAGCACGGCAACCGCGGCCGAGGCGCCCCGGACTCCCGGGGTGCGCGCACCGGCGACACCCAGGAGATCCCGACCGACTCCGCCGGCACCGCCGCCGCGACAGCAGGCCCCGGAGCCGCGCACCGCGACAGCGCCGAGACCCGCGCCCAGCCGGGCGACGACCTCGACGGCTGGGGTGCCGAGGAGCGTCCGCGCCGGCGCCTGCTGCCCCTCCTCATCACCATCCTCGTGCTCGCCTCCGTCGCGATCGCCGGCGTCGTGGGCTGGAACTGGGTGCGCGGACAGTACTACGTCGGTGCGGAATCCGGCACGGTCGCGATCTACCGCGGCGTCGCGCAGACGCTGGGCCCGCTCGAGCTCAGCTCCCTCGACGAGACCACCGACATCCCGGTCGACGAGCTCTCCGCGTTCTCGCAGTCACGTCTCGAGGCGACGATCCCCGCCGGGGACCGCGCCGCCGCCGACCAGGTCGTCGAGACCCTGCGGGACGAGGCGGCGGCGAACGCGGCCACCGAGATGCAGGGCGGCGTCACTGACGCCCCGGTCTCCCCGGATCCCGCATCACCGGACCCCGCCTCGCCTGCACCCGCCCCGGCCGAGGAGCCGAACGCCGCGGGAGGCCCGTGATGACCTACGCCCCCGCCGTGGCCGAGCAGCGCGCCCCGGACGCCGCCGCGCGCTCCCAGGCCCCGCGCCCCTACCGGTTCGCGGAGCTCATGCTCACCGCCCTCGCCGTCGTGATCGCCGCCGGCGCCTACGCCCTCGTGGGGCTCGGCGCCGAGGACACGGTGCCGGCGAACGTCTACTGGTACACCGGTTGGCTCGCCGCACTCGGCCTCGGCCTCCACGTCCTCACGTGGTGGCGCGCCAAGTACGCCGACCCGGTGCTCGTCCCGCTCGCGATCCTCCTCAACGGGATCGGGCTGGCGATGATCTATCGGATCGACCTCGCCACGGAGTCCTCGACCGCGACCTCCCAGCTCGTCTGGATGACGCTCGGCTCGATCCTCGCCGGCGTCGTCATCGTGTTCCTCCGCGACCACCGGCTGCTCCGGCGCTTCACCTACACCTGCGGCTTCGCGGCGCTCGCGTTCCTGCTCCTGCCGCTCGTCCCGGGGCTCGGCACGACGATCAACGGCGCCCGGATCTGGATCAACGTCGGCCCGTTCTCGTTCCAGCCCGGCGAGATCGCCAAGATCCTCCTCGCCGTGTTCTTCGCCGGCTACCTCGTGAGCTTCCGCGACCAGCTCGTCCTCGCCGGGCCCAAGATCCTCGGCATCCGGTTCCCGCGCCTGCGCGACCTCGGACCGATCATCATCGCCTGGGTGGCGAGCGTCGGCATCCTCGTCCTCCAGCGCGATCTCGGCACCTCGCTCCTGTTCTTCGGACTGTTCGTCGCGATGCTCTACGTCGCCACCGGCAAGAAGACGTGGATCTTCCTGGGTCTCGGCATGTTCGCGCTCGGCGCCTTCGTCGCCGCGCAGATCTTCACCCACGTCCAGCAGCGCATCGACGGCTGGCTCGGCGCGCTCACCCGCGAGGAGTTCGAGAAGACCCCCGGCGGCTCCTACCAGCTGGTCCAGGGCCTGTTCGGCATGGCCTCCGGAGGGCTCACCGGCACCGGCCTCGGGGAGGGCCGGCCGAGCGTCGTGCCGTACGCGGAGTCCGACTTCATCTACGCCTCGCTCGGCGAGGAGCTGGGGATGGTGGGCCTGTTCGCGATCCTCATGCTCTACCTCATCCTGTTCCAGCGCGGCATGAAGATCGCCTCGAGCGTGCGCGACGGCTTCGGCAAGCTCCTCACCGTGGGCCTGACGTTCACCATCTGCCTCCAGTGCTTCATCGTCA
Organism: Brevibacterium sp. R8603A2; assembly: GCF_023072605.1. Lineage (NCBI taxonomy): Bacteria > Bacillati > Actinomycetota > Actinomycetes > Micrococcales > Brevibacteriaceae > Brevibacterium > Brevibacterium sp. R8603A2. The sequence continues at coordinate 125,482 of NZ_JALLGN010000009.1, forward strand.
TCGGCGGCGTCACCCGGCTCATCCCGCTCACCGGCCTCACCACGCCGTTCCTCGCCGCCGGCGGCTCCTCGCTCATCGGCAGCTGGATCATCATCGGGCTGCTGCTGCGGATCTCCGACTACGCCCGCCGCCCCGCCGAGGAGTTCCAGACCGGAGTCCTCACCGTCCTCACCGACCCCGAGGAGCGCGCCGGGCAGCGCAGCCCGTCCCGCGGACTGCTCGGCGGCCGCCGGAACCGCGACGCCGCGGACCCGGCCGGCGCCGAGGCGGCCGACGGGCACCCCCGGGACCCCGAGGCCGAGGTCGCCACCACCGTCCACCCCGCGGCGGCACCCGACCCCGAGGCGGACGTCGCCACCACGGCCCACCGCACCGCCCCCGAGTACGGGGCCGAGCCCACGCCCGAGCACGGAGAGCCCGAGCACGGGGGTGACCGGCGATGAACAACCCGCTCAAGCACGTCGCCGTCGTCGGCTTCGTGATGTTCGCGCTGCTGTTCGGCTCGACGAGCTTCGTCCAGTACTTCCAGGCGCAGGCGCTGCGCGATCACGAGCTCAACACCCGCACCCTCGTCGAGGAGCTGTCGCGCGAGCGCGGGCCGATCCTCGTCGACGGCACCCCGGTCGCCTACTCCGTGCCCGTCGACGACACCTACGAGTACCAGCGCACCTACGGCGCAGACGGCATGCCGGCGGAGGTCTACGCCCCCGTCACCGGCTTCTTCTCCATCGTGTCCGGCGCCTCGGGCCTGGAGAAGACGGAGAACGGCCTGCTCGCCGGCACCGACGACGCCCTGTTCTACGACAAGATCTCCTCGATCTTCACCGGCAGCCAGCCCGCCGGAGCGGCGATCGAGATCACGCTCGACCCCGAGGCGCAGATGGCGGCCTGGAACGCGCTCGGCGGGCAGAAGGGCTCCGTCGTCGCGCTCGACCCGAAGACCGGCGACGTGCTCGCGATGGTGTCCTCGCCGGGCTGGAACCCCAACCCGATCGCCTCGCACGACCGCGATGAGGCCCTCAACGCCTACGAGCGCCTCATCGCCGACGACGACAACCCCGCCTACAACCGCGCGATCGGCGGCAACCTCTACCCGCCGGGCTCGACCTTCAAGCTCGTCACCGCCGCCGCCGCGCTCGAATCCGGCGAGTACACCCCGGACTCCCAGCTGTCCGGGCCGGCCACGCTCGACCTGCCCCAGACCACGGCGACGATCTCGAACTCCGGCGGCGGCGCGTGCGGCTCCGGTGGCACCGTCTCCCTGGCCGACTCCCTGAAGAACTCGTGCAACACCTCGTTCGCCGACCTCGGGATGACCCTGGGGTCGGACGCGATGAGCGAGCAGGCGCAGAAGTTCGGGTTCGGGGAGAGTTTCGACATCCCCCTCCAGGTCAGCGCCTCGAGCTTCCCCTCGGACACGAATCCCCCGCAGCTCGCCCAGTCATCGCTCGGCCAGTTCGAGGTCCGCGCCACGCCGCTCCAGATGGCGATGGTGTCCTCGGCGATCGCCAACGGAGGATCCCTCATGCACCCCCAGCTCATCGACCAGGTGCGCAATGCGCGCACGCTCGACCTCATCAGCGAGCCGAGCCCGCGCGAGTTCTCCCGGCCGATCAGCGGGGACACCGCGAGCGCGCTCACCGACATGATGGTCAGCGTGGTCGACGACGGCACCGGCACCGCGGCGCAGATCCCCGGGGTCGACGTGGCCGCCAAGACCGGCACCGCGCAGCACGCGCAGGGTGCCGCGCCCCACGCGTGGTTCACCTCCTTCGCCCCGGCCGACGACCCGCAGGTCGCCGTCGCCGTCGTGGTGGAGAGCGGCGGCAACGCCGGGAGCCAGGCCTCCGGCGGACGCGTGGCCGGACCGATTGCGAAAGCTGTGATGGAAGCGGTGATCAACGAATGAGACCAGGCGCAGGAACCATGCTCGGCGGCCGGTACGAGCTCACCAGCCGGATCGCGATCGGCGGGATGGGCGAGGTGTGGCGCGGGCGCGACACCGTGCTGGCGCGCGAGATCGCCGCGAAGATCATGAAGGAGGAGTACCTCTCCGACCAGACGTTCCTCGACCGGTTCCGAGCCGAGGCGCGCAGCATGGGAGCGGTCTCCGACCCCGGGATCGCCGGCGTGTTCGACTACGGCGAGGAGAACGGCTCGCCGTACCTCGTCATGGAGTACGTGCCCGGCGAGGCGCTGTCCGCGATCCTCGACCGCAACGGCGGGATGCCCGAGCGCGACGTGCTCGACGTCGGCGCGCAGGCCGCGCAGGCGCTCCACGCCGCCCACCGCTCCGGCGTGGTGCACCGCGACGTCAAGCCCGGCAACATCCTCATCACCCCGGACTTCCGGGTCAAGATCACCGATTTCGGGATCGCGCGGGTCGCCGACCAAGCGCCGCTGACCAAGACCGGGCAGGTCATGGGCACCGCCCAGTACCTCGCCCCGGAGCAGGCCACGGGCAAGGGCTCGATCCCGAAGTCCGACATCTACTCTCTCGGCATCATCATGTACGAGGCGCTCGCCGGCGTCCGCCCGTTCACCGGGGAGTCGCAGGTCGAGATCGCGATCGCACAGGTCAACCGCCACCACCCGCCGCTGCCGGACACCGTGTCGGAGCCGGTGCGCCGGCTCGTCGACGCGATGCTCGCCAAGAACCCCGACGACCGTCCCGACAGCGGCCAGGAGGTGGCGACCGCCGCCCGCGCACTGCTCGCCGGGGATGTCGCCGCCGCCGAGGCCGCCGTCCCGCAGATGGTGAGCGGGACTGCCGCGAGCGAGGCGGTGACCCGCGTCTTCAACCAGGGCGACTCCGCCACCCGCGTCATGCCCGCCGCCGGGGCTGCCGCCGCCGGCGCCGGCCTCGGCGCCGGGGCCGCCCACGCCGCGGGGAGCCCGCAGGGCGACTGGGCCGGCGACCCCGCGCAGACGGGAGCGCAGGGCTACTACGATCCGTTGATCGCGGCGAGCGCCCGGCAGCGCACCGACGAGCTCGCCCCGGAGGACGAGGAGCCCAAGAAGTCGAAGGCCCCCGCGATCGTCATCTCGATCCTCGTGGTCCTCGCGCTGCTCGGTCTCGGCTGGATCCTGTGGCTGTTCCTCGGCGGCGGCGACGCGGAGCCGGAGCCCACCGAGTCCTCGACCGCCTCCGCGGAGCCCACCGAGGACACGATCACCATCGACCCCGACGACTACATCGGGCAGAGCGAGAGCACCGCGACCCGCAATCTCGAGGACCTCGGGCTGAATGTCGAGACGGTCACCGTCGAGTCCTCGCGCTCCGAGGGCACCGTCGACGGAGTGCGCCGCGGCAACGACGGCTACGAGTTCTCCGCCGGCGACACCGTCACCCTCGAGATCTCCGGCGGCCCGGCCGAAGCGCCGGAGCCGGAGGAGCAGCCCACCCAGGACGCCCCCGAGCAGCCCACCCAGGCCCCGGATCGCCCCACCCAGGAGGCGCCTGCACCGGAGGAGGACACCGACCCCGGTGACGGCGGCGGCAACGGCGGCGGGAATGAGGGCGGCAACGGCGGCGGGAACGAAGGCGGCGGCAGCGGCAACGAGGGCGGCGGCAGCAGCGGCGGCGGTCAGGGCGATGACGACCCCGGTCTCGGCGGCGGCTCCGAGGGCAACCAGGGGAACCAGGGCCAGGGCCAGGGCCAGGGCCAGGGGAACCAGGGCCAGGGCACCTCGTTCGGTACCGGCGCGTTCGTCGACACCGTGACCGGCGGCGCCGGCACATCCCCGGCCGGCCTGCCCGGCCCCGCTGGAGGGGCCCGATGAACGACGTGCGGATGCTGTCCGGGCGCTACGAGGTCCGGGAGCTGCTGGGCCGCGGCGGGATGGCCGAGGTCCACGCGGGCATCGACACCCGCCTGGGTCGGCGCGTGGCGATCAAGCTGCTGCGCTCCGACCTCGCCCGCGACCCCTCGTTCCACGCCCGCCTCAAGCGCGAGGCGCAGTCCGCAGCGAGCCTCAACCACCCCGGGATCGTCGCCGTCTACGACTCCGGCGAGCAGGAGTTCGTCGAGTCCGGCGGGGATGTCGTCCACGTCCCCTTCATCGTCATGGAGTACGTCGAGGGCCTGACCCTGCGCCAGGTGCTCACCGAGCACGGCCGGCTCACGGTGCGCGAGGCGCTCGACGTCACCGCCGGTGTGCTCGCCCCGCTCGACTACAGCCACCGCAACGGGATCGTCCACCGCGACATCAAGCCCGGCAACGTCATGCTCACCCCCGAGGGCGACATCAAGGTCATGGACTTCGGGATCGCCCGTGCCCTCGAGGACACCGGCAGCCTGACCCAGACCCAGTCGGTCGTCGGCACCGCGCAGTACCTGTCGCCCGAGCAGGCGCGCGGCGAGATCGTCGACGCCCGCTCCGACCTCTACTCGACCGCCTGTCTCCTCTACGAGCTGCTCGTCGGCCGGCCGCCGTTCGTCGGCGACTCCCAGCTCGCGGTCGCCTACCAGCACGTCGGCGAGGACCCCAAGGCGCCCTCGCACCACGAGCCCGAGCTGCCCCCGGCCGTCGACCGGCTGCTCCTCCACGCCCTCCAGAAGGACCGGAACGACCGCTACCAGGACGCGCACACCTTCCGCGAGGACGTGCTCGCCGCCCGCGACGGGCGGCCGCTGAGCATCGACGGCGACGACGCCGCCACGCAGGCGTTCGGCGCCGTGCCCGGGGCGCTCGCCGGCGGAGCGGCCGGTGCCGCGCTCGGCGCCGGCGCCGCACCGGGGTACGCGAACCCGCCGACCGAGGCGACGATGGCGTACTCCCAGCTCGGCGAGCCCACACAGGCGATCGACCAGCCCCCGACCACCAATGCGGTGACCACCGTGCTGGAGGAGGACCGGGACGCGGAGCCGGAGCAGCGCAGCCGCACCTGGCTGTGGGTGGGCAGCGCGCTGCTCGTGCTCGTCCTCGCCGGCCTCGGCCTGTTCGTCTACACCATGTCCAAGGAGCCCGAGGTCGTCACCTTCGAGCTCGTCGACCTCAGCGACCGGCCCGCGGACGACGCCGAGCAGTACCTTCTCCAGGAGGGCCTGCGGGTCGACCAGGAGGAGACCGCCGACGACGAGATCGCCGAGGGCAACGTCGTGAGCACCGACCCGCCCGCCGGCTCCCAGGTCAGCGAGGGCGACCTCATCGTGCTCTACGTGTCGACCGGCCCGGACTCCGTCGAGGTGCCCGATGTCGCCGGCGACACCGAATCACTGGCACGCCAGCGGATCGGCGACACCGGCCTGACCGCCGGCAGCAACATCGACGAGAACTCCCCCGACGTCGCCGCTGGCACCGTCATCGAGACCCGGCCCGGCGCCGGCTCCACGGTCGCCAAGGACTCCACCGTCGACCTCGTGATCTCCACCGGCATGGTCGACGTCCCCGACGTCCTCGGCATGACCGAGGACGAGGCGTGCGAGACCCTCGAGGGCGAGGACTACCAGCTCGACTGCACCGTCGAGGAGTCGGAGACCGCCGACCACCCGGCCGGCGAGGTGTTCGAGCAGAGCACCGAGGGCGGCGGCGAGGTGAGCCAGGGTTCGGCGATCACCATCACCGTGGCCAAGGAGGCGCCCTCGCCCAGCCCGACGCCCGAGCCCACCGAGCCCACCGAGCCGTCCGCGCCCGAGGCGCCCTGGCCGACGATCCCGGCGCCCCCGGACGACGAGGGCGACAACCAGGGAGGCATCCAGGGCAACACCGGCACCGACAGCTCCTCGGAGCAGCCCGGCCGCCCCGACGAGGCCCGGGACCGTCCGGGTCACCGTGGGCGGGGATAGGGCCCGCCGACCGTGACGCTCACTCCCCCTCGATCCCCACACCCCGTTGAGCCCCCGGCCGCCCCCACGCCCGCAGGATCTCCTCCGCCCGGGTTCGCCGAGACGATGACCGGGCCGCTCGGCGTGCTCGGACCCGATTCGGATCCGGCGCCGCCGTGGATGCTCACGGTGCACCTCGACTCCGTCGTGTTCGACGCGGAGACCGTCTGGCAGCGGGTGGGCCGCGAGGTCCTCACCGACTGCGGATGCTCCACGATCGCCGCCGGGGCCCTGCCGGACCCCCTCGCGCTCGCGCTCGCCGCCGGGGACCTCGTCGACATCAGTGAGGCGCTCGCCCAGGTCATCGCGAACCGGACCGGGACGAGCACGACGAGCGCACTGCTGCGGATGCGGATCTTCCACCGGCTGTCCGCCACCGCGCGCGACGCCGAGCTCACCTGCCCCGGGGCGCGGGCGTTCCTCGCCCGCGCGGCCGCCACAGATGCCCGGCTCGCCTATCTCACCTCGATGCCCCGCAGCTGGGTGGAGGCGCTGAGCGAGCACCTGGCGCTGCCGCAGCCGCACGTGCTGCTCACCGCCGGGCAGGTCCGAAGGCGCCGCCCGCACCCGTACTCGCACCTGCTCGCCGCCCACCAGCTCGGCGTCCCGGCGCGGTTCGGGGTGGCGGTGGAATCCGGGTCGGACGGGATCACCGCGGCGCTGGATGCCGGGCTGCGGGTGGTGGCGGTCGTGCCGCCGGAGATGTCCGGGGGATCGGGGCGGCTCACGCTCGTCGGCGACCTCGCGGACGTCGACCTCGCCGCCGCCCGCGCCGCGATCCACGCTGACTGGGCCCGCGAACGGGCGGCGGCGACCCCGGGCTCACCGGATCGGTCCTGAGCGCACGCCGCGCAACTGTGGGGGTTCCGGCGAGGAATGGTGGTATCGACGCCACCACTCTCGGCGAAGAGCCCCACAGTCCGCTCAGGCCGATGAACGGTCGGGGCCGTCAATCGTGCCGCACCCCGTCGCCGAGGCGGCTCGCCTCAGTCGTGGAGGCCGGCCGAGGCGATCGGGGAGCGGCCGCGGGCGGTGAGCGCCGCCTCGGGCATGCCGCACTGCGCGAGGAAGTTCCCGAGCATCGGGTAGCCGTCCTCGGTGAGCACGGACTCGGGATGGAACTGCACCCCGGACAGCGGCGCGCTGCGGTGGGCGATGCCCATGACGACGCCGTCGGCGGTCTGCGCGGTCACCTCGAACACCTCCGTCGGCAGGGTCGCGTCGACGATCGCGAGCGAGTGGTAGCGGGTCGCGGTGAGCGGCGTCCGGCAGCCGGCGAAGATCCCCGTCCCGGTGTGGGTGAGCTGCGAGGTCTTGCCGTGCATGAGGGTCGGCGAGTGGTCGACGGTGGCCCCGAACACCTCGGCGAGGGTCTGGTGGCCCAGGCACACGCCGAACAGCGGCAGCTGAGCCTGGGCGCAGGCGCGCACCACGGCGGGGCAGATCCCGGACTCCGCCGGCACGCCGGGGCCCGGGGACAGCAGCACCCCGTCGTACTCTGCGAGCAGGGCGGGCACCTCGGCGTCGGTGACGTCGTCGTTGCGGATCACCGTGGTGTCCGCGCCGAGCTCCCGGAGGTAGCCCACCAGGGTGTAGACGAAGCTGTCGTAGTTGTCGACGACGAGGATCCGCGCGCTCACGCCCCGCCCCCGTCCTCGGTCACGGTCGCCTCGTTGAACGGCATGTAGGGCGCGACGACGGGGAACACGTACTCCATGAGCAGGTAGACGACCGCGGCGATGAGGAGCAGGCTCAGCAGCAGCTTGACGGCCCACGGGCCGGGCAGCGCGCGCCAGATGAGTCCGTACATCAGACCTCGCCCCCCGTCGCCTTCTCGAAGGCCGGGGAGTCCGCGAGGCTCTCCGGCACACCCTCGGCCGCGGGCTGCCAGTCGGTGAGCTCGGCGTAGGCGATGTAGCGCTCGCGGGCGGAGAACATCGGGTTGCACGCGGTGAGGGTCATGATCCGGTCCTTGCCCTTGAACTCCGGCATGTCCGGCACCGGGGCGAGCACCTCTGTGGCGTCGGGCAGCACGATGTCGAAGTTGCGGAAGGTGTAGGTGTAGAAGCCGTCGGCGGTCTGCACGATGATCTCGTCGCCGGGGCGCATCTCGGCGATGAGGTTGAGCGGCTTGCCGTAGGTCACGCGGTGGCCGGCGAGCGCGAAGTTCCCCACCTCGCCGGGCATCGCGGCGTTCGGGTAGCGGCCCAGACCCATCCGGTTGAGCACCGGCTCCATCGCCACGCCCTCGGCCATGGTGCGGTAGTAGTCCTCGCCGAAGCGCGGGATGTAGACGATCCCGAACGCCGAGTTCATGTCGACGGGCTCAGCGACGAAGGGGGTCTCCGGGTCCGGCGGCAGCTCGTTGCGCGGATTGTCCGCCCATTCGCTCGTGAGCTGGTCGGCGAGGTTGGCGTTGTCCTCGTTCGCTGCGATGTCCGTCCACCACAGCTGCCACACGACGAAGAGGATGAGGACGAGGCCGGCGGTGATGCACAGCTCGCCGAAGGTGCGCACTGTCCCGCGCACCACACCGAGCGGCTCGCGCTCGCCGGAGCCCCGTGCGGAGCGGCTGCGCTCACCGGGGCCCTCGTCGAGGTGCCCGGTGCCGTCGTCCGCCGGGTGCGGGTCCCGGCGGGTCGCGATGGGTTCGGCGAAGGCGGCGGCGACGGCGGAGCGCGGGTCGGAGTAGCGGACATCGGGCGCCGGGGCGCCGGGCGCTGGGGCGCCGGAATGGTGGCCACCGGACTGCGGGTGCCCGGACTGCGGAACGTGCGGCTGCGCGATGGTGGGGCGCGGCGTGCCGGACGGCGGCGCGCCCCACGACGAGGCTCCTCCGACCGGGCCGGACGGAGAATATCCGGACTGCCCGCCGGGGTGGCCGGCGCCGCGCCCGGTCGAGGTGCGCTGGGCGGGGCGGATCATCGGCCGGGGGCTCGCGGGGGCCGCGGGCTGCGCCGGGGCCTCTCCGGCCTCGGCCTGCGCCCGGGCTGCGGCTTCGCGCGCCTTGCGCTCCCGCCGCGTCAGGGGTTCGTCCACTACTGCTTCACCTTCGCCTGGTCCACCTCGAGGGAGTCCGCATACTCCGTCAGCGTGATCGGCCCCGACTCGACTTTCCAGCCCAATCCTAGACGCTCGGCGTAGGACCGGTAGACGGTCACCGCGGGAGACGCCTCGAGCGCTGCGCTGAGCGCCTCCTGGTCCCCGACCGCTTCGACGGTGTAGGGCGGGGAGAACACCCGGGCGTTGATCCGCAGGGTGTTGCCCACGCACTTGACCGAGGAGGTGGAGACGATGCGCTGGCCCTGCACGGAGATCCCCTCCGCCCCGCCGGCCCACAGCGCGTTGATGACCCCCTCGAGGTCCTGCTGGTGGATGATGAGGTCGTTCGCGGTGGCGCCGTCGATGCCCGCGGACTCCGGGGGTGCGTCGTCGAGCGTGACGGCGAGCCCCGGGCCGGTGGTCGCCGCGGTGGAGGCCTCCACGGCGAGCGCCTCGGCCGCGCTCTGCGCCTCCTCCACCCCGCTGTCGCCGCCCGCGGCACTCTTCTCGAGCTCCTCGATCGAGGCCCGCCGGTCGCTGATGAGCTGCTGGAGCTCCTCATTGCTCTGCGAGCGCTGTTCGACGATGTCGGACAGGGAGGAGGTCTCGTTGCGCAGCTGGGTGCCGTCGGCCACCCGGGCGGACGTCGTCATGAGGAGTCCGCACAGCACGAGGACGACGAAGACGGCGGTGCGCGCGGCCAGCGTGGTCATCGGTGAGCTTTCGGGATATGCGCGCGAACGGCGCGGACGAGTACACTTTGCATGATTGCCCTAGAACCAATGTACCGACCGGTGCCGGGGGTCCCCAAGTCGCACGCGCGTGCGCGGACCCGCCGCCGCCCAATGAGGAGTAACGTGGCCAAGCCGAGCCGTGCCAGCAAAGCTCACCGGACCTCGCGGAATTCCGCGGCGGACTCTGCGAAGCGACCCGCGGCGACCGAGCCGGAGAGCACCGGGACCGAGGTCACGGAGACCGAGGTGGCCTCGTCCGAGGTGACCGCTGATCCCGGCGAGACCGCTGCGGCCGACGATGTCGTCGTGACCGAGGACGTCGTGGTGACGGAGGACGAGGACCGCGCCGAGGAACTCGACGCGGACACCGAGGTCGACGCGGACACCGGCGGCGACGGCGACCCGACCACCGGGTCGACCGCCGCCGGTGCGAAGACCACGGGGAAGTCCGGGAAGACGACCGGTGCCAAGACGAGCACCGGCGCGAAGACCGGGGAGGCGACGACCGGCAGGAAGCCTGCCCGGAAGAAGACCTCGGCCAAGACCTCAGCAGAAGACTCTGCCGGCACGAAGAAGTCCGCGGCCGCGGCGGCGAAGACCTCGAAGACGGGTGCCGAGAGCTCGGCGAAGACCGGTGCGAAGTCCGGGAAGAAGTCCGGTGAGGACTCCCCCAAGCGCACCTCGCGCTCCGGCAACCCGGCCAAGCGCTCGACCTCCCGCAAGACCTCGACCTACACCTCGAGCGGGACGAGCCAGACGATCAAGCCGAACCCGCGCTGGTTCGCGCCGGTCATGGTCGGCATCCTGCTGCTCGGGCTCGCCTGGCTCGTCGTGTTCTACATCACCGGCGGCAGCTGGCCCGTCGAGGCCTGGGGCAACTGGAACCTCGTCGCCGGCTTCGCGATCCTCGTCTCCGGACTCATCATGTCGACCCGCTGGCGATGAGCTCCGGCTTCCGGCTGCTCGCTCAGCATCCGCTGCCGGTCCGACTGCTCGCACTGTTCGGGGGCCTCGCACTCTACGGCTTCTCCGGCGGCCTGATGATCGCCGCCGGCCTGGGCAACATGCCCTGGGACGTCCTCCACCAGGGCATCTCGCTCCACGTGCCGCTGACCATCGGCGTCGTCGGCATCATCGTGTCGATCCTCGTGCTCCTCACCTGGATCCCGCTGCGCCAGCGCCCCGGCCTCGGCACGATCTCCAACGCCCTGCTCGTCGGCGTGTTCATCGACCTCACGCTGCTCGTCGTCGACCGCCCGCAGGTGCTGTGGGCGCAGATCCTGCTCATGTGCGCCGGCATCGTGCTCAACGGGCTGGCCACGGTGCTCTACATCATCCCGAACTTCGGTCCCGGCCCCCGCGACGGTCTCATGACCGGTCTCGTGCAGCGCACCGGTGCTTCGGTCACGGTGGTCCGCTCCTGCATCGAGGTCGTCGTCATCGCCGTCGGCTGGCTGCTCGGCGGCGTGTTCTTCGTCGGCTCGGTGCTCTACGCCTTCGGGATCGGGCCCGTCACCCAGCTGTTCCTCCGCCTCGCCGCCCGCCTCCTCGGCCCGGCCGACCCGATGGCGAGCGAGCACACCTGACGCCTCCCGCCGGCGGCGAGACCCCGGGTGCCCGGGGCAGCGCGCCGATCGCCCAACTCGGCGGCGCACCGACAGCCCGACCCGGCGGCCCGCCGGTGACCCTCAGAACGTCGACAGCGCCGGCGGCAGCGACGCCACGGCGAGGAGCTTGAGCACGGTGAGCCCGGCGAGCACCGCGACCATGAGGAGCGCCGCGACCCCGAACACGAGCGGGCGGCGGCGCGGCGGCGGGAGCAGGGCGGCGCAGCCGAGCAGGAAGCCGGTGATGAGCCCACCGAGGTGCGACTCCCATGAGATGTTCGGCTCGACGAGCGGGATCGCGGCGTTGAGCGCGACGAGCGCGAGCACCCCGCCGAGGTTCCGGTCGAGCTCCCGGGTGGGGGTGAGGAGGGCGCCGACGAGCGCGAACACCGCCCCCGAGGCGCCCACGTGGAGGGCGAACCACGATGCCGGGCTCGTCGGGTCGGCGAGCACGAGCACGCACACCGCCCCGCCGAGCGCGCCGAGGACGTAGAGCACGGCGAAGCGCACGTGCCCGATCGCCCGTTCGAGGAAGCTGCCGAAGAAGAACAGCGCGAGCAGGTTGAAGCCGACGTGCAGCGGCGAGGGCTGGGAGTGGATGAAGGCGTGGGTGAGCATCCGCCACGGCTGCTCGGCGGCGAGCGCCGGCATGAAGCCGAACCGCTCGAGCAGACCGAGCGCCGGGATGTACTGGAGGAGGAAGACCGCGCCGATGAGCCCCATGAGCACGGGGGTGACGCGCGGGCGCGGGCCGGCGGGCACGGGCCGGTGGCCGGCGGGCACCTCGGCGGGTGCGGGGGTCCCGGGGGACGACGGGACCCCGGACGGCGCGCCTGCCGGCGTGCTGTCCGGGGTCTCCGGGGTGCTGCTGTGCTCGTCCTCCATCGGGGTGTCCCGGGTGACGCGGGGAGCTGCGGCCCTCGCCGCAGGTGTCCCGGCGGTCAGGAGGCGGGGAGGACCTCGACGGATTCGATGACGACGGGCTCGACGGGGCGGTCGCCCGGGCCCACCTGCACGCCCTCGATCGCGTCGACGACCTGCTTCGAGGCGTCGTCAGCGACCTCGCCGAAGATCGTGTGGTTGCCGTTGAGCCACGGGGTGGGCACGGTCGAGATGAAGAACTGCGAGCCGTTGGTGCCCTTGCCCATGCGCTTGCCGGCGTTCGCCATGGCCAGGAGGTAGGGGCGGTCGAACTGGAGCTCAGGGTGGATCTCGTCGTCGAAGGTGTAGCCCGGGCCGCCGGTGCCGGTGCCGAGCGGGCAGCCGCCCTGGATCATGAACTGGGGGATGATCCGGTGGAAGCCGAGGCCGTCGAAGAACGGACGGGAGACCTTGTCGCCGGTCTTGGGGTCCTCGAACTCGCGGGCGCCGGTGGCGAGCTCAGTGAAGTTCGCCACGGTCTTCGGCGCGTGGTTGCCGAAGAGGTTGAGAGTCACGTCGCCCTTGTTGGTGTGCAGGATCGCCTGCTGCGTTGCAATCGTCATGCCCCCATTGTTCCACGACGCGGGCCGGAGGCCGCTCCCGGATCCGGGTCACCGCACGCACCTCGGACCCGATCCTGTGCGAACGCCCAGGCAAAACGGGACGGCCCGACATCGCCGCTCGGTGGTGAGGCCCTAGAATGGAGGGGACGACACACGGTGAGCACTGCCGGACCCTGCGCGCGGCCAGCGCGCAGACGGCAGCACCGTTCGGATCAATCAACGGCTCCGCCGTATCGGAGGGTGAGATGTTCAAGCGCAAGACCCAGCCCAAGACCATCAAGGACGAAGTCGCCGACGTCGTGCACGCGGTGAGCGATGTGGTGCGCCAGGGCTCGGCCAACGCGATCGACGCCGCCGCGCCCCGCCTGCGCGACGCCTCGGTCAAGCTCCAGGACGCGGCCTCGCAGGTGCGCCCGCGCGTGGATCGCCTCAACGACCAGCTGCGCCCCCGGCTCGAGGAGCTCGGCAAGCAGGGCCGCTCGCAGTTCGACCACCTCTCCGCCGAAGGCCAGGCGCGCTTCGACGACGCCCGCCACCGGATCGCCGACGAGATCGCCCCGCAGGCCACCGAGCGCGCCGGGGCCGTGGCCGCGAGCGCGGCCGGCCTGCTCGCCACCGCGCAGACGCCCAAGTTCGTCGACGACCTCGCCGTCCGCGTGACCGGCGACAAGAAGGCCGTGAAGAAGGCCCGCAAGGCCCTGGCCCGGGCGAGCAAGGACATCACCAAGAGCACGCAGGCCAAGAAGTCCGGCGGCTTCGGCTCCGCGCTCGTGTGGATCCTCGCGATCGGCGGCCTCGCCGGCATCGCGTACTACGTGTGGAAGAAGGCGCAGCCGGTCGAGGACCCGTGGTCGACCCCGCTGCCGGCCAACCGTCCGGCCGACGCCCGCCCCGTGGGCTCGGTCCCGGCCTCGCAGCAGACCGCCGTCACCCCGACGGTGACCGAGGCCCCCGTCCCGGCCGCCAAGGCCGAGGCGAGCACCGACGTCACCGCCGACCCGGATTCCGCGGACGCGGACACGGTCGGCTCGGACACGGATTCCGACGCCCCGAAGCACTGAGGCCTCGACCAGGCGCAGGCCTCTCGGGCGTCTGAGGGCCTGAGGGCCTGAGGGCCTGAGGAGCAGTTGAGCGGATGCCCCGCGGTCGACGACCGCGGGGCATCCGCTATTCACTGTCCCGGGATGCGCCCGGGCGCCGGCGGCGTCGCCACCGGGACCGTCTGGGCGGGCGGGGCGGGTGCGCCGGGATCGACCGAGCGCGCGTAGAGCACCGCGGCGTTGTAGACCTTGGAGACGTAGTCGAGCGAGTTGTTGTAGCTGAGGACGGAACGCTCCCAGCCGGGTGCAGTCCCCATGTCGCCGGCCACACACAGGTAGGACGCAGTCGTCATCGCCGCGTCGTCGATATTGTTCGGGTCCTTGACCCCGTCGCCGTTGGCGTCGAGTCCGTGACGGTTCCAGCTGTCGGGGATGAATTGCATCGGTCCGACGGCCCGATCGTATTCGTCGTCGCCGTCGAGGCGTCCCTCGTCGGTGTCGTCGATCTGTGCGGCGCCCATGCCGTTGAGCTGCGCGCCGATGATCGGGGTGTCGAGGGTCCCGTCGGACTGCACGCTCGACCCCTCGTATCTCCCGTGGTTCGTCTCGACGGAGCCGATCGCGGCGATGGTGTTCCACCCCAGGCGGCACCCGTTGCGGTTCTTCTCCGCCCATACCCCGGCGGCGACGTACGCCTGCAGCACGCGCTCGGGGATCCCGGTGCTCTGCGCGGTGGATGCGAGCCACTCGGAGTCCACCGAACTCGCGTCCATGCTGTCCGCCGGTTCCGTGGGCCCGATAGGTCCCGCGGACGGTGCCGGCGGCGCTTGAGCGATCGGTGGCGGCGAAGCCGGGCTGTCCCCGGGCTCCGAGGCCACGCCGGGCTGTGAGGCGAGCCGGAGCATGAGAGCGGCGGAGCCGATCCCGAGGACGAGCGCGAGCACGCTGGCCACGGCGATGAAGATCTTGGTCGCCCGGGTCATCGCTCATCGCCTCCCTTCGCGCATGAGCACCACGAGGACAGCGATGGCGAGCAGGCAGGCGAGACCGAACCCGATTCCCGCGACGAGCCACCACTGGTCCCCGAGCACGTCCTCCGACTGGGGATCGGTGGCCTCGGGTGCGGTCTGTGCATTCGGTCCGGAATCGGAGAATCCGGCGAACTGGCCGTGGAGGTTCATCCCGGCGCATTCGGTGACGAGGGCGCGGATGAGCGGCGAGCTGCCGACGACGGAGTTCGTGTCCGCGACGACGAAGTCCATCTTCACGCTCGTCTCGCCCAGGCTCTCCCCGTCCTCGGACTCTGCGGCGATGTCGAAGGTCACCGTGTAGTCGCCGGGCCGGTTGAAGGCGAAGGCGGCGGTGCCCTGCTGGCCGGTCTCCGCCGTGAGCGGGGTCGATGCGTCGGCGAGGATGTTGCCGGCGCCGCCGTCGAGGATCGCGAAGTCGCCAGGCCCCTCGACCCGCCCGACGGAAAGGGTGACGGTGCCCCCGGCTTCATCGGGAGCGAGCTCCCGGAAGTCCCAGCCGATCCGCGGCACCGAGGTTCCCACGCCGAGTGCGGTGGACCAGATCGTCGTCCCTGCCGGTCCGAGCTCGCCGGTCTCGAAACCGAGCGAGCGCGAGGAGGTCGAGGGGATGACGACGGAGACCGCGGAGTCGAGGGTGCGCGGCTCCGCCCCGCGCAGGTCGGTGAAGCCGCCGGTGAGTCCGTCGTCGGTGCTCGCAGCCCGGATGTCGATCCGGCCGCTGCGCACCTGCTGGGTGCCGGTGGCCTCGACCGGGCACTGCTGGATCAGCGGCGGTGCCTGCTGGATCCGCGTCGCCGGTGTGCTCGGAGTCGGGGACGGGGTCGCCGAGGCGCCCGGGCCTCCTCCGTCTCCCGGAGCTCGCATCCCGCCGTCTCCGGCGCCGTCGCGGGCACGGATCCCGCCCTCGCCCGGGCCGGCGGGCGGTTCCATCCCACGCGCGGGGATCTTGCCGTTGGCGTTGTCCCCCGGGGGCGCGATCCCGTCGGTGGGCCCTTCGCCGTCCCCCGGAGCGGGGATTTCGATGGTCTCGGGGGCACCGTCCTCGCAGTCGACGCTCGTATCGGCGTCGTCTCCGACGGTGAAGCGGAGGATCTCCGGGGTGACCTCGAGCGGTCCTGCATCCGCGTCGTCCTCGTCATAGGCCCGGACACCTGCCGCCACGCAATAGGTGCCGGATTCGGTGAACTGCCAGGACGCGTGGGCATCACGCGAGGGCAGGGCGCGGTAGTTCTGTCCCGAGGGATGGGCAGCGGTGAATCGGCGTTCGGTGTAGCCGTTCGCGTGGAACCACGGCTCGTCCTCGGGCCCAGGGCCCCCGAGAGAGGAGTTGCGGTAGGTCACCGCGCCGTTCTCAGGAGCCTTGTACAGCTCGAATCGGATGCCGGCCCAGACGCCCTCTGCGGGGCCCGAGAGGTCGAGCCCGGGACCGGGGTGGAAGTCTCCGGAGCGGTCCTCGGTCCAGTCGACGTCGACCGAGGCGTCTCCGGGGAAGAACGCGGGTTCCCCGGTCGAGGCGGTCGCCCCACCGGGCCAGCTCGCCGGATCATTCGCGCACGTCTCCGTCACGGGTCCCTCGCCGAATGCGAAGGTCAGCACTGTCCGTGCGGTCTCCCCGGTCGGCAGGGTCCCCCCGTGCTCATCGGTCGAGCGGGATTCGAGCGCCACGCACATGATCGGCGCGGTCTCGTCGTCCAGAGGCGGGATCACCTCGGACGGCGGCTCCTCGTCTCCGGGGTCCGGCTCCTCGTTGCCGGGATCCTCGGTGCCCGGGTCGTCCGGGTCCGTCTCGGGGTCGTCGGTGCCGGGCCCCTCGGGAACCTCGCCGCCGATCCCCCGATCCGGCTCGAGATTCCACGTGGTGGAGAAGGCATGATCGACATCGAATGCCCACCGTTCGTCAGTGTCCTCCGGACCGACGTCGACGAGCGTCGTGTCCGCCCCGCCGTTGATCCGCTCGTCGCTGCCGGTGATCGTGAGCCGACCCCCGGAGATCGCCGTCACGGCGAAGGTGTAGGGCTGATCGAGGCCGGCCGCGGCGGAGCCGTCGTGGGCGAAGTCCACTCCGAGGTCGGCGGCGCTGTAGGCGATGACGTCATCGGGGATCCGGGGATCGTCCTCGGGGTCCGAGGGATCGTCACCGGGCTCCTCGGGTTCGGGAGTCCCGGAATCGTCGGAGGGGATCCTGAACACCGGGCCCTGGGCCTCATCGTCCCCATTGCGGAGGGTGAGGATGGAGCTGCGGTACTTCCCGTCGTTGAGGACGAACCGCGCGTCCTCGGGGAACTCGGCGACCCTGACTTCGGACTTCTCGGCGCCCTCGTCCCCGCCCGGTTCGTCCCCGTCGGGATCGTTCCCGCCCGGCTCGTCCCGGCCACCCGGCTCGTCGCCGGTCGGTGGTGCGGTCGGATCGGTGCCCTCCGCGGAGGGCTCGGGCTGCGCGCTCGGTCCCGGGGTGAGCGCCTGAACAGGCAGGCCGACGACGGCTCCGGGCAGCACGAGAGCAGCGGCGAGCGCGCCCGTCAGGGCACGGGAGAATGATGCGGGGAGGCGAGTCACAGCGCCGGTGCTCACTTTCGAGGGGTATCGAGGGGGTGGGTGGCTCAGCTTTCGAGCCAATCTGGTACGGGTGACTTGAATACTAACAGCAGGCATCGTGCGGGTTGCCGTTGGTGGACACCCGCCCGTCCCGAGCCGCCACCAGCAGGGTCGCATCACCTCGCACCACCCCGCGGGCCGCGTTCTCGACCCCCGTGCGGGACAATCGAGGGACCGTGCCGCCACCGAACCGGAGGACCCCATGGAGACGACACCGATCGGCCGGCTCCCGCTCCACACGATCTCCGAGCGGCTGCCGGAGATCCCCGACGCCACGCTCGTGACCGACCTCATCCGGATGGACCGGACCCGCCGCGCGGTCGTGTTCCGGCTGCTGCCCAAGGACCGGGCGGCCCGGGTGTTCGACCGTCTGGGCCCGGGCATCGGCTCCGAGCTCGTCGCCGACCTCTCCGACGGCCCCGTGCGCGAGGTGTTCTCCGAGCTCGCCCCCGACGACCGCACCGCGATCCTCGACGAGATGCCCGCCGGGGTCGCGAACCGGATCCTCCAGGAGCTGCCCGAGGCGCACCGTGCGGACACCATGCGGCTGCTCGGCTACCCGAAGGAGTCCGCCGGGCGCCGGATGAGCCCGCTCGACCTCATCCTCCGTGCCGATGCGACGGCCGCCGAGGCGCTCGACACCCTGCGCGACCGTGCCGCGGGCGGCGCGCGCATCACCGATGCCCCCGTCGTCGACGCCACCCGCCGCTACCGCGGGATGATCCCGCTGTCCTCGATCGTCGCGGCCGACCCCGACGCACGCCTGGGCGAGCTCACGCTCGATGACATCTGCGTCCACACGCACGACGACCAGGAGGACGCCGCGAACGCGGTGATGCACTCCTCGGCGGACCTCGTCCCGGTGGTCGACGCGGAGGGCCGCCTCGTCGGCATGCTCACCGAACCCGACGCCCGTGCCGTCCTCCACCTCGAGTCCGACGAGGACGCCGCGCTCGCCGGCGGCTCCGCACCGCTGCGCCGCCCGTACCTCGCGACCTCGGTGATCCGGCTCGCCTCGAAGCGGATCGTGTGGCTGCTCGTCCTCCTCGTCGCCGCCTCGCTCACCGTCGGGGTGCTCGATGCCTTCGAGGAGTCGCTGCAGAGCATGGTCGTGCTCTCCCTCTTCATCCCGCTGCTCATCGGCACCGGCGGCAACACCGGCGCCCAGGCGGTGACGACGGTGGTGCGGGCGCTGTCGACGCACGACATCACCTTCTCCGACTTCTTCCGGGTCGCCTTCACCGAGCTGCGCACCGGTCTGCTGCTCGGCGCCGCCCTCGGCCTGTGCACCCTCGTCCCGGTCACCCTGTTCGCCGGATTCGAGGTGGCGCTCGTGCTCGCGATCTCGCTCGTCGGGATCTGCGTGCTCGCCGCGACCGCCGGCGCGGTGGTGCCGCTGCTCGCCACCAAGGTCGGGATCGACCCAGCGGTGGTGAGCGCGCCGTTCATCACCACGCTCGTCGACGCGAGCGGGCTGGTCCTCTACTTCCTCGTCGCCCGGGCGATCCTCGGGGTGTAGCGGGCAGCACGGGGGCGGTTCCGGCGGCACCCGCGCACGGGCGGCCACACGGTGCTGCGGCCGCTCGTCCGGCTCACTCCTCGCGCGATTCCGCGGTCTCCCGGTCGTTGGCCTTCTGCAGGGCCTCGACGAGCTCGTCCTTCGTCATCTCCGAGCGGCCCGGGATGTCGAGCCGCTGCGCGAGCTCGTAGAGGTGCTCCTTGGACGCGTTCGCGTCGACCCCGCCGGCGGCGCCCGCGGTGCCGGGGCCGCCGCGCTCGGCGCGCTCGTCGGACGGCCCGGCCTCGTCCTTGGGCTCCCAGTGGTCGCCGACCTTCTCGTGCGTGTGCTTGACGGCGGCCCAGGCGGTGCGTGCGGCGCGGGATCCGCTGTCGTACTGCTCCGCGGCGGCGTCATAGGCCTCGGCGAAGGTGTCCTGGGCCAACTGATCCGAGCGTTCGAGGGTGGACGGGATCTCGGACTTCTTCGCGTGCCCGTCCTGGTTCGTCTTCGGCATGGCGGCCTCCTCGGGGGCTGTGTGAGCGGATCGCGGTGGCTACCATGGCGGCACGCAGCACCAGCCCGCAACAGCCCCTCGGGAGGGCGCATGACGACACCCCCTCCGACCGCCCCGGCACGCATCCGCGCGGTCATGGACGAGCTCGGCCGCGACCCGTTCCTCCCCGCCGAGCAGCGACGGTTCTCCGACCTCGACCGGCCGCTGCCCATCGGTCACGGGCAGACGAACTCCCAGCCCTCCACCGTCGCCGCGATGATCACCCTGCTCGAGGTGAGCACCGGGCAGCGCATCCTCGACGTCGGGAGCGGCTCGGGCTGGACGACGGCGATCCTCGCGCGGCTCGTCGGAAGCAGCGGGTGCGTCATCGGCTGCGAGCTCGTGCCGGCGCTCCGGGAGTCCGCGGCAGCCGTCCTCGCCGGTCTCGACATGCCGTGGGCCGAGGTGCGGCAGGCCCGCATCGGGACGCTCGGCGCGCCGGTCGACGGGCCCTACGACCGGATCCTCGTCTCCGCCGGCGCCCAGACGCTGCCCCGGACCCTCGTCGAGCAGCTCGCTCCGGACGGAATCATGGTCATCCCCGTCGCCTCCACCATGCTGCGGGTACACCGCACGGCCGCCGGCCCCGTCGACATCACCGAGCACGGCCGGTACTCCTTCGTCCCCCTCATCGACGGCTGAGGCCCTCGCCCGGCAGCCGGCCCGTGACTTCCTCCGGAAGTCGACCGGCCCACCAGACCAGCACCCGACCAACACCTGCCCGGCACCCGGGCAGCCGGGCACCCGGGCACCCGGGCACCCGCCGGATCCTCACAGGGAGACTTGAGCGTGCCGCCGTACACTTGCGTCGACGGAAGGGAGTCATCGTGGAGACGGACGTCGCACACGCACGACATGCACTGGTCACCGGAGCAACCGGATACGTCGGCAGCCGGGTCACCGCCGAGCTGCTCGAGCGCGGATGGCGGGTGCGGACCCTGTCCCGCTCCCGGGAGAAGGCGCTCACCATGCCCTGGGCGGACCGGATCGTCCCGGCGGGTGACACCGCCGGACCAGGAGAGGTCGAGGTGTTCGAGGGCGACGCCGATTCCGCCGAGGACCTCGCCGGCGCGCTCGCCGGCGCCGACGTCGCCTGGTACCTCGTCCACTCGATGGGCACAGGCACGGACTTCGCCGAGCGCGAGCAGGACATGGCCCGCACCTTCGCCGCCGCAGCCGAACAGCAGGGCGTCGGTCGGATCGTCTACCTCGGCGGCCTCCATCCTGCCGGCGAGGAGCTCTCGGAGCACCTCGCGTCCCGGGTGGCCGTCGGCGACATCCTCCTGAGCTCCCGCGTGCCGACCGCCGCCCTTCAGGCCGGGGTGGTGCTGGGAGCGGGCTCGGCCTCATTCATCATGCTCCGGCATCTGTCCGAGCGGCTGCCCGGTGCGATCGCACCGAACTGGGTCGACAACCGGATCACCCCGATCGGTGTGCGCGACGCCGTGCACTGGCTCGTCGGCGCCGCAGACCTGCCGCCGGAGGTGAATCGGGCCTTCGACATCGGCGGCCCGGACACGATGAGCTATGCGGAGATGATGCGCCGCTACGCCGAGGTCGTCGGTCTGCCGAGGCGTCGCGTCCTCACCGCCCCGGTGACGACCCCGCGCCTGGGCGCACAGTGGATCGGTCTCGTCACGCCCGTGGACGCCGGGCTCGCCGCGCCCCTCATCGGCAGCCTCCTCCACGACACCGTGGTGACCGAGCGCGATCTCGAGAAGCTCCTCGACCCGCCGCCCGGTGGCACCCAGTCCTTCGCCGAGGCGGTGCGCACGGCAGTCGAGAGGGGCGAGGACGGGCGAGGCCTCGACACCCGGCGGTGGCGACGGGTGCTGCTCACCTCGGCCGGGGCCGTCGGTGCCTGTGCTGCGGTCGGGACGATCCTCACCGACCCCGACAACGCCTGGTACCGGTCGCTGCGGAAGCCGGACTGGCAGCCGCCGGCGGCGGTGTTCCCCCTCGTGTGGACGCTGCTCTACGCCGACATCGCGGTGATCTCCGCACTCGTCGCGGCCGATGGCCTCGAGGAGGGGAAGCGCAGGACGCTGCGCGGCGACGCGCTCGCCCTCGGAGCCAACCTCGTCCTCAACGCCGGCTGGACCGGGCTGTTCTTCCGCGGGAAGAAGCCGGTGCTCTCCACCGTCGAGGCGGCACTGCTCGCACTGAGCTCGGCCGACCTCGTGCGTCGGGCCGCGCGATCGGCTCCGCAGCGCGGGTTCGCCCTCGCCCCCTACGCCGCATGGACCGGTCTCGCCACCGCGCTGTCCGGCTCGATCGCGCGCCTCAACCGGGGCCGCTGACCCGGGGCCGCTGAGCCGGCCCACGTCCGTCCTCGGAGGTCGGCACACGACGCATCCGCGATCCCACTGCGCCGTAGGATCGGACCATGACGCACTCCACGGCACGGGGCTGGGCCCTGCTCACCGGAGCGATCGCCGCCGAGGTCGTGGCGACCCTCTCCCTCAAGGCCGCCCTCGAGGTCCCCGCGCTGTTCGTCGTCGTCGCCCTCGGGTACCTCGCGGCATTCGTCCTGCTCACCCTCGTCCTCCGCGCCGGCATGGCGCTCGGGGTGGCCTACGGGGTGTGGGCGGCGGCCGGAGTGGCGCTCACCGCGATGCTCTCCGCAGCGATCTACGGGGAGCCGCTGACCCCGCTCATGGGGATCGGCATCGGACTCGTCATCGCCGGGGTGCTGTGCGTCGAGCTCGGGTCGCACGGGGGCCGCAGGGCACCGGTGCGCGACGCGGGTGCCGGCTCTGAGGACGACGGGCTCGCTCGCGGCCGGGGAGCCACCGGACCGGGTCCGCGATCGACCGGGCCCGAGGTCGCCTGATGGCGTGGCTGTTCCTCATCGGTGCGATCATCACCGAGGTCAGCGGCACCCTGGCGCTGCGGATGGCGGCGCTCGGGGGACGGGGCTGGTTCGCGGTCGTCGGCGTGGGCTACGTCCTCGCCTTCACCCTGCTCGCTCTCGCGCTCGGTGCCGGGATGGCGCTCGGCGTGGCCTACGGGATCTGGGCGGCGGCCGGGGTCGCACTTACCGCCCTGCTCGGCCGGCTGCTGTTCGGCGAACCCTTCACCTGGGTCATGGGCCTCGGCGTGATCCTCATCATGGGCGGGGTGCTCCTCATCGAGGTGGGAGCGCACTGATTCCTGCGGCGGGCAGGGGCGCCCCGGCCGTCAGGCGAGCGATTCGTGACAGCGGTGCCCGCGGCGGCAGAACCGGTGGCCGCAGCACCCGCGGCGGCGGTGCCGATGAGCGCAAAGGGCGATGCGCTCAGGCGTCGTCGACGAGCTCTGCGATCGCGGCCATGATCTGCTCGGTGAGCGCCCGGCGCTGCGGTCCCGCCGGCTGCTGACGGGCCGGGGCGGGGATCGGCTCGCCGAACCGGACGGTGAAGGTCGCCGGCCGGGGGAAGCGCTGCTCGACGGCCATGACGTCCTCGGTGCCCATGATGCCCACGGGGACGATGGTCGCCCCGGTGCGGATCGCGAGCTCGGCCGCCCCCGTCTTCCCGGTGCCGATCGCCCCGGTGCGGGTCCGGGTCCCCTCGGGGTAGATACCGAAGATCTTGCCCTGGCGCAGGATGTCCTCGCCGTCCTCGAGCGCCTTGACCGCATCCGCGGTCGATCCGCGCCTGACCGGGAAGCTGCCCACCGCCTGGAAGAAGGTGCGGGAGGCGAGGCCCTTGGGTCCCTTCCCGGTGAAGTACTCCTCCTTGGCCA
Source organism: Brevibacterium sp. R8603A2 (assembly GCF_023072605.1). Taxonomy (NCBI): domain Bacteria; kingdom Bacillati; phylum Actinomycetota; class Actinomycetes; order Micrococcales; family Brevibacteriaceae; genus Brevibacterium; species Brevibacterium sp. R8603A2. The sequence continues at coordinate 148,623 of NZ_JALLGN010000009.1, forward strand.
TGAAGCACACCTGCCGCGGGGAGAGCGCTGACAGGTACATCGAATCGACGAACGAGCGGTGGTTGCTCGCGATGATCACCGGGCCGGTCAGCGGCACGTTCTCCAGACCCGTGACGGTGGGCCGGTGGACCAGGCGGATGGACCGGCGGAAGGCCGCGCGCATCGCCTCGTAGGAGCGTCCGCTGGGCACGGAAACCGTGGATTCGGGAGTGGACATGGGAACAGGATAGTGGGCGGCGGGCGCGCGGACCGGGTGGCACGCGGGGCGGTCGGTGCCGGAGCGCGAGGTGCCGGCCGGGATCGTGCCCGGCCGGCGAGCGCGGGCTCAGGCGTAGGCGGTGTCGAAGAACGCCCGCTCGAGTCCGACGACGTGGCGCCACACGGCGGTGAGGCGCTCGCGTTCGGCGGGGTCGTCGGGGAACACCCGGTCGAGCTCGTCGACGAGGAACTGCACCCATTCCCGGAAGTCCGGACCGCGGTGGAGCTCGATCCATTCGCGGTGGACGTATCGCTCCGGCATCTCCGCCGTGCGCTCACCCCAGTCGAGGTAGAGCCATTCGGCGATGACGAGGAGGACGAGGAGATGCGGGTAGGACCGGGACCGGGCGGCATCGGTCATGGCGTCGCGGAACGCCGCGGTCGTGGGGGTGAGGGCGGGTGCAGTGCGGTCGGTCTCCGCGACGCCGAGCTCCTCGAATGCCCGCTGGAAATACCCGTCCTCGTCCGCGGCGAGCATCCCGAGCTGGCGGGAGAAGCGGAGCTTCGCGGGCACGCGGTCGGCGAATGCGACGCAGCCCCCGAGCATCGACAGGAATGTGTCGAAGAACTGGTAGTCCTGCACGAGATAGCCGGCGAGCACGCCGTCGTCGAGCGTGCCCGCGAACAGCTCGCGGACGAACCGGTGGTCGACGGCGGTGTCCCAGTCCTCCGCTGCCGACGCGCGCAGGGCGGCGACGGCGCCGCTGGGGTCGACGGTGACGGTGGTGGCGGTGGGATCGGGTGATGACGGGCGGTTGTCGGACATGGTGTCTCCTTTCGCGGATCGGACGCTGACGCCTGCGGCAGCGTGTCGACAGGAGAGGCCCGAGCGGAAGGTGCTGATCGCGGCAGCGGCGGCATCCGCGGGACGAGCGCCGCTGCGTCCGCCCTCGGGCGGGCACGGTGCGGACACCGCGACACGACTTCCTCCGCCGGTACTGACCGGATCAGGTTCGAGGGTCTGCTTCCGCACTCTCAGCGCCCGCGTTCGGCGCTCCCCTGTCGTACGTTCCGATCGTACCCCGCGGAGTCGCGACGGCGGCGGGTCGTCAGCCGGCGAGTGACTACGGAACAACGGACCCGCGGAAGACCGCCCGCACCGCCTCATCGGAGCGTCCGGACTCGCGGCAGCAGGCGAAGAGCTCCAGAGGGTGTGCGCGCGCCCGGGATGGTCGGCGGAGGGCGCGGGTGCGGGCTCCGCCCTCCGCCGACCTGGTTCCGCGGACGTCAGTTCGGAGCGTGCACCTCACCGTCCGCACCGTAATCGGTCGAGAACCCGAAGGCCCGACGCTCCGGCTCCGGTTGGTCGGCGTTCGACGTGGAGGACACGTACTGCGCGATCGAACCGGGGAACGGTTCGTCCGATGCCCGGCCCCCGTATGCGTCGGTGTGGAAGATCGTCGGCCCGCCGGCGTTGTCGACCGTCGTGTGCTGCACGTAGAAGTCCCGCCCGGACCCGTCGAACGGCGACCCCGGGTCGGTCTTGCCCGTCCCGCTGCGGATGAGGTTCCAGGGCCACCCGTCGGGCTGCTCGCCGAACACCTCGACCGTCGGCACAGCCGTGGAGCCGTCGGCCACCCGTGAAGGATTCCGGACGCCGAACCACGGATCGATCCGGAGCACCGAGCGGCCGTCGGGGCCGGCGATCGTCTGATCGGCCTTCCACAGCTCGTACGTCGCCCAGAAGTCCGGAGCATCGGCCCGGACGCATTCCACGGTGGGGATCTCCCGGGCTCCGGCGGAACCGTCGGGGAGGTTCGACCCTTCGGTGCGCACGGTCCGCCCGTCACAGCTCGACGTGTACTCGTTGGCCGCTCCGTAGCCGGTCATCACCGTGACCGCCAGCTCGGTGCCGTCGCTGCACCGAGCGGCATACATGAGCTCGTGCCGGTTGTTGCGCAGCGCATCGCCCGAATGGGAGCCCTGATGACCGTAGATCAGGTGATCGCAGACGACCGGCGCCCCTTCGGCGTCCGTGACGAAGCCGGCGCGGTCCTCGCGCACGACTGCGACGTCATTGCGGACGAAGACCTTGTGGCCCACATGGTCCTCGTGCCGGTGGACCGTCCCCTCCTGACCCTCGGTGGTCTTGTGGGCGGCGAAGGCGAACGGGATCCCGGTCGATTCCCCGCCGAGCTTCTCGAGGGTCCAGTCGATGATGTCCGAGGTGCGCGGATCGTCACCGTGCTCGTGGCCGAAGCCGCACTGCTGGCCGGTTGCCGGGTCCACGGCGGTTGGGGGGTGCCAGCCGTCGTAGAGCTCGCCGTCCCGACCGGTCACCCGGAACGAATCATGGAACTCGGCGGAGCACGTGTCGTGCTCGGTCGGGGTCCATGGCATCGCCTGCACTGCGACACCCCCGCCGAGGAGTGCGGCGGTGCTCAGTGCAGCGGTGAGAGCGGCGGTACGGGCACGCGGTCGTGAGTCGAGACGCGTCGTCATGAGCGGTTCCTCCGGGTGAAGTGGATGAGGACGGCGCCGAGGCCGATGATGATGAGGCCGAGTGCGGACGTTGCGAGAGCGGTGCCGCCGGTCCGCGGGAGTGAAGGATCGTCCCCGGGTCCGCTGGGTCGGTGCCGGGTGCGGTCGGGTCATCAGCGGGGTCATCCGGCGGGGAGGACGGACTCGGGTCCTCAGGTCGCGGCTCGGTCGTCGGCGCAGGAGTGGCGGTCGGTTCATCTGCCGTCGGCTCCGGGCTCGGCTCCGGCGTGCCGGTCGGGTCGTCTGTCGGATCGACTGTCGGCTCCGGGGTACCCGTGGGGTCAACGGTCGGTTCCGGGGTTGACGTCGGTTCCGGGGTGGATGTCGGCTCCGGGGTGGAAGTCGGCTCCGGCGTTCCGGTCGGTCCGGGAGTCGGCTCACCGGTCGGCTCCGGGGTGGAGGTCGGCTCACCCGTCGGATCGGCTGTCGGTTCGGGAGTCGGCTCCGCGAGGGGCCGGGTCGGAGGGAGTGCCGCCACCTGGACGGTTCCCCGTTCTCCCGGGGCATCGCCGCCGGCCACGAGGTGCCCTCCCGCTTCGCCGTCGAAGCCTTCGATCACGCCGATCCCCCGGCCCAGCCGGTCGCCGCTGCCGGTGAGGACGGCGATCAGCTCATCGTCGACCTCGGCCAGGTCGATGCGAGGCGAGGTGAGTGCGCTCGTGTCCACGGCCACCGCGCGGCTCGCGGCGAAGGCGCCGAGCACGAGAGTGCCCGTCCGCCCCTCGGCGGGTTCGACAGCGCTCACCGCGTAACCGAGACCGGAGGCACCCGTGCTCCCTGCCGAGGAGTCGACGATCCACCAGCCGCGATCCTCGCCGTCGGCGGTCACGGTCGCTCCGTCGGCCTCCGGATCGGTCGTCACCGTCGTGCCAGCATCCGATCCGCGCACCACGACAGCGCCGCCGGGTCGCCCGCTGGCATCCGCTCCGATGAGCAGATCGTCGAAGCCGTCCCCATCGACGTCGCCGGCGGCGGCGACGGACATCCCCAGCCGGTCCTGTCCGCGAGCCGGACCCTCGACGGCGAACCCGGCGAAATCGCCGCCGAGTTCGACGAGGCCCCGTGACCCGCCGGAGACCGCCCAGGCCATCCCGGCGGCGCGCGCGCCGCTCGAGGCCGGCGCGGCGACGTAACCGCCCACTGCGAGGTCGGCGATGCCGTCCCCATCCACATCTCCGGCCGGTGCGAGCGCGGACACGCCTCGACCGGGTTCGCCGACGATGCGCATGATCACTTCGGAGTCATCGGAGAGGTCGACTGTCGCGATGTCGTCGCGGCCCCGGACGACAGTCGCCTCGCCCGCGCGATCCCGGGCATTGAGCGACACGACCCCGAGGTCGGCGTGGCCGTCCCCATCGACATCGCCGACGCCGGAGACGTGGTAGCCCGTCCGGACGTTCTCACCGGGCATCTCGATGAAGTGGCCGCGGTCGCCGAGGAATTCGAGTGACAGGTTCTGCCGCTCGTCGGATCCGAAGACCACCCAGGCCCCGTTCGCCGTGTAGTCGCCGATGATGATGTCGTCGAAGCCGTCGGCGTCGACGTCGCCCGCGCAGGACACGCTGAATCCGACGAGCGCACTCGACCGCTGCGGGCCCTCGATCCGGATGATGCCGGACCGCGGGTCGTCGAGCTCACCGCTCGGCGTCCCGCCTGGGACGACGTAGGCCGCCCCGATCCGGCCGAACGGCGCGCGGTCCCACATCCAGGCGCCGGTCACGATGTCATCGACGCCGTCGCCGTCGAAATCGCAGGCCTGCTGGGAGATAGTGCTGCCGGCGGCAGCGCCCTGGGCACCGGTGTAGGTGCGCACGGCAGCGGCAGAGGCCGCCTCGGTCGGGGTGACCGCGATGACTCCGGAGGCGGCGACCGCCGCCATGACGGTCACGGGCAGGCCCCAGCGCAGGGGACTTCTCGTCGGTTCGATCATGATTCCTGTCTCGGTGTTCGAAGTGGATGGTGGATGGAACGCTGCGCGGCTCAACCGGCCGTGAGCAGGCTGCGGCCGATGTGGTCATCCGCACCGCGGACGCCCGGAGGGACGAGATAGACCCCGGTTCCGGTCGTCTTGAGGTACTCGACGAAGAGATCGTCCCGGGCGAGGTTCCGATGGACGCGGGAGAATCGCGCGGGATCGTTGACGAAGGCGATGAAGAACTGGCCTGCTTCGAGCCGGCCCTGGGCGTCGTTCCCGTCGACGAAGTTGAACCCCCGACGCAGCATCCGCACCCCGCCGTTGTTGTCGGGGTGCGCGCGGAACACGTGCGAGCGCTCGTCGATCACGGGGTTGCCGCGGTCGTCGGTCTTCGAGAAGTCGGGTGGAGTGAACTCCGTACCGCCGGACAGGGGCGACCCCTCGTGCTTGTCCCGCCCAGTGACACGCTCCTGCTCGCCGAGCTGCAGGGAGTCCCAGACCTCGATGGTCATCGTGATCCGCCGCGCGATGAGATATGTCCCGCCGACGGCCCATGCCGGTCCGTTCGATGCATCGATCCACACGTGCTCGGCCAGGGCAGCGGTCTCGTCGGCCTTGATGTTGTTCGTCCCGTCCTTCTGGCCGAAGAGATTGCGCGGCGTCTCCTGCTCAGCGGTCGTCGTCGACGAGCGTCCGAATCCGAGCTGCGACCAGCGGATCGAGGCCTTGCCCACTGCGATCCGCGTGAGATTGCGGATCGCGTGAACCGCCACCTGCGGGTCGTTCGCGCATGCCTGGATGCAGAGGTCGCCCTCGGAGGTCTCGGGCACGATGAAGTCGTTGGCCATGACCGGCAGGGTGGAGAAGTGCTCCGGCAGGTGCCGACGCAGCCCGAATCGGTCGCGGCCCGAAGCGTCCTCGAAGAGACTCCGTCCGAACCCGAACGTGAGCGTCAATCCCTCCGGGCCGGTCCCGAACGCCTCCCCGGTGTCGTCAGGGGGGAAGAGCGTGCCTCCGCCGAAGGCGCCGCGCGCACTCACCTCCCCGCCGAGAACCAGCCTCCAAGCCGCCGTGGTCCAATCCTGGAGCAGTTCGATGAGATCGTCGCGGTCGGTGTCGTCGGCGAGATCGAATGCGGCGAAATGCATCTGATCCTGCACCTCGGTGATGATGCCGGCCTGATGCCCTCCTTCGAAGTCGTAGGTGAGATCCGAGGCCCTGGGCGCGGCGGCGGTTCGACGCTTCTCGCGCTCCGCGCCGGCGACTGAGCCACCGACCCCACCGGCGACGAGACCGGCGACTCCGCCGCCGAGCAGTCCGAGCATGCCGCGCCGCCGAACTCCGCTCCGCTGCTCGGCCGCGGAATCGCGCGACGTCCCGGTCCCGGCGGCCGACGCGTCGGCACTGTTCCTGCTGTTCGATTCGGCCATCGGATCAGATCACTCCTCGATGCCGAGGACGGTGCCGGTGAGCCGGGACAGGGGCTCGCGCAGCTCGTCGATCTGACGGGTGAGCTCGGCCTGCTGGTCGGCGCTGACCTCGTCGTACATCGTGAATCCGGCTTCGTAGCTGCCGTACTCGGCAAGGAGCTCGTCGAGCTCGTCGTACTCCCCCGTGATCTCCTCGACGAGCGCTGCGCCATCCTCGCCCTTGCGCTCGGCGATGGGAGCGACGAGATCGAAGGCCACGCGCGAACCCTCGACGTTGGCCTTGAAGTCCCAGAGGTCGTAGTGGGACCACCAGTTCTCCTCGCCGGTCACCTTCGTCACCGCGACCTCCTCGAGCAGACCGGTGGCACCGTTCGACACGGTGGAGATGTTCATCTGCTGATCGGAGACGAAGCTCTCGCTGTGGACCGTGTCGTAGAGGGTCTGCACATCCTCGATGAGTCGCTGCCCGAGTCGCTTCCGATCCTCCGGGGTGCTCTCCTCCCACTGCTCGAAAGCATCCGATCCGTCCGCGTTGCGATCTCCCTGCTGCGGTGGGAAGAGGTCCTTCTCGATGCGGTGGAACCCGGTCCACTCGGTGAATTCGGGGTCGTCGGCCTCGAGCTCCTCGGCCTCGGCGAGATAGTCGACTTCGCGGTAGTCGATCCTGGGATCGAGGGTGCCGAGCGCCTCGGCGATCGGTTCGATGCGCTCGTAGTGGATACGGGTCGGCGCGTAGAGCTCCCGTGCCGTTTCGTCGTCACCGTCCATGTAGGCCTGCGCGAACTTCTCGACCTCGGGATTGAGTGCGGCGATCTAGTTCTTGACGAAGTCGACGTAGTCGGCGACCACGGTGTCGAAGAGCTCCTGGTCCTCACCGGTGAGTTCGACGGCCTCGCCCGTGACGGTGAATGCGGCCTCCCCCACGTTCGCTCCGCGCAGACCCGGTTTGCACGCGGTGAAATAGTCACCGGGCTGCAGCGAGGCGGTGAGCGTCGCGGTCGCACCGGGTGCGATGTTCTCCTGCTCGGCGACGATGCGCAGACCGTCGTCCCCGAGGAGGTAGAACTCGGTGACGATCGAGCCGTCGTTCGTGATCTCGAAGGTCGTCGTGCCGGACGCGGCGGTGTCGGACGAGACCTCGCAGGAGTCATCGGCCGCGGAGACGGTGAGACCGTCGTCGGTCGCGGTGTCATTGGCCTCGCAGCCGGTCAGCGCGAGCAGGGCCGCGGCAGCACAGGATCCGACGGCCAGAGCACGGTGCGGACGTGAGGACAGGATCATCGATCTTCTCTTTTCTTCAGTTGGGGGTGTTCGACGGTGGGACTGCGGTCGCGGTGTCGGTGACCGGGCTCGGATGGTCACCTGCCGCGGTGGGAGTACGATCGTGGGCCTGGGTTCCTGCGGCGGCGGCATCATCCTGCACCTGAGCAAGGTCCTCGGCGCGGGCACGGACCCGGGTGCGGATGCGGCGGACATGACGGATGTACGCGGGGACGACGAAGGCCATGTAGACCGCCCACGCGGTGACCTCGAGCCACGTCATCTGCGGGACGAAACCCACGGTTCCCTTGAGGAGGGCGGCGAGGAAGCCCGCGGGGTCGATGGCCTCTTCGACGTTGAACGCCCAGCCGAACGGATAGGCGGCTCCCCAGAACGGATAGTCGGCGAATCCGGTGAGGACCTCGCCGGTCCGCGGATGCGTCGGGGTGATCGGCTCGCCGGAGAAGGGCCCCGGGAGCACAGCGGCTTCTTGGAGGTCGTGGATTCCGTAGGCGAGCACGCCGGCGCACACGATGATGAGGAATCCGGATGACCACGTGAAGAAGGTCGCGAAGTCGAAGCGGATGCTCCCGAAGTAGAGGCCGCACCCCAGTGCGATGGCGACGAGGATGCCGGTGAGTGCGCCGGAGATCGCCATCGGATCGCTCGCCCAGCCCCACAGCATCAGCGTGGTCTCGACCCCCTCGCGTCCCACGGACACGAATGCGATCCAGAAGATCCCGATCCCTGTCCCGGACACGAGCGCGCGAGCGGCGCCCTCCTCGAGGTGGGTCTTGAGCTTCGTACCGGCGTCGAGCATCCAGAAGACCATGCCGGTGATCATGACGACAGCGATGAGAGACATCGTTCCGCCGATGATCTCCTGGGCCTCGAAGGTGAGCTTCGAGCGGCCGAAGGTGCTGACAGCGCTCACCGCCGCAGTGAGGCCGACGGCAAGACCGACGGCGAACCAGATGCGCCGACGCACGTCGTTCCGGCCCGCCCGGGAGACGAACACGAGCAGCACGCTGACGACGAGTGCGGCCTCGAGCCCTTCACGCAGGCCGATGAGGAACGACGCGAGAAACATCTCATTGGCCTTCCGTGGGTGAGGTGATCCCAGAGACCGCGCCGGCCCACTCGGGCCTCGGTCGCCGACACTCCTCGATCATCTTTACAACATAGTTTCCATAGCTAATTCGCTTTGCCTCACCTAATGTACGTGAGAATCGGGTGTTCGCTGACCACGGCCTGAAGATTCCCGAAGTCCCTCCGGATACGCTCCCTCGGACGGTGTCGACGGTCGCATGCCGGTCGCTTCGGCGCGGGGACCGCAGCGCGAGACGACGCTGAAGGCTCCGCATCCGCGAACGGTGGGGGTCGCAGTGCGCCGATCCCGGGTTGCCGTGCGTGACGACGTCGGCGGCCGTCGGACCGAGGCGAATCACGGTTCACGATCAGTAGGCGGACGACATCGAAGTCCGGGACAGCAACCAGCCGTGGCCCGGGTGACGGACCGGGTGATGTCCGGAATGCGTGCGCATCATCGGCTCGTCGAGCGGCCGTCGTGGGGAGCAGAGCGAGCGGTCATCCGGGAATGGGAACGGCGTGCTCGAGCCCGGTGCGAACGAGGAGCGGCCCGGAAACGCGGCGACCCTGCTCCGCATCGACGCGGAACAGGGTCTCACGGCGCCCGGCCCGGACGGGCGGCGGGCTGCTGAGCTCGGCCTCGGCTCCTCCTCCGGTCGCACGCGTCCGTGGATGTCGCCGACAGCTCCGAGCCGATCAGCCGCCGTCGGGCAGCGGGGTGAGCACTCCCACGCGCCAGGACCGACCTTTGCGGGCTCATCGCATTTGAGGGTGTAGCGAGGGGTTGATGCTGACGGGCGCGTCGTTGCGGGGGTAGAGGTCGAGGTCTCCCAAGGATGGAAGGGGCTTGTCAAGTGAATTGTGTGCGGGGTATTACAGGTATCGGTTGATTCGGTCGGGGTAGGCCACGGCCAGCTGGGCCAGGGCTTGTTTCCAGTTCGTCGTGACTTGGCCCTCGACGAGCCGGCCGGAAGCTCTTCGTGTGCCGGCCTTGCCGCGCTCCTTCTCGCGTTCACGGGCGCGCTTGTCCTCGATGTTGCAGATCGCCAGCCACAGCAGCTTGACCACGGAGTCGTCGGTGGGGAACTGGGAGCGGTTCTTCGTGACCTTGCGCAGCTGGTAGTTCAGCGACTCGATCGCGTTGGTCGTGTAGATCACCCGGCGCAGGTCGGGTGGGAACTGCAGGAAAGGGGTGAATCGGTCCCAGGCGTTC